>JAFXEW010000061.1 GCA_017513625.1 Lachnospiraceae bacterium | reverse complement strand
GCAATGGGCTCGGTGATTTTAAACAGGCGGCAGATGCCGGGGCCTGCGATGTTGCCCAGATTGCCGGTGATTACGATGGAGGCTACGGTGATAGCTACGATGCCACCCTGTTGCTCAGATACAGCCATGCCGATGGCGGTGGTAATGGACTTGGGCAGCAGGGACACGTAGAGCTCATGGCCGATGTCAAACAGTATGGAGGTCAGCAGGATGGTGACGGCGCTGATCAGTACACCGGACAGGATGCCGGTCAGTATGGCAAACCAATGCTTTTTAAGCTGATGGAACTGCTCGTATAAGGGCACGGCCAGACACACGGTGGCCGGGGTCAGAAACCAGGTGATGTAGCGGGCACTGTAATCAAAGGTCTCATAGTCCACGTCAAAAAGCAGTAAAAAGATAATAATAACTGCCATGGAAAACACCTGAGGGTTAAACAACGGACTTTTTATTCTTTTTTGCAAGAGGATGCCCAGCTGATAAGTCAGCAGGCAGGCCGCACCACCGAAGAACAGGGAGTGGGCCAGAATATCATTCAAGGTTGTCATGTGTGGCACCTCCCTTTTTTGCAGAATGACCCTTTCGAATCAGAAATTGTGTCACGTGGCCGGAAGATATCATCACCGTAAAGGTGGAAAAAACAATGATAAAAAGCAGGGGAAGCAGCAACGGGCGCAGTCTGTCCCAGGTGGTTATCAGTCCTACTCCGGCAGGAATAAACATCACGGGAAGCACCTTTAACAGGAAATCGGAGGTCTCCTTGATGGCAGAAAGCTTCAGGATGCCGGTCTGCAACAGGACAAATAAAATCACCATGCCGTAGATACCTGCAGGTATGGGCAGTGGAATGACGGTGTTGAGAAATTCTCCCACAAAAGTGATGCTTAGAATAATCATAAATTGTTTAAAATATTTCATATAGGAATCCTTTCAAGCACGGGATACATGTGCTAAATACAGAATTATCATACCATTATTTGAGGATTTGTAAAAGGAATCCTTAGAAGTATTTATTACTATTTTTGACAAAGCCAAGTGTAATAGACCGTGAGTAGGAATAGGGATGAGGCCGGCTGGCGAGAAGGTGGGTTGCGATTAACGGGGGAGTGTAACTTGTTCCTTGGACTCAAAAGTAGTATAATGGAGTGAGTGATTATCTGCCTGTCATGGGAGCAGGAGAGAGGAGGTATGGTATGCGGCAATATACGGTAACGGGAATGAGCTGCGCAGCCTGTAGTGCCAGAGTGGAAAAGGCAGTTTCCGGTGTGCCGGGAGTGACAGGCTGCAGCGTGAGTCTGCTTACAAATTCCATGAGTGTGGACGGAGAAGCGTCGCCTGAGCAGATAGCGGAAGCGGTTGAAGCTGCCGGATATCATGCTTTTCTTCAGAAAGAGGCGCAGATAAGTGTTGATACTGAGAGGGAAAAGGATGAGGAGCAGGCAAGGCTTTTTACCAGGCTGATAAGTAGTCTGGTGTTTCTGGGCTTTTTAATGTATCTGGCCATGGGCCATGGCATGTGGGGCTGGCCGGTGCCGGAGGTACTGGCGGTTAATCCTTTGCTACAGGGAGTGATACAGCTTTTATTGACTCTCATAGTAATGATTATTAACAGACAGTTTTTTAGAAGCGGGTTAAATGCACTGGTGCACAGGGCACCTAATATGGATACTCTGGTGGCATTGGGGGCAGGTGCTTCCTTCGTATACAGTGTGTGTGTGCTGGTCCAAATCCGGTATGAATCCCCTATGGGCCATGACGGCATACATGGGTATGGACTTTATTTTGAGTCGGCGGCTATGATATTGACGCTGATTACTCTGGGAAAACTGTTGGAGGCCCGTTCCAAGGGTAAAACCACGGATGCCCTGCGCAGTCTGGTGAAAAAAGTGCCTCAAATGGCCCGGATCTGGCAAGAGGGACAGGAGAAAGAGATTCCGGCAGACAGAGTCCGGGTAGGACAAATTTATGTGGTCCGTCCCGGTGAAAGTATTCCTGTGGACGGGGTAGTGCTGGCAGGAAGCAGCGGAGTGGACGAGTCTCTGCTGACAGGTGAAAGTATTCCCGTGGACAAAGCAGAGGGAGACAGTGTATTTGCCGCTACAATGAACTGTTCCGGCTATTTACGGTGCCGCGCCACACGGGTGGGCTCGGAAACAGCCTTTGCAAGGATTGTGCGTATGGTAAGTGAAGGGGCGGCCACCAAAGCACCTATTGCCAAAATTGCGGATAAGGTGGCTGGTGTTTTTGTGCCTGTGGTTATAATGATTGCCATAGTTACCTGCTGTATATGGATGCTTACGGGGGCTGAGCCGGGCTATGCATTGGCCAGGGCGGTGTCCGTACTGGTCATCAGCTGTCCCTGTGCATTGGGACTGGCTACGCCGGTGGCCATCATGGTGGGAAGCGGAACCGGTGCACGAAACGGTATTTTGTTTAAAACGGCGGAAGTGCTGGAAAAGACCGGCAGGACCGGGGTCATATTACTGGATAAAACAGGTACTTTAACATGGGGAAAGCCTGTGGTAACGGATATTGTGCCGGATGAGGGAGATGAAAAGGAACTGCTGGAAACAGCTTATCTCCTGGAAAAACACAGTGCACATCCATTGGCAGGAGCCATCGTAGAGTATGCGGAAAAATATTTAGACGCTGCAGTATCCGGAGAGTCGGCCTGCGAAGTGGGATCCGGTGGTACGGAAGTACAAGGTTTGGATAGGGGGCTCACTGATGTGGAAGTACAGGATTTTGAAGTGCTGCCCGGATGTGGTGTCAAGGCATATTATAAAGGAGAACGGTTACTTGGCGGTAACCGGAAGTGTGTGAATGACTGCATTATTCCGGAAAGCAGGCTGGAAAAAAAGTCCCTCGATTTAGCAAAGCAGGGGAAAACACCTTTGTTTTTTGTAAGAGGGAATAGAATGCTGGGGATCATAGCGGTAGCGGATGTGTTAAAGCCGGACAGCCCCGGAGCTGTAAAAAGTCTCCAAAAGCTGGGAATGCGTGTAGTAATGCTTACAGGGGACAATGCATATACGGCAGAGGAAATCGGTCGCCAGGCCGGCGTGGATGAAGTCATGGCAGGCATGCTGCCGGAGGAGAAGGCTCTGACAGTAGAGAGATTCCGTGAGCAGGGTCTTGTGACGATGGTAGGAGACGGAATCAATGACGCTCCGGCTTTGACAGCTGCTGATATCGGAATAGCCATCGGAAACGGAACGGATGTGGCTATGGATGCGGCGGATATCGTTCTTTTGAAAAATTCCCTTACGGATGTGGTGGCCGCAATACGGCTCAGCAAAGCCACACTACGTAATATAAAGCAGAATCTGTTCTGGGCATTTCTGTATAACAGTCTGGGAATTCCCCTGGCAGCAGGTGCATTTACAGGTGTGCTTGGATGGGAACTGAGTCCCATGTTTGCGGCGGCAGCCATGAGTTTATCCAGTTTCTGTGTGGTAACCAATGCACTGAGACTGAATCGGGTGCGGTTATATGATGGTGAATGTGATACAGACAGAGTGGATGAAATACAGGATACAGAGAAGATAAAGGATTTGAAGGAGGAAAAACAGATGGTTAAGGTTATTGAAATCCAAGGGATGATGTGCGGACATTGTTCTGCAAGAGTAAAGAAGGTGCTGGAAGCATTGCCTCAGGTAGAAGAGGCGGCAGTGAGCCATGAAACCGGTGAAGCGCGGATTACCCTGACAGCAGATATTCCGGACGAAGCTTTAAAGGAAGTGATTGAGGCCCAGGATTATACCGTGGTGGCTATCCGTTAGCAGGTAAGGAAAAGCAGGCCCTTCAGGAGCATCGTCATTAAGCTAGGGATTCTGTCCCGGTCCGCTCCCTGCAGCAATGGCTTAGCCCCGGGGAAATCGTTGAGACAAATGTGAGCGTTTCTCAAAGGAACCCTTTCCAATCGGTTTTGTGTCTTTTCAGGCAAGAACACCGGCCACGGCTTTGTCCGCAGGAGAAGAACACCGGCCATTGTGGGAAGCAAATGCGGAATTACTAAATGTACGGCTTTGGAATTTATGATTCGTCCCTGTTTTTATGAGCTGGGACAAAATAAGCGCCCGGTTCGCGGACCCGGCGGAATGCAGAGTAAACTCTACCTTCCGCAGGCCGCGGACAGGGCACTTTTTTGTTCAAGACCATAAAAACAGGAACCCGATTCCAAAACCCTGCACATTAAGAAATGCTCGCATTTGTTTCTAAAACAATGGCCGGTGTACTTCTCCTGCGGACAAAGCCGGGCCGGTGTACTTCCTGGAAAAGACGCAAATAATAAGGGATTGGAAAGGTGCCTTTGTCAGAAACTCCACATTTGGCGATTCGGTTTCCCGGGGCTAAGGCATTGCTGCAGGGAGCGGGCCGGGACAGAGGCCATATTTTAATGGCACTGCTACGAGGGCGCTTTTTGGACAGAAAGAGACCCGACAAATAAATTGCCGGGTCTCTTTATTGGGGAAGTATCTATAAAGGGGAGTAGTTAGCTATTTCAGTCGATTTTTGGTCTCTTCCAAGGTATCGATGACCCTGTCACACCACGCGTCAAATTCAGGATCGGGAATCTGACATTCGGGATGACTTAAAACATAATCCAAAGCCTGACGTACACCTTCTTCAAAAGAAATCAGGGACCGAAAACCGGGAACTGCTTCTTTTAATTTAGTGTTGTCAAAAACCACGGAATTGGCTTTGTCGCCGATCAGGCTTCCTGTGAAGTCGTAAGGACCGATATCTGCAAGAAATGCAGAGGAAACATAGTACGGAACCAGCTCGACTCCCAATTGCTCAGCTATTATCGCATATATTCTTTGCCATGTCAAGCTTTCATCGCCGGTAATCTGATAAATTTGGCCAATTGCTGAAAGATTACCCATCAAACCGATGAATCCTCGGGCAAAATCACTATTATGTGTCAACGTCCAAAGGGAAGTGCCGTCTCCGTGCAGGATAACGGGCTTGTGGTCCAGCATACGTCGGATAACCTGCCAACTGCCCATGTCACCGTGTACCCCAACAGGAACACTACGTTCGTCATAGGTATGACTGGGTCTGACAATGGTAACAGGGAAACCGTTTTCACGGTACATCTGCATCAGATATGCTTCACACAGAATCTTATTACGAGAGTATTCCCAGTAGGGATTCTCCAAAGGAGTTTCCTCCGTAATACGGTAATCCGTAACGGGCTTCTGATAAGCGGAAGCAGAACTGATATAGATAAACTGTCGGGTTTTGTCTTTAAATAGACGGTAATCTCTTTCCAATTGGGAAGGAACAAACCCGATGAAGTCACATACCACATCGAAGGAATAATCCTTAAGTAATTCGGCGCAAGCCTTTTCATCAGAAATGTCAGCCTGTAAAACAGTGACATTGTCAGGCAGGGAAGAATTGCGGTTTCCTCGATTAAGAAGGAAGAGTTCCCACTGTTCATTTTCTGCCAGAGCCTTTGTTATGGCCATACTGATGGTGCCGGTGCCACCGATAAATAATGCCTTCATTTGTTTTTCCTTTGATGTTTATCTTTTGTGTTTTAGTAATTTTTCTTTTGTACTTTTAAATTTGTCTTTGGTATTTTGTAGCTTTATCTTTCGTAAACGAAGCATTTGCTTGTTGTAAACATATCTTAGTTCATATAGTACGAAAGTGCTACTAATTCCTTGTCAAATTTTGCGCATTATTTGTCCTAAAAGAGCAGCGGCGCATTGCCGATGAGACTGTATATCCTTTATTTTACAGCGTGGATACGGCCCCTTTCATTGACAGTCATTTGGCCGTGTTGTATACTGGATTTATGACTTTGTAACGCTGATTTTAGGGGATAAATGGAGGTATTATGGCTTATAAAATACTAAAGATAGATCCGTATCTGACACCCTACGCACAGGACATTGAGCTGCGTATGGATAATTACAACAGAAAGAGAAAAGAGCTTTTGGGACGGAAGAGAAAGCTGGCGGAATTTGCCAATGGGCACCACTATTTCGGCTTTCACAGGACCAGAAACGGCTGGGTGTACCGTGAGTGGGCACCTGCAGCGGAAGAGATGTATCTGACAGGGGATTTCAATGATTGGAATACCCGTAGCCACGCTATGGATAAACTGGAGAACGGTGTGTTTGAGATTGCCATAAAAGGCAGAAATACATTGACACCCGGCCAGAAGGTCCAGGCAATTGTGATTCATCAGGGACAGGAGCTTAGGCGTATTCCCCTGTATGCCACCCGTGTGGTACAGGATCCCGTGACTTATCAGTGGTGCGCTGAGCTGGAAGAACCAATGGCGGCATTCCCCTGGACGGACAGCGGATTCAGACCTCAGGATACTCCTCTTATATATGAATGCCATATCGGTATGGCACAGGAGAGCTATAAGGTAGGTTCCTACCGTGAATTTAAAGAGAATATATTGCCCAGAGTGAAGGAACTGGGGTACAATACCATTCAGATTATGGCGATTATGGAGCATCCCTATTACGGCTCCTTTGGATATCAGGTGTCTAATTTCTTTGCGGCCTCCTCCCGTTACGGCAGTAGTGATGACTTGAAGGATTTGGTGAATACCGCCCATGGCATGGATATCGCGGTTCTTTTGGATGTGGTACATTCCCATGCTGTTAAAAACACCAATGAAGGTTTGAATATGTTTGACGGTACGGAGTACCAGTTTTTCCACAGCGGTCCCAAGGGAGAACACAGTGCATGGGGCACCAAGCTCTTTAATTACGGTAAAAACGAAGTGCTTCACTTTTTACTGTCCAATCTGAAGTATTGGATGGAGCGTTTCCACTTTGACGGTTTCCGTTTTGACGGTGTTACCTCCATGCTGTATCTGGATCATGGACTGGGAAGTGCCTTCAGCAATTATGATATGTATTTTTCCATGAATACGGATGTGGAGGCTGTTACTTATCTGCAGCTTGCCAATGCCCTGATTCATGAGATAAATCCCCATGCCCTTACGGTGGCGGAGGACATGTCCGGCATGCCCGGCATGTGCCTTAAGATAGAGGACGGCGGTATAGGATTTGATTACAGACTCTCCATGGGTGTACCGGATTTATGGATAAAGACCCTAAAGGAGACTCCCGATGAGTATTGGGATATGAATAAGATCTGGTACGAGCTCATCGGTCGCAGACCCATGGAAAAAAATATCGGCTACTGTGAGTCCCATGACCAGGCACTGGTGGGAGATAAGACCATCATGTTCCGGCTGTGCGATGCAGAGATGTATACCCATATGAATAAATTCGGTGGTAGTCCTGTGATTGACAGAGGAATCGCCCTTCACAAGATGATTCGTCTGCTTACCTCTTCTCTGGCGGGAGAGGGTTATCTGAACTTTATGGGTAATGAGTTCGGCCATCCGGAATGGATTGACTTCCCCAGGGAAGGAAACGGTTGGAGCTACCATTATTGCCGCCGTCAGTGGAGCCTGGTGGACAATACGGAGCTTCGATATGAGGAGTTGAACCGGTTTGACCAGATGATGATTCGCCTGTTAAAGGAGGAAAAGATTCTGACGGAAACTACAGAAAGCCGTTGGATTCATCAGGATGATAAAGTGCTGATTTATAATAAAGGGAATGTGGTATTTGCCTTTAATTTCCATCCCACGCGGTCCTTTGACGGTTACTTTATACCGGTAAAAGAGAAGGGTACCTATGGAGTCATTTTGTCCTCTGATGACGGTATTTTCGGCGGATTTGGCAGAGTGGATACCAAGTATAAATATGAGGCCCGTGAAACAGCAGATCAAAGAGTGGGATTTGCCTGCTATTTGCCTACCAGAAGTGTGCTGGTATTTAAGAAAATCGGATAAAAGGGAAACAAATGCACATGCAGATTGCATTTTTGTATCATATTAAGTATAATTACAAAGAAACTTAGGACGAAGGGGATATATACAATGAGGAAGTTTTGGTTAAAAGTTGCACTGGTAATGGTATTGGGAGGAGGTCTGGTCTTTTTCTTACTGCGGATTGATTACAGAGTGGCAATCAGTGAACCTGTGGATATTAATGCAGAGGGATACCTTACGGATGTGAGCCAGTTACAGAAGGGGATGGCTGTTGATACCCATATTGATAAGCTGGTGGGGCCCATTATGACAGAGACGATTACACGTAAAAGCAGGTTGATGAAGAGTACACGCGTATATCATCATTATGCTATGCCGGTATTTGTAGGTGATGAGGTGTATTATCTGGCATATAAGGTAAATGATGAAGATACTTTTGCGAAAAATGCTGTAGATAAAATTGCCTCGGTAACCATGAAGTATCTATATGGAGAAACGGATTATTACGGAACCCATTCCCTCTCAATCAGCGGAGGAATCGTGGAGGCTGACAGCGGGATAAGACAGGACCTTGTGAAAGGACTGACAGACAGTGGTATGTTTGAGACAGAAGTAATTGCGTCTAAATATGTACTGGATTTATCGTTGGAAAAAATGTCCAGAGATAACGTAAGAAAAGTTTTGTATGGTAATTTGGCAGCATTAGCTTTGGGTATTCTGATATTGATTATTCTCTTGTTTTCAACATTCTTCGGTCGTGAAAAATATTCCAAGAGAAAGAAACAGTTAGAAGCACTGGGGAACAAAACCATTACCATTAATGGCAGGGATTATGTTGTTCGTTCCATGACTATAGATAAGATGATTTGGGATGATAAGATACCACAGGCTAAAAGAGAATTAATGACAAAATACATGGCTACGGAAGAAGAAGCTGCCCGTATTATTGAAAATTGGAGATTTATAACGCGGTTATAATAAAAGGCGTTTATACCCCGGATGAGACTTATTGGACAAAATGTGTTGATAAAAACTGCTGTAACCCTAGTAAATACTGGGGGTACAGCGGTTTAATCTTTTTTAAAACAACTTTGAGGGTGGACAAAACGTGTTGATAAAATCACTCGAAACCCTTGTAAATACTGGGCAAAATGGGGTTCAATCTTCCTTGAAATAGGAAACTATGGAGGAAGCAGAAATGAATCAAGTTAATTGTCCTGTTTGTGGTAAAAAATGTGTAAAATCCGGAAAAACAAAGGCGGGATCACAGCGTTGGCTGTGTAAGTCTTGTAAAACGTCATTAACACATAAGATAGATAAAGATTCAAAAGAACTGCAATTGTTTTTGAACTGGCTTTTTAGCAAGGATTTGCAGTCGGATATGCCCGGAGAAGGAAGAACATTCAGAAGAAAGACAGCTAAGTTCTGGGATATCTGGCCGCTGCCTCCTAAGGTAGAAGAGACGAAAGATGTACTTTTTCTTGATGGTATATATCTTGGACGAAAAGCGTGTATCTTAATCTGTTGTGATGACAAGCATGTACTCGGATGGTATTTATGCAGATATGAACATGCAGGAGCATGGATGGCTATGATGAGACGTATTGCTGAACCAAGGATGGTTGTTTCAGATGGAGGAACGGGATTTGCAAAGGCACTTAAGAAGATATGGCCTAATTCGAAACATCAAAGGTGCGTGTTCCATGTTTTTTGCCAAGTAAAACGTTATACGACATCCAGACCTAATACCCTGGCAGGTGTAGAACTTTATGGTTTGGCTAAGGATTTATTAAAACTGAAAACCAGAAAAGATGCAGAAAACTGGGTACAAAGATTTTTTAATTGGATAAAAAAGTATCAGAAGTTTCTTGAAGAGATGACAGTGGATGAACACGGGAATAAGCGTCCAACGCATGAGCGACTGTTAAAAGCAGAACGGTCACTTCTGAAGCTCGTTAGGGAAAATACGCTGTTTACCTATCTTGAAGAAGAATGGAACAATGATTTTGATGCGCCTTCTACCAATAATCGTATTGAGGGCGGAATTAATTCAAGACTGCGGGAAATGCTAAGAAATCATAGAGGGCTTTCCATAGAAAGACGAATAAAAGCGGTTTACTGGTGGTGCTATATGCACTCTCCAGAGCCGCTTTCATTGCCTGAAATATTAAAAACCATGCCTACTGATAAGAGCATTGCAGCAATATATCAGCG
>JAFXEW010000060.1 GCA_017513625.1 Lachnospiraceae bacterium | reverse complement strand
TGTCCGGCACACGGATATGTGCGTGAACATGGGGTGCAAAAGCTGATCTTGTCTGATTAGCGGGCCACTGATATTATCCGATATTTATTACTATGTCACAGCGTTTCTTTACATCCAGTTTTTCAAAATACAGATGTTCCATGGGTATCCATTCATTAAAATAGCGTTCTGCCAATGCAGGTAAATTCCTTTTCCGGATGCGGCGGGCCTGCAAATCCGGTGAAATATCCAAAAAAACAGACAAATCGTAATAGCCGGCCAGCTCCGGATGCATGCTGTAAGCACCTTCAATAATATTTAAATTTGAAGGTGTCAGGACAACCGGCGGTTTTAAAGTAAATGAAGAGCAGTCAAAAGCTTTGTATTCAATGGGGGCGTGTTCTTTTAACGGAGTCAATACTTCTGCTAAAAAGCGCTCCCAATCTATATTTCCGCCCGGCTGCGCAAACCGTTGAGGCGTACGTTGCTCGGGGCGGAGGAAGAAATCGTCCATATGAAATACAGTGGTATCATAAAGCGATTCAAGTATCCGGGAAAGTGTGGTTTTGCCGCCGGCACTTCCGCCTTCAATAGCCATGGTAACAGGGCCTGTCTGCAGCAGGCGGTCTATTTGTGATAATAGCGGCTCAAAGACCGCAAAATCCTGTTGGCTTACTTCTTCTGCCGGGAAATAGTTGCTTCTGTCTGACATAATAAGGTCCTCTGTGGCTACATTATATAGTCTGAATTTTCCTGTTTTTTTCTAATGCAATAATCAATACCGGAATCAGAATAATCTGGATGATGATACCGGGAACGGCATTGGTAACGGCTCCTGCCAGAAAGGCGGAAAAACCAAAGGGATTGCCGGTGATTCCCATACAAAGGGACATGGCGATACCCCATACTATTCTGCCCAGAATCATGGCGCCTAAAAGGGCACAATACACAAATCGTTTTTTCTTTGGAAATATCCGATACAAAAATCCTGCAACAGCTCCGTACGCGGCAAGTTCAAATGCCATGCACACTGCCTTGGGAAACATTACAGGCATGCCGAGCATGGCGGAGCGTAGCAGCGGTGCAAGAAATCCCACCGCCAGGCCCCATGGCCATCCGCATATGAATCCGCAAAGCAGCACCGGAATGTGCATGGGGAGAAGCATGGCACCAATTTGTGGTATCTGTCCCGTCAAAAAGGGTAACACATAAGCAAGTGCCAGAAACATGGCAGCCCATATCATTTTTAGTAATTTATCGTGTCTTTTCATATCGTACTCTCTTAGGCATTTTCTTCTTCAGGTCTGTAGAACTGGGTTTCGTAAAGCTCGGTATAGGTGCCGCCGGCCTTTACCAGGTCTGCGTGTACACCCCGCTCGGCAATCACACCGTCCCGGATGACCAGGATTTCGTCTGCAGCCAGAATGGTGGACAAACGGTGGGCGATTAAAATACTGGTTCTGGATTCAATAATGGGATTGATGGCATCCTGAATTTTTTTCTCGGAAATGGAGTCCAGGGAAGCGGTTGCCTCGTCAAAAATCAGGATAGCCGGGTCTTTTAATAATACTCTGGCAATGGAGAGGCGCTGCTTTTCACCGCCGGACAGCTTCAGTCCCCGGTTACCCACCATGGTATCCAATCCCTTTTCCTGCTTTAGTATAAAATCGTCAATATTGGCCTTTTTGCAGGCCGCCATCAATTCTTCATCGGTGGCATCAGGTTTGGCATAGAGGAGGTTTTCCTTGATGGTGCCATTAAACATATAGGTCTCCTGGCTGACGATACCGACCTGGTCACGGAGCCATGCCAGGTCCAGAGAGCGGATGTCGGCGCCGTCTAAAGTAATGGTGCCGCCGCATACATCATACAGTCTGGGAATCAGATTGGCGATGGTACTCTTGCCGGAACCGGAGGGACCTACCAGAGCGATGCTTTGGCCGCTCTTTAATTCAAAGTTAATGTCCTTTAAAATCTTTCTTTCATTGTCGTAGGAGAATTCCACGTTTTTAAATGCCACATTGCCTTCCACATGGGCGGGAGTAACGGGATTCTCCGAATTTTTGATTTCCACGGGCATATCATAATATTCGAAGATTCTGGTAAATAGAGCCATGGAACGGATCCATTCCACCTGGATATTCAGCAGGGAGTTCACGGGGCCGTACATCTTGCCGAGGAGGGCTACAAGTACGGTGATATCACCTACTGTCAGGTCGGAATTGTACTTCATCATCAGGATACCGCCTACCAGATAAAGGAGCATGGGGCCCACGCTGGAAAAGGTGTTGATAATAACCATAAACCATCTGCCGGCCATGCTTTCCTTCAGGTTCAGGCTGATCATCCTGTAATTTACATTTTTGTAGCGGTCGTATTCGTAATCCTCTTTGCCGAATAATTTCACTAAAAGCTGTCCGCTTACAGACAGGGTCTCATTTAAGATGCCGTTGATTTCATCGTTACATTCCTGGGCATCCTGGGTCAGTTCCCATCTGGTTTTACCCGCCCATCTGGTAGGAATGGTAAAAAGAGGAATCACCAAAACACCTACAGTAGCCAGAATCCAGTTTTCGCGGAACATAATAATCACGGCCACGATCAGGGTGATGGAATTAGACAAAATAGAGGTAAATGTACTGGTTACCACTCTTTCCACACCGGAAATGTCACTGGTCATACGGGTAATGATATCGCCCTGATTGTTGGTGGTGAAGAATTTCTGGGACATCTGTTGCAGGTGACGGTACATTTTGTTGCGCATATCATAAGTAATATGCTGGGCAATCCAGTTGTTTAAGTAGCTTTCGCCCACTCTGATCAGATTAGCACCCAGAGTCACACCCAGGGAAACCACAATCAGGATTATCAGCATGCGCATATCCCGGTTAATGAGACCTTCATCAATAATCCGGCCCGTTAACACGGAGGGCAAGAGGCCCATGATGGAAGAAAGCACAATAAATGTCAGCACTAATATCATCTGCTTCCAATAAGGAGCCAGATATGAAAAAATACGTTTTAATAAGGGGAGCGTCACCTTGGGACGATTGGCTTTTTCCTCCTCTGTCAGATATCCCCTGCTCATTCCTCTCGGACCCATGGCCATAATATTTTCCTCCTTGGTATGATAAATAAAATAAATTTCTTCAGCAGTTTCTGTTGAAATCGCATATATCAGAAAAGCGGCATCCGGGAATCCTTTTTATTCGGAATCACCGCGTAAGGGCGTGACTTCAGGCGTCGCTCTCTATACATTTTAGTCCCTTTTTGTCGCTTCGTCAAATAGTAGGCTACGGTCGATAATGGGCTGTAATTCGTTCGGTCAAGTCTTCAATCAGACGGTTGACTGTTTCCGGCTGATCTGTGTTGGAATTGTGTCCGGCATCCTTTATCCACTCAAGGGGGATGCCTGTTTTTTTATGCCAGGCTTTATTATATCTGATACAGGAGCCGGCCCGGTCCTTTTCTCCGCAGATTAACAGGGCGGGGCATTTTATTTCATAGGGCAGGTCCTTTTCCATGGCCAGAGCCAGCATCCCGAAGCCGTGTCCGGAGAGTCTTGCATATCTTTTCTTGTCACCGTCATATACCATCATGATATCGTGCATCAGCTTCCTGCCGTATTCGGACAGGGCCACGCCTTTGGTTCCGGATTTGAGGAGCCATTTCCAGGGATAATAGAAGTATACGGGCTCCATTTTTTTCAGTAGGAAAATCTCTGCGCCGGTTACGTACTCTCTTTGCAAAGGAGCAGAATCAATGGAAACAAAGCCCTTCAGATACTCCGGATAGAGCTGTGCAAAGGTCTGCCCCACATAACCTCCCATGGACTGTCCTATGATTACCGGATGGGTGATGCCTTCTTTTTCCAGTATTTCTTTCAGCCATCTTGCCTTGTCCATCAGGTCGAAATCAAATGTAAAAGGCCAGGAGGATGCATGACCGGGTGCATCCCATACGAAAACATTATACCTGGATTTAAAGTAAGCAATCTGTTTGTCAAACAACCTGTGGTCCGCTGTTAATCCGGGCAGAAAGACCAGGGTCGGCATATGAGGGTCCGTGACGCGGAGCCAATAGTGAATGGTGCCGGATGGTGTGGTATAGGTGTTCTCTGTCATGGGCAGTCCTCCTTTAAGGATGAATATGGTATATCATTATTTTAGATGGTTTGGGTAAATCCGTCAAATAGTGGTTGCGTCCCGCGGAGAAGTCCGTTATGCACGATAAGTGGGCGTAACGTGTATTTTTTGAAATTGAAAATGCATGAAGGAGAATTTATAATCATATCATCCGATAAGGAAACGGAAAAAATTTAAAAGTGAGGGAAAGAAATGGTTAAGTTTAAAAATTTTGTACAGGACAATGACAATATCAGCATTATCGAGCAGAAGGGTGTGTTTACCGTATTCCAGCATAATATGGATAAATCCGTAACTCCCGGCAGCGCGGCAGATGCTTACTATATGTCCAAAACCAATTGTACCATGAAGCAGGTGCTGATTGATTTAAAAGATAATGCGGTAAGATTAAAGCCCGGCGCCATGCAGTTTATGACAGGTACCGTAGGTCAGACCACGGGTGTGACCGGCGTGGGCGATATGATGGGCAAGATTCTTAAGTCCAAGATGACCGGTGATGCGCCTATTAAGCCTCTTTACAAGGGAACCGGTGTGGTGGTATGTGAGCCTACATATTACTATCCCATCATTGAAAATGTACTGGACTGGGGCGGCCTTTGCTGTGATGACGGTATGTTTATCTGTTGTGATGATGAGGTAAAGGATGAGGTTCAGATGCGTGCTAATTTCTCCTCTGCAATTGCCGGTGGGGAAGGTTTATTTAACCTGAAGCTGGTAGGTAACGGTTATGCCGTACTGCAGAGCCGTTGTCCCAGAGAAGAGCTTTATGAAATCATTCTGGAAAATGATTGCATCAAAATCGACGGTAATATGGCAGTGTGCTGGTCCGCAAGTCTGAACTTTACAACAGAGCGTTCCGGTAAATCCCTGGTGGGTTCTGCCGCATCCGGAGAAGGTCTGGTAAACGTATTCCGCGGAACCGGTAAGATTCTCATGGCACCTAAGTAGAAATTATCCATGTGTAAACAATAAAAAAGAAGGATGCCCCAAACTGTGATTAAGTAAATCACGGGGAGGGGCATTCTTCTTTATTTTTGATGGAGAGTTTCGTGGAATCTCTTTCAATTCCGGGGTGAGTTTAAGTCTCCTTTTTCGCGCTATGCGTTCTTGCTCTTATCCATTCGTACATACAAAGTATCACGCATCCCACTGCATAACACACAATATCCTTAATATCAAATACGGAACCCATAAGTGTTTTAAGAAATATATTATCGGCAACCCCTAATATCCCCACAATATTTACTAACTGAAGCAGTTCTACTCCAACAGCAAAAATAAAAATGAATAAGGGAATCAGCCTGTATTTTTCCGGAACAATCATCCTTATAAATGTGTAAATCACAATTACAACTAATATATCTCCTACGTAAGATCTTATAAAATCATCATGAACATACAGGGCTATTATAACCTCTATCAAAAGCAGAAACAAAGTTGCAACTGCATATAATATTCTTTTCCTCATGTGAATAGCCGGGTCCTTTCCATAACCTGCAAACTTGGGGCCGCAGGCACAAATTCGCGCGTGTAAAATTAGTTTCCAAGTTCCGTTAACAGGGCTACGGTAATATCTCTTGCAATTGCAGCAGCCTTTGGGCAGTTTTCTTCAAAATCGCCTGATGCACTGTGCGTTGCTGTATCCGTAACACTTCTGATAGAAATAAACGGTATACTGTTTACATGGCATACATGGGCAATACTTGCCGTTTCCATATCCACAGTCAGCGGATCAAAATGTTCAAGAATCTTTGGGCGCTCCCTATCCGTTACAAATACTTCACCCGTTACCATGCGTCCCCAAAAAACATTATGGCGCAGCTCAAGCTTATGCACTGCACTTTGGGATAGGCTTAATAACCTTGGATCCGCCTTAAAAAATACTGTTTTTAGCCAGGGGTGAAATTCTGTTAATATATTGGGAGCAACATCATGATACGCAACTTCTGTAGAAATTACCGTATCAAAAACCTGAACTTTTTCATTTATTCCACCTGCCGTGCCTGCATTGATAATGGTATTTACGCGGAATGTATCAATAAGTATTTGTGTAGCAATAGCTGCATTTACTTTACATACCCCCGAAAATAAAACAACCACCTCTACATTATTTATGGTTCCTTCGTAAAATTTCAACATTGCTTTTTCGGTTATTTTACATTCACATATCATTGGTAAAAAAGGAGCAACCTCCCTGTCTCCTGCACATATAATACCTACCCGCATTTGCTATAACCTCCGTAGAATACAAAGCTATCGTCACCTGTCATTTTTACATTATACATTTTCTTTTGCGGAAACACAAATTGGAAAAGCGGCATTCAAAAATAAATGGTTGGATGGAATTCACCCGGCGTTTCAGCTTTTCAAAGGAATGACAGCCCACGGAATAATATATTTGACTGGGATGGCGGGAAGAGTTAGAATGATTTGGAGAGTGTACGGAAGGAGCATAAGGACATGGAAAAAATGCCACAGATACTGATAAACGGAGACGGAAGTAAGATATGGGAGCATACATTTGAGGACTTTCATGCAATTGTATATATGCCCAAATGTGATTTGTTTACGGATATTATTAATTATGGATTTATGACACCATATTTACTGGTGCTGAGGGAAGAGCGCCCTACTCAGGAAAGCGCCATTGCTTTTGCAGAGGAAAAGGGACTGGCTGCCATAGCGGCAAGATACGGCGGCAGCGTGGTGTTTATTTATCCCACCAATGAAGGGGGCTGGGAGAATGCACCGGAGGATTTGTTTGCCTCTGTGATTGCAGAGACTAAAATCAGCCAGTACTATGAGGACGGTGTGGCAAGGATATATGACCGTTTCAAGAAATGTTTCGGACGGTATTACATCAGGGGCGGTCTGCATCGCAGTTATCTTTACTGCTACGGTGCTTCAGCGGATTACGTGGCAAAGAACTGTTTAAAGACCATTGAAGGTGAAGGATTGTACGGTAAGGGTGATATCACACCCGCTGTTTGTATTTTAGAAAATCTCAGTGTGGTGCCTACTCCGGAGCGCAGGGACATTCCCGTGGTTTCCGTAGGAAACAGCAGTGCTGTCAATGAGGCTTTGAAGGGTGCTTTGGATCATGTATTGGTAAAGGACGAAGGGGATTACATAGGTGATTTTGACTGCTTTATCAAAAAATACCGCCGTATGGTGGGCGGACTGAATATTGAGCCTGATTTGGAAGCCATGGGTATGGCAGTGGAGCCCGGCTACGTTGTGGTTCCTACGGCTGCGGACAACCGCGGTGATGACAGGGATACTACTGAGCATAAGATTGGTTATGTGGCTTATTACAATAAAGGAATCATGGACGGAGGCAAAAAGGTGCCCCTGGTAATGTGTTTCCACGGCGGTGGGGACTCTGCCATGTGTATGGTGGCATTGTCCGACTGGCATCTGGTGGTAAACAAGCATGATTTTCTGCTGGTAAGTGTGGAAAATCATTTAAACAGTACTGCTACGGAAACCATGACCCTCATTGAGCATATAAAGAAAAAATATTCCGTGGACAGTGAGCGGATTTATTCCACCGGATTCTCCATGGGAGGCTGTAAGAGCTGGGATATGTTCCAGGAATATCCGGAAGTGTTTGCGGCAGTGGCACCTATGGATGCTACCTTTGAAGTGGGTGATAATATCTACGGTGAATCGGTGGGCGAGATTAACAGGGACAAAATATTGCCTGTATTTTATGTGGGCGGAGAGGATACACCTCTTCCCGAGCTGCCTTTCCAGGCACAGAAATGTCTGGACCGTATGGAGTATGTGCTGCAGGTAAATCAGGCGGTTACTCCTTATGATGTGAAGTTTGAGGACAGGGAGAACTGGGCGAATCCCATCTGGGGTATTGACGGCGATGTGATCTGTAAGGACAGTGATGACAGCAAAAACAGTGTGTTGACCATGCATCTGTTTGAAAGCCGGAACGGTTGCTGCTACAGTATTTTCGGCAGTGCCAGCAACCAGTCACACGAAATGCGTCATTTGAATTGTGAAAATGCGTGGAAATTCTTTAACTGCTTCCGCAGATTGCCGGACGGAGAGATACTGGGCGGACAGATGGAAGATATGGTGAAGTTATTTGGAAAAAGTGTATTTTAGTTGAATTTATAAAAGCTTCCGATACCCGGAGAGGGTACGGAAGCTTTTTTATAGGTATTCGGATTAAATAGGGGAAACTACGGGCTTACCATCAGCGTCCAAAAGGGGAGTGAGACCGCCTGCATTACCTACAACGTGGAACAGGTAATTGACACCGGTTTCCAGGTCTACCCAAATCTCCGTAACGGTAAGAGACCCCTGTGAATAAATCTTCATAAATCTTTCGTTTGCCATATAGATTACTTCCTTTCCTTGTGTGTAAAATCGTATGTTTATGTATAGTTACATGAATTAAAACATATATTGCAAAGAGATGCAATGCAGACCGAATAGGAAAATGGTCCCAAGGGAAGCGCCTAAGGTTGCGACAGGTCATTGAAAGGATTATAATTACAGTGGAGGAAGAGCCTTTGGGAGCAATTAGAAGGGTACATAAATAGCAAAAGACAAAACAAAAAATACAAAGGAGATGAATGTATGGCAAGAGTATTGGTAGCGGATGATGCGATGTTTCTGAGGGGAATGGTGAAACGTATGCTGGAAGCACACGGACACACCGTTGTAGCAGAGGCCGCAAATGGTAGGGAAGCAGTGGATCAGTTCAGACTGACCAAACCGGATGTGGTTCTTTTGGATATTACCATGCCTGATATGGATGGTATTGAAGCCATGCGATATATCCGCTCAATAGATCCGGCGGCGAAGGTTGTAGTATGTACGGCTCTGGTACATCAGAAGATGATAGAGACAGCCATTGAGAGCGGAGTAGACGGATTCATCGTAAAACCTTTTGATGAAGAAAAATTAGTTAATACCGTAGAGAAATTATGTGAAGGTAATGCAAATAATGCACCTGCAGAAATGCCACAGGTGACACCGGGAAATGCAGTTGAACCGGTTGAGAACTTATTTGCTGAAGCAGCGGAAGAAGCGCAGGCACCTGAAGCTGCAGAAGCGGTTGAAACAGCAGAGGAAGTACAGGCACCTGAAGTTGCAGAGGCGGTTGAAGTAGCAGAGGAAGTACAGGCACCTGAAGCTGCAGAAGCGGTTGAAGCAGCGGAGGAAGTACAGGCACCTGAAGCTGCAGAAGTGGTTGAAACAGCAGAGGAAGTACAGGCACCTGAAGTTGCAGAAGCGGTTGAAACAGCAGAAGTACAGGCTCTTGAAGTAGCAGAAGTTCCTGAGGTTATAGAAGAAGCAGAAGAAATGGAGTTTGTAGAGACCGTAGACGGGGAGGAAGTTCCCGCAGCACCTGAACTGACAGAAGCTCAGGAAATCCCTGAAGAAGCAGTGGCATCCGCAGAAGAAGCGCAGGCTCCTGAAACCGCAGAAGAACCTGAAGCTGCAGAGGAAGCAGAAGAAATGGAGTTTGTGGAGACTGTAGAAGGTGTAGAGGTTCCTGCAGCACCCGAATACATAGAAGCTGAAGAAGTGCCTTCAGAACCCGAGAGTGTGGGAACTGAAACCGCAGAAGCATCAGAAGAAGAGGAATGCGAGGAGACCGAAGAAGACGAAGATGATGACGAAGATGATGACGAAGATGACGAGGAGTCTGAAGGCAAGAAATATGGTCGGTCCCAAGCAAAGGAGAGAAAGAGAGATCTTGCAGATGTAGCCCATAAGACCATGTCCAGAAAAGCTTATATGAAGAAGTGGCGTAATTTAACGGACGAGGAAGTGGAAGAAGAGTTACGTCAGATTGCATATGAGATGTCCTGGGTTGAAAAAGCAGGCCGCTAAAAGACCCACCGGGGAGAGCTGTCGGGAGTAGTTAGAAGGATATACAAACAGGAACAGACAGATACAAAGGAGATGTAAGAATGGCAAAAGTATTGGTGGCGGATGATGCGATGTTTTTGAGGGGAATGGTAAGACGTATGCTTGAAGCGCACGGACATACCATTATAGCAGAGGCCGCGAACGGCAAAGAAGCAGTGGATCAGTTCCTGCTGACCAAACCGGATGTGGTGATTATGGATATTACCATGCCGGATATGGACGGAATTGAAGCCATGCGATATATCCGTTCGTTAGACCCCAAGGCAAAAATTGTAGTATGTACGGCCCTGGTACACCAGAAGATGGTGGAGACTGCCATAGAGAATAATGTAGATGGATTTATTGTAAAGCCTTTTGACGAAGACCGGTTGGTCAGCATCATAGAAAGGGTGTGCGGTTAAGTTTTTAGTCCTTTACCATACTAATTTAATAAATTATATTGACAAATGAAATAAAATAATATATAAATTTTCATGGAATGAATCTAGGAATCAGAGTCCTTCCAAAGCGATTATTACGGACCACTCCACAGGAGTTAAGGCCATACGGACAGCCGGGTCCACTGCCGATTGGCGGCTTGCCGCCTTATTGATTGAGTTAAAAGCTCAAATTTTATAAGTTGGTTACTTTATAACCGAAATGCGTTTAGACGCAGACTTGTGAAACGGTCAATAAGAGTAGTAAAAGTATTGTTGCTATATAGACTCTGAGAATCCCATACAATCATTCTGATTTCTCCCGCAGGAGGAAAGTGTCCTTTATTTTGAAAGACCTTTCTGCCACAGGAGGACTTATTATATTTGATTTGGATTGTAGCAAGCTGCGTAAAGTATATTACGCAGCTTGCTTTTGTTTTCCCAGTTCACCCGTCAGCACGCACATCCAAATAACATGCTCGCATGATTATTTGGGGGCGGAAGCTGACGGAGGGAGCGCCGCTTCATGAGCAAAGTTAGCCGCAACGCGGCGGGAAAGCATCGCAGATGCGACTTTGCGAATGGCGCGTGTGAACTGGGGAAGAGAGCGCGGCGAAAGGCGCGTGTGAACTGGGGAAGAGAGCGCGGCAAAAGGCGCGTGTGAACTGGGGAATGGCGCGCGGCGAATGGCGCGTGTGAAGCCCATCCCTACTAACAGGAGGAAGTATCATGTTAAATCAAAACCGGGCCCCTATTTATGAGGCGCTGCAGACATTTCGTCAGATGCGTGTAGTACCTTTTGATGTGCCGGGGCACAAACACGGAAGAGGAAATCCCGAGCTGGCGGCTTTTTTGGGAGAGCAATGTGTAAGTATAGATGTAAACAGTATGAAGCCTTTGGATAATCTCTGTCATCCCACGTCAGTCATTCAGGAGGCGGAAATGCTGGCGGCGGAAGCCTTCGGAGCAGCCCACGCGTTCCTGATGGTGGGCGGGACCACCAGTTCCGTACAGAGTATGGTACTCAGTACCTGTAAGAGAGGGGATAAGATTATCTTACCCCGTAATGTGCACAGAAGTGTGATCAATGCACTGGTGCTTTGCGGAGCGGTACCGGTGTATGTAAATCCGGAGGTGGACCGTCGTCTGGGGATTTCGCTGGGAATGCGGAGGGAACAGGTGGCTAAGGCCATAGCAGAGCATCCCGATGCGGTGGCGGTACTAGTGAATAATCCCACATATTACGGTATTTGCAGTGATATCCGCTCCATTGTAAAAATGGCACACGATGCGGGGATGTATTGTCTGGCGGATGAAGCTCACGGAACCCATTTTTATTTTGGTGACCGGATGCCGGTATCTGCCATGGCAGCAGGTGCGGATATGGCAGCAGTTTCCATGCACAAAAGCGGCGGAAGTCTGACCCAGTCCAGTCTGCTCCTTGTGGGGCCCCGTATGAATGTAGGCCATGTGCGTCAGATTATCAACCTGACCCAGACCACATCCGGAAGCTATCTGCTTATGTCCAGTCTGGATATCAGCAGACGGAATCTGGCGCTCAGGGGACGGGAAGTATTTGCGAAGGTAATTGATATGGCGGAGTATGCCAGGGAGGAAATCAATGCAGTGGGCGGATATTACGCCTTTGGCAGGGAACTGATAAACGGCAACTCCATTTATGATTTTGATCCAACCAAGCTCAGTGTGCACACCAGGGATATCGGTCTGGCGGGCATAGAGGTCTATGATATTTTACGGGATGAGTATGATATTCAGATTGAGTTTGGAGATATTGGTAATATACTGGCATATTTGTCCATCGGAGACAGGCCTCAGGAGCTGGAGCGTCTGGTAAGTGCTCTGGCGGAAATACGGCGCAGATTCCATCGTGACAGCAGCGGTCTGCTGAGTCAGGAATACATAGACCCGGAAGTGGTGATGAGTCCCCAGGAAGCTTTTTATGCCAAAAAGAGAAGCCTGCCGCTGCAGGAAAGTGCAGGGTTGGTGTGTAGTGAATTTGTAATGTGTTATCCTCCGGGGATTCCTATTTTGGCGCCGGGTGAGCGGATTACAAAGGAGATACTGGGTTATATAGCCTATGCAAAGGAAAAGGGTTGTTCCATGACAGGACCGGAGGACCCGGCCATAGAGAATATCAATGTATTGGTATAGGGGGGAAACAGGTGGAATTATGGTTTAGTGAATATCATGCACCGGACGTAAAGCACAGTCTGCGGGTAAACAGGCATTTATATTCCAAGAAAAGTGATTTCCAGCAGATCGACATTCTGGATACGCCGGAGTTTGGCAAAGTACTGGCTTTGGACGGCAATGTAATGCTCACGGAGCGTGATGAATTTATATATGATGAAATGATTACCCATGTGCCCATGTCCGTACATCCCTGTATCCGGGATGTGCTGGTAATCGGTGCGGGGGACGGCGGTGTGGTAAAGGAGCTGGCCAGGTATGACAGTGTAAAGCGTATTGACCTGGTGGAGATGGACCCTGATGTAGTGGAAGCTTGCCGCACCTATTTGCCGGAAAATGCCTGCAGATTGGATGACAGCAGAGTACATATTTATTTTGATAATGCACTGCGTTTTATCAGACGCTGTACGGATACCTATGATTTGATTATTGTGGATTCCAATGATCCCTTCGGGCCTTCGGAGGGCTATTTTACCAGGGAGTTTTACGGCATTTGTTACAATGCCCTGCGGGAAGACGGCATCATGGTAAATCAGCAGGGAAGTCCTTTTTACAAGCATGATGCGGAGGCTATGCAACGCAGTCATAAGCGTATTGTAAATACCTTTCCCATCAGCAGGGTGTATCAGGCCCATATCCCTACCTATGCGGCGGGATATTGGCTCTTTGGCTTTGCCAGTAAAAAATACCATCCCATTGATGATTTTGATGCAGGCAAATGGTTAGGGCTGAACCTGAAAACAAAGTATTATACCACCAAGCTGCATGTGGGAGCCTTTTATCTGCCCGCATATCTGGAGGAAATGCTGGAGGAGGTAGAATAAATGCTTAAGAAAAATGTAGAAACCTTTATCGGTTGTGATTGTGATTATAAAGAGGCGGAAATCGTACTGTTCGGAGCTCCCTTTGACTCTACCACCAGTTTCCGGCCCGGGGCCCGGTTCGGCAGCAGTGCCATGCGTCATGAGAGCTTCGGATTAGAGACCTACAGTCCTTATCAGGATAAGGATTTAACGGACAGGGCCGTGTTTGACAGCGGTGATTTGGAGCTTTGCTTCGGAAGTGCAGAAAAAGCATTGGCAGATATAGAAGAGAGAACGACAGAAATACTGGGGGACGGTAAAATGCCCCTGCTTTTGGGCGGAGAGCATCTGGTGACCTTGGGAGCGGTACGCGCAGTGCTGCAGCAGTTCCCGGACTTGCATATTATCCATTTTGATGCCCATGCGGACCTGCGCCGGGAGTATTTGGGAGCAGAGCTGAGCCATGCATGTGTCATACGTCGGATTCATGATCTGGTGGGGGATGGCAGGATTCATCAATTTTGTATTCGCAGCGGGGAGCGTGAGGAATTTGCCTTTGCCAAGGAGCATACGGATATGCATCCCTTTGATTTCAGCGGTCTGGAAGATGTGGTTAATGGGCTTCGTCAGCAGGGAGTGCCGGTATATTTTACCATTGATTTGGATTGTCTGGATCCGGCAGCATTTCCGGGAACGGGGACTCCGGAGGCAGGGGGAGTTACCTTCCCTGAGCTGCTACGAGCCATTTTGCAGGTATGCAGTACCAATGTGGTAGCAGCGGATGTAAACGAGCTGGCACCCATGCTGGATACTACGGGCGTATCAACGGCCACAGCATGCAAGGTGCTGCGCGAGCTGTTACTGGCATTGCCCATCCGTTAGTATGAATAGTATTTATGGAGGAGAATAAAGAATGAGCAGAGTATTAGTGATCGGTTGCGGCGGTGTGGCCTCCGTAGCCATTCAGAAATGTTGTCAGGTAAGTGATGTGTTTACGGAGCTGTGTATTGCCAGCAGAACAAAGGAAAAGTGTGACGCACTGGCAGCTAAATTACAGGGAAAAACGGATACTGTGATTACCACTGCGCAGGTGGATGCGGACGACGTGCAGCAGGTGATTGCTTTGATTGAGTCTTATAAACCGGATCTGGTGATGAATATTGCCCTTCCCTATCAGGACCTGACCATTATGGATGCCTGTCTGGCATGCGGTGTAAACTACATGGACACGGCCAATTATGAGCCCGAGGATACGGAAGACCCCAAGTGGCGGGCTATTTACGAAAAGCGCTGTGAGGAGCAGGGATTTTCGGCATATTTTGATTACAGCTGGCAGTGGGCATATCGTGAAAAGTTTGAAAAAGCGGGATTAACTGCGCTCTTAGGATGCGGTTTTGATCCGGGCGTGACCCAGGCTTACTGCGCTTATGCCAAGAAACATGAATTTGATACCATCGATACCATTGATATCCTGGATTGTAATGGCGGAGACCATGGTTATCCCTTTGCTACTAATTTCAATCCGGAGGTCAATCTGCGTGAAGTGTCCGCTCCCGGCAGTTATTGGGAAAACGGTCACTGGGTAGAGATTCCCGCCATGAGTATCAAGCGGGAGTATGATTTTGACCAGGTGGGCCCAAAGGATATGTATCTGCTCCACCATGAAGAGATTGAGTCACTGGCCCTCAATATTCCCGAGGTAAAAAGAATCCGCTTTTTCATGACCTTTGGACAGAGCTATCTGACCCATATGAAATGTCTGGAAAATGTAGGAATGCTGTCCACCACGCCTATTGAATTTGAGGGTCATGAGATAGTACCCATTAAATTTCTGAAGGCATTACTGCCCGATCCTGCAAGCTTAGGTCCACGTACCCACGGAAAGACCAATATCGGCTGTATCTTTACGGGAAAAAAGGACGGACAGGACAAGACCTATTACATATACAATGTATGTGACCATCAGGAATGCTACCATGAGGTGGAAAGTCAGGCCATTAGCTATACCACCGGTGTGCCTGCCATGTGCGGTGCACTGATGTTACTGACCGGTAAATGGAATAAGGCCGGTGTATATACGGTGGAAGAATTTGATCCTGACCCGTTCCTGGACGCACTGGACCGCTATGGATTGCCCCGCAGGGAAAACCATCAGCCGGACCTGGTGGATTAAAGGATGCGGGGAAATGACAGCCGTCCGCCTTTTGGGGCCCTGGACGGAAGGACACCGGGGGAGCTTTTTGGCAGTCTGCCAACTCCCTGTTATGTGATAGAGGAAAAGAAATTGGAGGAAAATGCAAAGCTTCTGGCTTCCCTGACAGAGGAAACCGGCTGCAAAATACTCCTGGCCCAGAAGGCCTTTTCCAATTATGATTTTTATCCCTTGCTGTCTTCCTGCCTGGCTGGTACGGAAGCCAGCGGTTTGTTTGAAGCGAGATTGGGCGCAGAAGAAATGCCGGATGGGGAAGTGCATGTATTCTGCGCTGCATATCGTGAAGAGGAAATGGATGAATTGCTCCGATATGCGGACCATGTGGTATTTAATTCGCCGGGGCAGTTAAGGAGATTCGGGCCCATGGCCAAAGCGGCCGGACGGCAGGTGGGGCTTCGCATTAATCCACAATGCTCCACCCAGGAAGGCCATGCCATATATGATCCCTGTGCTCAGGGGAGTCGCCTCGGAACCACTCTGCAGGTGTGGAAGGAGCAGATGTCAGAGGAATTGGTGGAATTGTTGGACGGCCTGCACTTCCATACCCTTTGTGAGCAGGATGCGGATGCACTGGAAACCACCCTGGCAGCTGTGGAAGAAAGCTTCGGAGCATTTCTGTCTCGAATGAAGTGGCTGAATATGGGTGGCGGTCATCACATTACCAAGCCCGGTTATGATTTGGAGAAATTAAAAAAGTGCATAAAATATGCACAGGATAAATGGAAGCTCCAGGTCTATTTGGAGCCCGGGGAAGCAGTGGCGTTAAACAGTGGATATCTGGTGACACGGATACTGGACATTGTGGAAAACAGCGGTGTACGCATTGCCATCATAGATGCCAGTGCGGCCTGTCATATGCCGGATGTAATAGAAATGCCTTATACGCCGCCTTTGTACGGTGCTCTGCCGTGGGAAGAAAAGGAGGAGACGGCTCCCTTCGCCATACAGGAAAAAAACGGTGCAGTATACCGTCTGGCAGGACCCACCTGTCTGGCTGGGGATGTGGTGGGAGATTATCTCTTTCCCGGTGAGCTGCAGATAGGCGATCTACTGGTATTTGGAGATATGGCCATCTACACCACCTGTAAAAATAATACCTTTAACGGAATGCCCCTTCCGGACCTCTGGAGGAGGACGCCGGAAGGAGAGGCGGTCCGCTTAACAGCCTTTGGATACGAAGCCTTTAAGGGACGACTGGGTAGCAGACAATGACCATAAGTTAAATCCGCTGCTAACCGGCCCCTACCCGGCAGCCCTGCCTTAGGCCCCGTGTCGGAAGAGTGTGCCAAATGTGGTGTTTCTGACCAAAGGCACCTTTCCAATCCCTTATTGTTTGCGTCTTTTCTAGGAAGTACACCTGCCCGTCTTTGTTCGCAGGGGATGTACATGGAACATTGTTTTGGAAGCAAATGCGAGAATTTCTTAATGTGCCGGGCTTTGGAATGGGGTTCCTGTTTTTATGGTCTTGAACAAAAAAAGTGCTCTGTCCGCGGTAGACGGAAGATAGAGGTTTAACTCTAGATTCCGTCGGCCGCGAACAGGGCACTTATTTTTGTCCCAGCTCATAAAAACAGGGACGAATCATAAATTCCAAAGCCGCACATTTAGTAATTCCGCATTTACTTACCACAATGTTCCATGTACATCCCCTACGGACAAAGCCGTGGCAGGTGTTCTTTCCTGAAAAGACACAAATCCCCTTGGAAAGGCTGCCTTTGGAGAAACGCTCACATTTGTCACAACATCCTCCCCGGGGCCTAAGGCAGGGCGGCCGGGTAGGGGCCGGTTAGCAGCGGACTTAACTTAAGGCACTTGGGGCTGCAGGAGGTATTTATAGGGGTCAAAGCGGCTGTCCCAGTTCACTTCTTCGAAGAAGGCACAGGTTTTTAAATCGGATAAATCAGAGGAAATGTCTTTCCGGCCAAGAAGGTGATAATCACAGTAGTCCAGCAGATATACCATGTCCTCTGCCAGTACGGCATGATTGGGACAGGGGCCCCTGCGGATGCCAAAGTCGGCGGAGGGCTCCACATTATTTTCGTGGATATGGATATTTATATGATCTTCCAGACCCATGCGCCGGTATATTTCCCGGGCTGCCAGATAGGTATAAGCCATGGCGGGAGGATTGGTCCAGTCTTCGCCGTTATGTCCCGCAACAATGAAAAGGTGCCTATTTTCCGAAGCCATCAGGGCGGCTAGGAAATGCTGGTCAAAGGGAAATTGTTGTGCAGAGGGAAATTTTAAAACCGTATCGTTAAACCAATGGCGCTCAGCAGGGCTGAGCAGTACATGAAGGGGTTCATTTTGTGACATGGTATACATGCTGCTTCCGTTTTGAAAATAACCAACTGAAGATAAATCATAGGTTATGCCCTGGGATGGAAAGCGGAAGCTGGCCATGCCGCCGGCTCCCGAGCAGGCCGGTACAGCCACCGTGATACGTTCGTCGAAGGCGCCGGCTACGGCAGTGGCTTTGCCATAGCGGGATACGCCGGACAGAATATTTAAAGTGCTGTCTATGGACAATTCCCGTCCCATACCCTGTTCCAGGGCATCCAGGATTTTGCCGGCGCCCCAGCTCCATGCCATAAGGACTCCGGTTTGTGTATCCGGCTCCCAGCCATAGGGGTACAGCCGGTAGAAAATACCGTCCCTGTTTTGATTGTCATTTGCAATATCGCCCGGCTTCCAGGAAACTGCAGCGTAGCCTCTGAAGGCTGCGTAATCTGCATTAGGTGAACTGCCGCCCATCCAGCTCATCTCCGAATAGATGGGAATGCCGACACCGGGTGTGATTTCTTCAGGAAGGGTCAGAATAATGGGAAAGCTTCCCTGCCCTTCTTCATTGGATACGTGAATGGTACCGTTTATTTTGCGTACACGGAAGGGCAGTCCTCCGCAGGGATAGGAGTCATCCAATATGACTTCCGTTATCGCGGGAGTATCCAGCTCATAGGTCAGAGTTTCACCTGAAGTATCGGGCATGGGCCCATACATATAATAGGCATACATGTCTCTGATAATATCTTTATGCCTGTTCCAGCATGCAGCCAGCTCTGCCGGCGTAAGCATTTTTTCCTTTGCTTCCGGGGGCAGCCATGCGTCCCAGAAGGAGGGAAGGTTCTCTATGACAGGAAGATTATAGGGCGGTGTATATTTCTGTCCATTCATTTACTATACTCCTTTTCTATCATTGGTAAATATCCTCTGAAAAGAGGGTTATAATCAGATTTTATCAAAATCCTAATCCGGACACAATATCCGGGCATGGTTTAAACCTCATCTTTACAATATTTCTATGCAATCAGGTTCAATTGTGATAAAATACACATGTTAAAATGCAAAAGACACGGTACTTTCTGCAGGAAACAGTGGTATTCCCAGGGAGGATTGTATATAAATTATCATGAATCAGGAAAGGATTAAATCATGGAACAGGCAAAAATCGCAAATCTTTATACTTTGGAAGAAAGCATCGCCGGTGAATATCTGGCACAATATACTTACCCTTGGGAGGCTTTAAAGGGCATCAGTGATTTTATTAAAAAGCTGGGGCCCACATTGGATCCTGAGGTGTATGAACGAAGAGGTGAGGACATCTGGGTGGCAAAAAGTGCCAAGGTAGCACCTACCGCAGCCCTGAATGGTCCTTTGATTATTGATGAGGATGCGGAAATCAGACATTGTGCCTTTGTAAGAGGCAGTGCCATCGTGGGAAAGGGCTCCGTAGTGGGCAATTCCACAGAGCTGAAAAACGTAATCCTTTTTAACTGCGTACAGGTGCCTCATTATAATTATGTGGGGGATTCCATATTAGGCTACAAGTCCCACATGGGCGCAGGCTCCATTACGTCTAACGTAAAGTCCGATAAGACCCTGGTGGTGGTAAAGGATTGCTATGATACCGGAGATGAAATTGCCACAGGCCTTAAAAAGATGGGAGCCATGCTGGGAGATTATGTGGAAGTGGGATGTAATTCCGTGCTGAATCCCGGAACGGTTATCGGCCGTAATACCAATATTTATCCCCTGTCACGTGTACGTGGTGTGATTCCTGCGGAGCATGTTTTTAAAGAAAAAGATAAGGTAGTCTTAAAGAATAAATAAAGTATATACGATGAAAATCGGGTATGATACCAAAGAGAACCGCAGGCCGGGAAGCGGCAGAAAGGAAGCAGCATGAACGAAGTTATTTCCAATATCATCGAGAGAAGAAGTATTAAAAAATATAAATCCGATATGGTGCCCAGAGAAATCATTGAGCAAATCGTGGAAGCGGGAACCTATGCAGCCACAGGCCGGAATATGCAAGCTCCTATCATTATCGCAGTAACGGATAAAGTCCTGAGAGACCGTTTATCCCGCATGAATGCAGAGATATTGGGGAATCCGGACACAGACCCTTTCTATGGTGCTCCCGTGGTACTGGTGGTATTGGCAGACAGTACCAACCGCACCGGTATCTATGACGGCAGTCTGGTAATGGGTAATCTCATGCTGGCGGCTCATTCCATGGGAATCGGCAGCTGTTGGATACATCGTGCCAAGGAGGAGTTTGCCTCTGAGGAAGGTAGAGCAATCTTAAAGGAGCTGGGCATAGAAGGTGAATATGAGGGAATCGGTCACTGCGTACTGGGATATGCAGACTGTCCCATGCCCAAGGCGGCGCCCAGAAAGGACAACTGGGTATACTGGGTAGAATAATATGCCGGCCGGCATATATAAAGATGTGAGGTACGGGATGAATTTGATTTTTGATACACACGCCCACTATGATGATGATGCTTTCGATGAGGACAGGGAGCAGTTGCTTCTGTCCCTGGGGGCAAAGAACGTGGGTAAGGTGGTAAATATAGCAGCCTCCGTGGGTTCGCCGGAAAGAGTGCTGGCAATGGCGGAGAAGTATGATTTTATGTATGCTGCCGTGGGTGTGCACCCGGGAGATGCGGCCCTGATGAATGAGGAGGTTTTCCGGCAGTTACAGGAACAGTGTGCCCACGAAAAGTGTGTGGCAGTGGGTGAAATCGGTCTGGACTATTATTGGTCGGAGCCGGAGGGCGAGATTCAGAGAGTGTGGTTTGAGCGTCAGCTGGAGCTGGCACGGGAGGTTCATAAGCCCGTGGTGATTCATTCCAGGGATGCGGCTAAGGATACGATGGATATGATGACCGGGCTGCGTGCCGGAGAAATAGGGGGAGTGATTCATTGCTTTTCCTATACCAAGGAAACTGCCAGACAGTTCCTGGACATGGATTTCTACTTCGGTATCGGCGGAGTGGTCACCTTTAAAAACAGTAAAAAACTGAAGGAAGCAGTGGAGTATATTCCCATGGAAAAGATTGTGCTGGAGACGGACTGTCCTTATCTGGCACCGGACCCTTTCAGGGGTAAGCGTAATGAGTCCTCCTACCTGTCCTATGTGGCAGAGACCATAGCACAGCTGAAGGGGCTGCCTGTGGAAGCGGTGTATGAGCGCACCTGGGAAAATGCCCACAGATTATACAGATTGCCCTTATAAAGGACATACAAAAGAAACAGTAAAGAAGGCGAAGATATGGAGAACAGACTTTTCTCCAAAACTGATTTACGTAAATTAATTATTCCCCTGATTTTGGAGCAGACGCTGGCAATTACAGTGGGAATGGCGGACACCATGATGATATCCTCCGTAGGAGAAGCGGCAGTATCCGGGGTATCCCTTATTGATATGGTGAACAACTTAATTATCAGCATACTGACGGCCCTTGCTACAGGAGGTGCTGTGGTGGTGTCCCAGTTTATCGGGGCGGGACAGAAGGATAAAGCATGCAGATCCGTAAAGCAGCTACTCTGGGTGTCAACTGTGATTACACTGGTGATTACGGCAGTAGTCATGATACTGCACAGGCCGCTTATCGCACTGCTTTTTGGCTCCATCGAAAAGGCTGTGTTTGATAATGCAGTGATTTACCTGCTCATATCGGCCCTTTCCTTTCCGCTGCTGGCGGTATACAACAGCTGTGCAGCATTGTTCCGGGCCATGGGAAATGCAGGTATTACCTTGAAAGTATCTCTGTTGATGAATGTGGTAAATGTGGCAGGCAATGCCCTTTGCATTTACGGCCTGGGTATGGGTGTGGCCGGTGCTGCCATACCTACACTGGTGTCCCGGGGAGTTGCGGCGGTGGTTTTGTACAGACTCCTTAAGAATCCCGGAGGGCTGGTATATATTACCTCTGAGAAGTTCCGGCCCGACAGGGAGATTATTGGTAAGATTCTTTATATCGGCATTCCAAGTGGTGTGGAAAACGGTATTTTCCAGCTGGGAAGGGTGCTGGTAGTCAGCATCATAGCAGGATTCGGTACAGTACAGATTGCAGCAAACGGCGTAGCCAACAGTCTGGATGCCATGGGTTGTATCATCGGCGGAGCCATGGGCCTGGCCATGATTACGGTGGTGGGCAGATGCGTAGGTGCCGGAGACTGGAAGCAGGTGAGATATTATACGAAGAAGCTGCTGGTGTTTACTTACGTGTCCACGGCAGTGGTTAATTCCATTATTTTGCTGAGTCTGCCTTGGGTGCTTCCCTTATACGGTCTGGGCAGTGAGACTCTGGAGCTTACCTCAAGGTTGGTATGGATTCATAACGGAATGGCCATATTGCTCTGGCCGGCGTCCTTTGTACTTCCCAATATGCTCCGTGCAAGTAACGATGTGAGATTTACCATGGTCATTTCTATATTCTCCATGGTGACTTTCCGTATCGGCCTTAGTGTGGTGTTTGGAATCGGAATGGGATACGGCGCCGTAGGTGTATGGTATGCCATGGTTCTGGATTGGATTTTCCGCAGCGGATGCTTTGCATGGCGTTACGTATCCGGTGCATACAGGAAAATAAAGATACCTGACAGGAAAGGATAATCATATGATAAAGAAAAAAAGATTGGCGGTCATAAC
>JAFXEW010000059.1 GCA_017513625.1 Lachnospiraceae bacterium | reverse complement strand
TTTTGGGGGACTCCGAAGTCTTTTGAATTAAGCACCTGCCACCGACAATCATACCCCGCTTCGTCCATTTCAGACAGAACGCTGGCAAAGTCGAATCCTGAATTAATTGATAACAGGTTCTTAACGTTCTCAACAAGAAGGTATGTGGGCTTATCACTTTCTTCTTTGCCTTTGATGAGGTCAATAATGTTGTAATATATCCCACTTCGCTCTCCGACAAGTCCCCGCTGTTTTCCTGCAACGGAGATATCCTGGCATGGGAATCCGAAACACCAGATGTCTGCATAGGGGACATCTTCTGATTTAAGTTTTGTGACATCATCTGCTTTCCACTCTCCTTCCGTGTCGTACATTGCTTCATAGGAAGCCCTCGCAAATCTGTCATATTCACAATAACCGATACACTTATGGCCGGCAGATTCCAGACCAAGTCTGAAACCTCCTATGCCTGAACATAAATCAAGGAAGGTCAGCTGTTGCATTGGCTTCACCTTCCTTCCCTAAATCCCGATATGAAATTTTCACATTATTTCTAATAACGAAAACATCATCGGCAGAGCCTTTCATCTCCATATAGCGGTTGACGATGACATCCACAAACTTCTCTTCCAGTTCCACACCATAGCAAATACGCCCTGTCTGTTCACAAGCCATAAGTGTCGAACCGGAACCAAGGAACGGGTCCAGAACCACACATCCCATCATGGAAGAATTCTGTACCGGGTATGCCATCAGAGCAATCGGCTTCATGGTCGGATGGTCTTTGGATGCCTTTGGACGGTCATATTCCCAAATGGTGGTCTGCTTCCTGTCAGAATACCACTGATGCTTACCGCCTTTCTTCCATCCAAACAGACACGGTTCATGCTGCCACTGATAAGGACTGCGTCCAAGCACCAGTGCATTCTTTTTCCAAATACAGCATCCCGATAACTTGAACCCGGCATCCGCAAATGCCTTTCTGAAATTCAATCCCTCGGTATCCGCATGGAATACATAGATAGAAGCATCGTCCTCCATGTTCTGTTCCATATTCACAAAGGCAGCAAAAAGGAATCTATAAAAATCCTCATCTGCCATATTGTCATTCTTGATTTTTCCGGCAGTCTCCTCCACATCCACATTGTACGGTGGATCTGTCAGAACCAGATTTGCTTTCCTGCCATCCATAAGAATGTTATATGTTTCCGGCAGAATGGAGTCTCCGCAGATAACACGATGTTTGCCCAGGAGCCACACATCACCAATCTGTGCCACTGTTGGTTTTTTCAATTCCGCTTCTACATCGAAATCATCTTCTTTTACCTTTTTGTCATGCACCTTTGAAAATAGCTGTTCAATCTCCGGCGGTTCAAAACCTGTAAACCCAACATCAAAATCCGAGTCCTGCAAATCCTGAATCAAATCTGCCAACAGTTCCTGATTCCATTCGCCTGAAATCTTATTCAACGCAATGTTGAGTGCCTTTTCCTGCGTTTTGCTGACCTCCACAATCGCACACGGTACTTCCGTATAACCAAGTGCAGCTGCTACTGTTACCCTCTGGTGACCTCCGATAATTGTCATATCGGAATTAACCACTACAGGGTCAGCAAATCCAAATTCTTCAATGGAATGTTTAATCTTTTCATACTCCTTGTCCCCCGGCTTTAATTTTTTACGGGGATTGTACTCTGCCGGATTTAAGTCCTTAATCGGCAGAACTGATAGCTTCGCTGTCTTCATCTTCTACCTCCCAAAATCTTGCTTTGATGTAGCAGTCATGACTGCAATACTTCCTTTTCCTGTTACCGTAGCTTAAGAACTCTTTACCGCAACGCACACACACCGCAGGGTACATGGCACTTTCTTTTCTGTTGATTCGTTCCGGGTGTCCTTTCCACCATTCCCGTCTGCATTTATCTGAGCAGAACTTCTTTGGTCTTCCGGTATCCGGTTGTTTCATTTCCTTACCGCAGTACAGACACGCTTTCCCAAGCATGACCTGTTCCTGTATGTTTTTTGTCAGTGCCGAACCATACCCGGAAAGCCCTCTACTTTTACAGAAGTTCCTCACAATATCACGGGACAGCCCTACTGTAAGAGCAATGGAACGGTAACCAATCCCCTGCTCCCTCATTTCCCTTATCTGCTTTGCCTGCTGCTCCGTCATATCCTTTCACATCCTTCCATTCAAACGGGCATAAAAAATGGGTAAAAAAGCACCTCTTTTTGCGCCTTTTTACCCATTAAAAACATGGTTTTTCTATACTTTTTATCGAAACTCTCTGACGGATTTCCCTTGCATTTAAACACATTCTGCGAAAAATATAACACCGCCGGACTATCCCCCCTGCTTAATTCTGCGAAAATTCACGTTTGAGGGGGCGGCGGTCAATCCTGCACAGGATTGTGGAGATTTGATACCCCCACCCTTGTGTATGATACACAATCAATATTTATATTCCTGATACCTGTCCTCGGTCATTGTCTTCACATCATGGTGGTGCTTGCAAAGCGGCTGCCAGTTCCTTTCATCCCAAAACAAAATCGGATTACCCCGATGCGGTTTGATGTGGTCAACCACAGTCGCTTTTACAAGCCTTCCTTCCCTCTGACACTGAACACAAAGAGGATGGCATTTAAGAAACCTTTCTCTTGCCTTTCTCCACTTGCTGTCATACCCTCGCACTGCTGAATCCCCTCGCTCCTGCCCATGCAGCAAAGCGTGTTCTTCACAGTACATTCCCTCCACCAGCTTCGGACAGCCGGGATGCTTACAAGGTTTCTTCGGTTTTCTTGGCATAACACCACGCTCCTTTCTTATGTATCGGGTACGGTGAAAGGATAAAGCCCGTACCCATACCAAGTAAAAGACAGAAAAAAAGACCAAACCACACAGGGTTCAGTCTACATCTAATCTTTCACGCCTACAATATACCACGAAAAATACTCCATGTCAGTACACCGGACAGTACACACTTAGTACACCTTTAGTACACCACCAAAGCAGCAAAAGGGGGTAACTTTTAAATATTCGGTAATGCTATCTTTATGGTTGATAACTTACCAATTCAGAGTTAATATGACCTCATGGTGAAAGGAGCGATTACATGGATAACAAATCCGTACTTTATCAACTGATGGATACCCGAATGGGAGAAGCATTGCACAAGATTACAAAAGAGGATACTGCGTTTATGCAGACAAAAGAAAAAGCAGATGAATATGCTGCCAAACTGGCATCTCTTAATCTGCCGGAAGAAACGATGCGTTTAATCGACCAGTATGTCAATGAACGCAGTGCCAATTGGGTACGCTATGGAGAACTTGCCTATATGCTCGGCTTTTCAGACTGCAAAGAACTGCTTCTTGGCTCCTGCCATATTCCAGAACTGAATGATGAAGATTAACGAAACGAACTGTTGCATAATTTAAGGGTGGGACACACAATCCCACCCGGTATCAGTTATATTCTTCAAAAACCCCTATCTGTATCTGAAGGGCAACCGTGATCTGCTCCATCAGAAGATTATCATGTATTTCCCCGATTTTATCTTTTACTTTTATCTTATCTACAGTATCGACCTGTTCAGCCAATGCCATGCTCGGTCTTTTCAGTCCAATACAGCTTGAAAGCGGTATCTGCACATGGGTTGGCATTTCAGGTCTCTTATGTATGTTGCCTGTAAGCGGAACAACCGTTACTGTTGGCCCATGACCATTTCCCCGGTTATTACTCACAATCACTGCCGGCCGAATGCCACACTGTTTATGTGTCGTTTTGTCTTTTCCAAAATCCACAAAATAAACCTCGCCTCGTCTCACTGCCTCACCTCAAAATAAAACTTTCCGTCTGCCTGTCCCTCTCCTCATACAGCGCATCCAATTCCTTTATAGCTTTCTTCCGGTATTTCGCCACCATTGTATGGCTGATATGATATTTCATCATCAGTTCTTCCCAAGTGAAACGCTCCACAGCCATATCCCACACAATTTCCGGTAATTTCCCGGAAAGTCCACGTACAGCATGTTCAAAAAAATCCAGTTCCTCTTTTATCTGTCCATACTGTTCGGCAAGATAAGATAACCATTCATCACTCATCCTGTCTGCCACCTTACGGTATGCAAGTGCTGCTCTTGCAGTCACATCAGAAACACCGCTTGTCTGTACTCTTTCCCCTTCCGGCTTAGAGAAAGTAAGGGAAGATATGACGGTGTCATAGTCAATTCCCTCACATCGGCTTAACTGAAATTCCAACACCGATAGTTCCCTTTTCAAATTCGGATATTCCTTAATCATCCTTTCTGCTCGCACCGTTCACACCTCCAATCCTTGCCTTTACTGCATCTATGATAGCCGACTGCCCACAATCCTTCTGTTCCAGTGACCGCATGGCATCTTCGTCCAATGTTCCTTTGTTGATGATATGGTAAATCATTACCGTTTCCCTCTGTCCCTGTCTCCACAGTCTGGCATTGCACTGCATATACAGTTCCAAAGACCAGGTAAGTCCGAACCAAATCAGAATGTGGCCTCCGTCCTGTATGTTCAGACCATGTCCTGCCGATGCCGGATGGATTGCTGCCACCGGGATTTTTCCTTCTTTCCATTTGCGGATGTCACCTGCTGCCTTTAATGGAACAGCTTTAAACCGCTCAACAATTCTATCCAAATCATGCTGATACCAGTAAGCCACTAATACGGGCTTTCCATTTGCCGCCTCGATTAAATCTTCTAAAGCATCCAGTTTCTTATCGTGGATATGGCGGACTTTGTGGTTCTCATCATAGACTGCTCCATTTGCCATCTGCAGTAATTTCCCGGAAAGAGCAGCTGCATTGACCGCATCCACGTCCCCATCTTCAAATGGCAGAAGCATATCCTTTTCCATCTGACGGTACAGCTTCTCTTCTTTTTCATCCATCCGAACCTCCACCCGATGATAAAGGCACTCCGGCATAGAAAGGTAATCCTCGGCCTTCATGGAAATGCAGATATCAGAAATCAAATTGTAGATTGCTTCTTCCGCACCATCCCTCGGTTTATAGGAATAAATGATATTCCTGTTTCGCTTATCCGGCAGAAAGAACCTGTCACGATAAGCTCCAATATATCTTCCAAGCCTCTGCCCCATATCAAGAATTCCAATCTCAGCCCATAGATCCATAAGATTTCCCGGTGTTCCGGTCAGACCCACCACACGGATTGCCTTCGGCCGGTATCGTCTTAGTGCTTTGAACCTTTTCGCCTGATAAGATTTGAAAGAAGATAATTCATCAATCACAATCATGTCAAAATCCCAGTGATGCTTCTCACAAAGCCACACCACATTTTCACGGTTGATTACATACACGCTTGCCTTTTTTTCCAAAGCATCCAATCGTTCTTTTTCAGAACCGACTACCACTGACACCGACAGTCCTTTCAAGTGATCCCATTTTTCCAGTTCTTCCTTCCATGTATCCCGTGCCACACGGAATGGTGCAATGACCAGAACCTTTCCTACCTCAAAGTAATCAAGTGCCAGTTCCCACAAAGCAGTAAGGGTAATAACTGTCTTTCCAAGTCCCATATCCAAAATCAAAGCACATACCGGATGCCCGATAATAAACTCCCTGGCATATTCCTGATATTTATGTGGTCTGAATTCCATGCAGCACACCTCCGATCTGTTCCAATCCATCTATCACATATACGGAAAACCCCAAGGCTTCCAGCTGATGTTTTCGTTTTTCCTGTAACGGTCGCAGCTTTTTTCCCGGTGCCTTTAATTCCACAAATGCACACTTCCCACCAGGAAGCAGAACGAGACGGTCAGGCACCCCATCGAAACCGGGAGACACGAACTTTATCGCCATGCCGCCCCTGCTCTTTGCCTCTTTTACCAGAGCCTTTTCAATTACACTTTCTCGCAAAACCTCATCTCCGTTTCCCTCTGCTGTTTCCACTTTCAAAAACATCTATTCTCCCATATGCGTATATACGGGTGTATCCGTGTCCTCTTATACTTATTTTCATTTATTAAATATAAGTGGAAACATTGGAAACAGCACCGACACAGCCCTTTTGCCTGCTGACTTCATGGCTGTTTCCAACATCTGTTGCCTACCGTCTTACCAATCCCCCACGGAAACCCATCATTTGTTTCCTGCGGTTTCCTTTTTCACTCTGACAAACACCCTCTGTACACCATAACCGGGGATACGCATTTTGCCGGAGGAATTCCCTTCATACTTCTTCCAGCCACCAATTTTTTGAATAATGGATTCTAACTCATAAGAATCTGTCTTTCGGAAATTCTGACGCTCCTTCCCAAAGCATTCACACCAGACTTCCATTAAACAGAATCTCTCTCTGACTACCGTTCCGGTTCTTCCTTCTGCTTCAAACTCTCCACCACCAAGATAAGAACGTCTCTGATACAAATCCATTGTGTCCCAGTCTGCCGGAAGCAATCGCTCCAGGTAATCCTCCACAATGCCTTCTCTTTCATCAGACTCCATTGCTTCCTGCTGTGCCACATAAGCCTCTGCAGCTTCCTTGCCTTTCAGATACAACTCTTCCCCATCTTTATAAATGGAAATCGCTTCTGCCCAAATCTGGTCTACCGTCTCAGGAGTTAAATCCCATCCACGATGCTTCCCTTTTCCGGTTACATGCACAGGCCAAAAGCGTCTGTTTCCGGTAACATCACGCAGAAACCCGCCCTCTGAGTTTGTACTTCCCACAATCACACATTCCCTCGGATGACTCTCTACCGTTGTTCCATATGACTGCCTGTATTTATCATCCGTCCGGGTAACAAAAGATTTTACGGTTTCCACATCTACCTTTTTGATACCCGCAAGCTCTCCCAATTCCAAAAGCCAATACCCCTGAAGCTTCTCCGCAGCGGTTTTTCCATCCTTCATATCAGAAATCGTAAGGGAATCCGAATACCACTCTTTTCCCAGTTTTGCAAAGAACGTGGACTTACCACACCCTTGCGGACCGTTTAAAACCAACACGGAATCGAACTTTATACCCGGCTCATAAATACGGGCTACCGCCGCTACCAGAGTTTTTCTTGTAACTGCACGGACATACGGTGTATTTTCTGCTCCCATATAGTCAATCAGCAGACTGTCAATCCTGCTGCATCCATCCCAGGATAACGTGGAAAAATACTCCTTGACCGGATGATAAAGCCTTTCGGAAGACACTACCGCAAGCAGGGCATCTTTGAATTTGGTAGGTGACCAAATCCCATACACCCTTTCAAAGTACAGCTTCGCACAGGCAATATCTGCATCACCCCATCCTTTTTTGACCTGTACCCACGGCAGTTCCCCGATGACATCCAGTGCATTCTTCAGTTGATTAAATACGATAGGTTGTAGGTTCTCATCGAATCGAATAATCGTTGCAATATTGGAAAGTGTGTCTTTTACTTTGCCCTGACGGTCCAAGTCCAGCATGGTCTGCCACTCCCCAATATCCGCATCAAATTCTTCACTTGCTGCCTTTTCCCTTTCCTTTGCCAGTGTCATCTTTACCTGTTCATCCGATACAGCAAAGTCACTCATAGCCTTAAAAGGATGGCAGTTTCCCTGCATCCGTTCCTTCTTCTGCCCTATCATCCTGCCCCCCAAACTTATGGATGCGGACAATGTCAAATGCATTCAGCAGCTTCCCGC
>JAFXEW010000058.1 GCA_017513625.1 Lachnospiraceae bacterium | reverse complement strand
TTCTACAAACACCGTATTTACCATTAAATTCGAGGAAGGTTCCAGACCGGATGTGGTAATTACATCCCCCGGCGGTAAAGTATACACAAGCAGTTCAGAGAATGACTGGTGGTTTACACTGTCAGAAGATGCCACAAGCATTACCATGGACTTTTATGCAACATCTGACGAGCCCTGGACTATCCGGGTTTACAAAAAAGATGATAAAACAGTTAATGTGTCAATGTCATACAAATAAAAGGTGCTCCATCAGGGTTTATCTTGCCAAATAGAAAGAGAAGATATATATTTGTAATAATTGAAAAGTATTATAACGAGGTTATAAGAGAACATATGAAAAAGAGAATATTAGCAGGAGCATTAGTGGGCGCTGCGTTACTTTTAACAGTAGGATGTGGTAAAAAAGACGATAAACAGGAAGATAATACATCTGTAGCAGGACCGGTTCTGGTGGAATTGGAAGATGCAGAAAAAGGAAATCTGGTAGAATTCGGTGCCTATGAACAGGACGGAAACGAAGAAAACGGAAAGGAAGCAGTGGAATGGCTTGTACTGGAAGTAAAGGGCGGAAAGGCACTTTTACTGAGCCGCTACGGTCTGGATTTTCGGCCCTTTGACGAGTCCGGCAAAGAAGCATCCTGGGAAAATTGTTCGTTGCGTGCATGGTTAAATACAGAGTTTTACGAAAATGCATTCACGCAGGAAGAATGGGACAGTATTGAGTGGACCACTCTTCAGAACAGTGGGGATGCTATGGATACGGAGGATAAGGTATTTCTTTTGTCCGTAGAGGAAGCTGAGAAATATTTTGAAAAGGATGAAAAGGGTGCAGACGGACGAGATTACAATGTGCATCGTGTTGCAGCGCCTACAAAGGCTGCATTGCAGAAGGATAATAATACTGTGTATAACGGCAGTTGGTACGACGGTAATTCACCATATTGGCTCCGTACTACCGGTTCGTTCCCCATAGCTGCGGCTATAGTGGATTATAACGGTGATATTTATGATGCGGGGCATGGTGTAGGTGAACCCAAAGATATGATCCGTCCTGCAATATGGATTGAACTGGAATAGAATGGCGAATATGTCGTGTACGGTGATTTATCAAAGCCCGGACTGTCACAGCAATGTTATTGATGTTAAGGAGCCTGCCTCATGCCCCTATTGCAGGGGAGAGGAGCCTGCTCCTTAGCTTAATGACATTGCAGTGGCAGTCCGGGCTTTTGTGTTATATGTTGGAGGCTAATTTTTATTCTGTGGTTTCGGCAAAATATTCGCAGGTGTTTTTTGACAGCATATATGATAAAATGAAATAAATATGCACAGAAACGGAGACGACGGTATGCCAACCTTATTTGTTTCAGATTTGGACGGAACTTTGTTGAATAAGGAGGATTCCCTTAGTGAAAAAACAATAGAAACAATTCATAAATTACAGGAAGACGGAATGTGTTTTACCTATGCAACAGCACGTTCTTTTTCCTCGGCCGGTAAGGTGGCGGCGGGACTTGTTCCTTCTGTGCCGGTGGTGCTGTATAACGGTGCCACTATTTTGGATGCGGCCACAGGTAAGGTGCTTAAGCATACAGGGTTTTCCCTTGAGGAAAGTGAAGTGTTGCAGAGAGTATTTACCCGAATTAACCTTTGCCCCTTGGTCTATGCCTATGTGGCAGGAGAAGAAAAGGTATCCTATATTGCATCGGATTGCAATGAAGGTATGGAGTATTATCTGGAGAAGCGCAGGGGCGACAAGCGGTTGCGGCCGGTTGATGACACGCCGGAACTGTATGAGGGAGAGCATTTTTACTATGCCTGTATCGGAGAAAAGGAAAAGCTTGCACCGGTTTATGAGGTGTTACAAAAGGATGAGAGATTTCGGGTGACCTTTCAGCAGGAGATTTACCGCCCGGAATACTGGCTGGAAATAATGCCTGCCACGGTATCCAAGGCCAATGCCATTCTCTTTTTAAAGGAGTTGTACGGATTTGACCGAATTGTTTCTTTCGGAGATTCGGTGAACGATATACCCATGTTTGAAATATCTGATGCCTGTTATGCAGTATCAAACGGAGCAGACGTACTGAAAGAGCTGGCCACGGAAGTGATAGAAAGTAATGATGCAGACGGTGTGGCTAACTGGCTTTCCTATCATTGGCAGGAGCAGAGGATGCTTTCCGGTATGTTATATGATGTGGGCGATAAGCTACTGGCAGACCGCAGGAGACTGGCTCACCGATTATCTAAGGATTATAATGATACATATGAGGAGCAGGAAGAGCGGCGCGAAGCGATTTTGAAAGAGCTTCTTCCAAACAGCAGTCTGCATATTTATCTTCAGGGACCTATTCAGTTCGATTACGGGACCTACACGATATTTGGGTCCGGGTGCTATGCAAATTTTAATCTTACAATTTTGGATGAAGGTCCGGTGCGGATCGGCAAGAATGTTTTTTTCGGACCCAATTGTACACTGGCAACGCCTATGCATCCGCTGGTAGCAGATGAAAGATGGTTCCGTACAAGGTCAAACGGTGAGATTTATGATTGGGAAACAAGCAGACCCATTACTGTGGGCGACGGCTGCTGGATTGCATCCAATGTTACCATTTGTGGCGGTGTTACTATTGGCGAAAATACGGTCATCGGAGCAGGCAGTGTGGTAACAAAGGATATTCCCGCAGGGGTTCTGGCGGCTGGAAATCCCTGTCGTGTAATCCGGGAGATAACGGAAGACGATAGGATTTTACCGGAATCCATCCGATGGAAAGATACGGTTTAATGCCTGATAATATTGACTTTGGAGGATTAGTCATATGGCAACATGGTTATTGTTAGTGATATATCTTGCATTTATAGGGCTGGGGTTACCTGATTCTCTGTTTGGTGCTGCCTGGCCGGCAATTTATGAAGAGTATGGTCTGCCGCTTTCTTTCGGCAGTTTTGTAACGGTGCTCTCTTTTTTAGGAACAACGATTTCCAGCCTGTGCAGTGCAAAGGTGATTAATCGGTTTGGAACGGCCAAAGTAACGGCATTCAGCACCGCGCTTACGGCAGTGGCTCTTTTAGCCATGTCTTTTACGGAAAGCTATTGGCCCATGTGTTTGCTGGCTTTTCCCCTGGGACTGGGAGCCGGTGCCATCGATACCGCTTTAAATAATTATGTGGCAATACACTATTCTGCTACGCAGATGAGCTTTTTACATTGTTTTTACGGTGTGGGAATATCCATCAGTCCCTATGTTTTGTCCCTGGTATTAACAGGACAAAGCGGATGGCGCGGAGGATATCGTATTGCGGTATTGATTCAGGTATTCATTGCCGTCGTACTGTTTGGTTCTCTTCCTCTTTGGAGAAAGGCACATGGAAAAGAGGCCGGAGAAGAAGAGCAGGAGGCAAAGGTTCTTATCCGGTGTCCTGGCAACCAAACTGCATAGCTGGACGATTATTAAGACCGGGCAGCTGGTGCTGGGAATTGCACTGGTGCTTCTGTGTATACCGGCAGGCGGTATGCTTCCGGGGATTGCACTGTTTTTGATAGGTCTGGGGAACGGCCCTTTGTTTCCTAATTTTAGTTATCTGACACCGGAGAATTTCGGAGAGGAGTTATCTCCTGCAATTATCGGAACCCAGCTGGCGGTATCCAGTATTGCCATTATGACCATGCCTGTATTATGCAGTATCATGGGACAGTTCTTAGGAATGGGTATTTTCCCGGTTTATTTATTAGTATTCTTTGTGATAATGATGCTGACCATGCAGAGAGCAGGAAAAGTATTTCGGAAACAATAAAGAACATTCCCGTATATAAATAGTACATGCATAGGAAATCCATAGAAAGTGTATGAATACATGGTGGAAAAGAAAAAAGGTAAGACCGCTAAAAACAAAATAATTCTGGGTCTGCTGTTACTGGTGATTATCTGTGTGATATGTGACATGCGCCTGAAAACGGTCAGATATACATTTGAAAGTGCTAAGATAGAATCTCCGGTTAAAATTGCACTGCTCACTGATTTACACGGAAGCCGGTATGGAAAAGGTCAGAGTACACTGATAAATGCCATAGACAGGGAAGCGCCCGATGTGGTGTTACTTGGCGGAGATATTTTTGATGATAATGTAAGCTATGAAGCTTCGGAAGAAACCTTAAAGATTTTGACCGCAAAATATGACTGTTACTATGTGACCGGTAATCATGAGTTTTGGAGTGGGGATATAGAGAATATTCTGGCAATCATAGGCAGTTATGGAGTGACTATACTGCAGGGAGAGGCGGCTACCATTCAGATAAAGGGACAGCCCTTTCAGATATGTGGTGTGGATGACCCGGACTACTGTGTTTATGTGACCGGAGCACCTACCATAAATGCCCAGCTGAGGCAGGTGGAGGAACAGAGAAACAGAGAGTCTTACGGGATTTTACTGAGTCACAGACCGGAGTACTATGATGTATACAGGGAGTATGGGTTTGATTTGGTTCTTTGCGGACATGCCCACGGAGGACAGTGGAGACTTCCGGGGATTATCAATGGTCTGTATGCTCCTAATCAGGGACTGTTCCCCGCATATGCAGGCGGCCTGTATGAGTATGAGGGCGGAGCCATGATAGTAAGCCGTGGTCTGGATAGGGCAGGAATCAAATTTCCCCGTGTCTTTAACAGACCGGAGCTGGTAGTGATAGAAGTAAGATAGCAGGACGGGGCAGCAGTCTTCAGTTAAGCCTTGGCCACAGTGTAGACGATAGGTAGTAGATGTAAGTCCCGGAGCGGATTTTTGAATAAATAATTATTGAATGGAGGTACATTATGGCAGAATCAAAAGCATGGGATTGGAGTAAAGCACAGCAGGGAACCTGGCTGCATCCTTCCGAGGACAGTATTTATCTGGCAGAAAGATGGCAGGCGGAGGGTGCATATTCCGTGCTGGACTTAGGCTGTGGTCTGGGACGGCACGCCCTATATTTTACCCAAAAAGGCTTTAAAGTGACTGCGTTGGATTTGTCTCCGGAGTCCATTGCCTTCAACATAGAGCAGCAGAAAAAGCTGGGCGTGGATTATTTGTGTAAGCTGGCGGATATGATGGCACTGCCCTTTGCTAATGATGCTTTTGACAGGGTATTTTCCTACCATGTAATCTCCCATCAGGATACGGCTGGAGTAAAGCATGTCATTGATGAAATCACCAGAGTATTAAAGCCCGGCGGCAAGGTATTCCTCACCCTTTGCTCCAAGGAGCATTATGCTTTTTCGGAAGGAAGCTTTCCCAAGCTGGATGAAAATACCGTATTAAAAACGGAAGGCGCAGAGACGGATGTGCCCCATTTCTTTGCGGATAAGGAGCTTTTAAAGGAACTGTTTGCTGACTATACCTTTGAACAGGTGCGGCATATTACGGAATGTGAGATGAAGGGGGATACGGGCAGGGAGAGAAGCCACTTTTTCATAGAGGCTACGGTGCAAAAGGAAGCTACGCCCCTTGACTATTCAGCCGTGGTGGGCAGTACCGTGAAATGTACCATGGACAGGCCCATGGGCACCACACATCCCAAATATCCGGATATTTACTATCCCATTAATTACGGATATGTGGACGGTGTAATGGGCGGAGACGGCGCGGAACAGGATGTGTACATATTGGGGGTGGACACGCCCCTGGAGACCTTTACAGGTACGGTGATTGCCGTATTCCACCGCTACAATGATGTGGAGGATTCCTGGATCGTGGCACCGGAGGGAATGGATTTTACGGACGAAGAGATTTGGAAGCAGATATCATTCCAGGAGAAGTTTTTTGACGGAGTGTTACTGCGCAGATAGGCAGAGCGGCAAGAAATGTGCTGCTATAGGGAAGGAAATAAGAGGAAGGATAAAGGGAAGTATGGTTAGGATAAAGACATTGCTGGGCTTGATACTCTGCACCGTGATATTAACAGGTTGCGCAGGGAAAGAGCCTGCATTAGAGGAGATTGTACAGGAGGGGGAAAATAAGTTTTCCTGTTCCTTTGATGGTGTAAAACACGATTTTGTGACGGAACTTCCGGAGGAAACAGAAGGTGCACCGCTGGTGCTTATGTTGCATGGTTACGGAAGTACTGCAGAGGCCTTCCGTACCATGGTTCATTTTGAAAAAGAAGCCGTGCCCGCAGGGTACGGGATAGTCTATGTATCCGGCGCGCCGGACCCCAATGATGCCACGTCAGCCGGAGGATGGAATTCCGGTATCGGAGCAGAGGGTAATGATGATGTGGGATTTTTGGTGTCCCTGGCAAAGTATTTGCAGGAGCAATACGGTTTTGACAGGGATCGTACCTATGCCGCTGGCTTCAGTAACGGTGCTTTCATGACCCATCGTCTGGCCATGGAGGCCTCCGATACTTTTCGTGCAGTGGTCAGTGTGGCGGGCATGATGACGGAAAACGTATGGAATGAACGGAATGATAGCAACAGTGTCAGTGTATTTCAAATCACAGGGGGCAAAGATGATGTGGTGCCTAAGCACAGTGACGGTACTGCCCGATTTACTAAGGCGCCTGCCATAGAGGATGTAATGGAGTATTGGTCCGCATCCAACGGATTGTCTCTATCAGAAACAACGGAGATAGGTAAAAACAATGTATTATATTGGTACGGAAGTGAGGCCGGAGAGCATCAGGTCTGGCATTTATGGATAAAGGACGGCCGCCATTCCTGGCCCGAGGAAGCCATATCCGGCATAAGGACTAATGAATTGATTTTGGAGTTTTTGAATGGATGTAATTAGTTGAGCAATTGGAAACATCAATAAAAGTAAAGATGATAGAAAATCCTTTGCCTAATATAGAGAATGATGCTATGTTAAATATACTTAAGATAGCATGAAGAATGAACTATAGGAGAAAAACAATGAAAAGATATCTGCTTGCCTGCTTGATGGCTATAATATTTGTGAGCGGATGTGCTTCTGAAGACATAGAGAGGGCAGAAGCATTGACTGAATGTCAGGAAGTGAATCAGGGGCAGGAAGCTCAGATGCAATCGGAAGCACAGAGTGATACTGCAGAGATGGCAGCAGATGTCGGGTCATCTCCGAAAGAACAGGAGAGTGTAGAAAAAACGGAAGAAATACATAAGTACCAGCCGGATTTAGCAAAAATCGGTAACTGGGTTTCCTATCTAAATGAAAACGGAGAACTTACTGTGGATGTGAATGGTGACGGCATAAACGATTTGTTCCGAATTGAATATGTTGACAAGGAAGGTGGCATATATATTGCACTTTTTGAGTTTGCACTGGGAGAAGGCGGACAGTTTACTATTTCGGAGAGTTCGTCACCCCTGGAGGATTATGATGCACAGCTGGAAGCAATAGAGTTGCTGGATTTTAACGGGGATGGAACGGAAGAGTTGATTTTGATGTTTAATACCCATGGTGCAGGAGGTTGCGGAACCCATGAAATTTTTGGGTTATGGCCGGATGAAGAAAATCGTATTACGTCACAAAAAATAGACAGTTACGTGGAGCTTTCTGAAGATAATCAGATACAAACTTCAGAGGATACGTATTTTGATATGATATATCGTATTCAAAAGATAGTGTATGAAGGAAAAGAACGTTTGATGACCTATCAATCCATGTGGGAGGGAACCCACTCAAACGGCACCGGAGATTTAGTATCCATAGTAACGCTTGACAGAGACAGTAATATGTTCAAAGCAGAGCAAGCGTGGTTAGCATTAGAGCAGCCTATGTGGTAAGTAATAAATTAAGTGATAAAGATATAAGCGTCAAAGTTCGCAGACAGACGGACTTTGGCGCTTTTTTCATGTGGTAAATAACAGGGCGGTCTGACTGAAATCAGGTCAGAAACAGAATGCCGGCCAAAAAGCAGGCGGGTAAGTTTAAAAGAATTCAGTATCCGGTGAATCTTTCGTTGAAGAAGTAGGATTGCGACTGTATAATAATAGGCAGGAGAGGAAGGATGTTATGAAAAAGCTAAAGATATGGTTACCCATGTGTACATACATGATTGCAACATTCCTCTTTGCACTATTAGCTGAGGGTGTACTGGAATCAATTATGTGGCATGATGTAACGGATTATATTGACGGACGCACAGTGTACCGTTTGGGAATCGGCACATTTACCCAGCTGATTATACTGCTGGGCTTGATATTTGTAATAAAATGGATTGGTAAAACGGCTACTAAATTTCTGACCGGCAAAGCAGGGGTACGGTACCGGGTGATTTCCATTGTGCTGTGCCTATGTACATACGTATGCTGGGCATATTATTTCGGGCATCGGTATACCATAGGATTTATTTATTGGCTGGAATCTACTTGATTGACAAGGAACAGAGAATGTTGTTTAGAGTGCATATGATATTTTGATAAGTGTATGGTGGTAAATAAAAAAGATA
>JAFXEW010000057.1 GCA_017513625.1 Lachnospiraceae bacterium | reverse complement strand
TGTTTCAATATGGGGACAACCACGTTTGTATAAATAACTTAAAGGTACACGATCCAAAAGCCATGTGTACAGAATGGGGATAGCCATAAATTGTGGGTACAAAATAAACTTCTACGTGTCCACTTTATAGGGTATATTTTATTGGGTGTTTGAGGGCATATACGTGGGAAGTGTGAATTTATGCCTCGTTTTACTTCAGTAAGCGGGGCATAAATAATGTTTTATGTCATATGTGCCCTTATGTAGACTGAAAACACAGTTTAGGGACTAATATTTAGGTAAATAGAGGATATGAAATGGAACTTTTTTTCTATATGCCCTTTCGATAATCGGCAGCTGGTTAACGGTAGCTTTATTTTTGCTATATGACTAATGCTCTTATCTGAGGTTAGCTGATAAATGGTTCATTAGGGTTATTTGTTGAAAGTTCTGATCGAGAAAGCAGGATTTTAGGAGATTTGGAAAGTTTTTTGGTTAGTGGTGGCTTGGAGCGAAGTGTAATTGAAAATATTTCAATTTTGTAGTTAGGAGTAAAACAGATGTAACATTTTGGGTCAGACAGGGTGTTATAGGTGAAAAGGGTCAGAGGAAATATGAAGGTATGTCCTACCCTTTTTGTTCGCGAACAAGTGTATTACAGAAAGGAGGAGGGTTCATGACTTCGGAAAATGTGATTAGGATGTATTCCGATATGGTGTACCGGATAGCCTTTGCGAGGGCCGGCACCAGAACGGATGCTGAGGATATTTATCAGGAAGTGTTTCTCCGTTACATAAGGAAAGCACCTGAGTTTCGGGACGGGGACCATGCCAAGGCCTGGTTTATCAAGGTTACCGTGAACTGCTCGCGAAAGTTCCTGGGCGGAGCGTCAAGGAAAAGAGAAGTGTCCGGTCAATGGTTTACAGTGACTGATAAAGATAGGATATCGGATGGTATGGAAAATACAGGTCAGACTCCGGAGGATTACATTTTTGCAGATGAAAGAAAGGCAGAACTGTACCGTGAGCTGCAGAAACTTTCTCCGGATACAAGGTTATTGCTGCATCTGTACTATTTTGAAGAATTGAAAACGGCAGAAATCGCCAAATTGATGTGCCTGAAAGAATCTACGGTACGGGTCAGATTGACCAGGGCCAGAGCGCAGTTACGGATGCAGATTGAAGAGGATGGAGTTATGGAACTTTTGCGTGTGTAAAGGAGGTAGTGTTATGTTAGAACAGGATTATAAGGAATTAATGCAGGAGATAAATGCTGATGAGGTTTTGGTGGAAAAGATGGTAAATCAGCTAAGGGTTCGAAAAAAGAAAATGGTTTTTTCCGGGGCAAAGAAAGTGGCAGCGGCATTGCTGTGCGGAATTCTCGTGCTGGGTAGCAGCGTAGTGGTGGCAGATGCGGCTACTGATGGTGCAGTAAGAAGGTGGTTCGGGCTGGATGATTCTGTGGCTGTGGGTGCAGTGGATACTTCTATCACAAGGAGTAATATGACACAGGAAGGTGATTGGAGCAGTATCGGTTTCACGAAAGATGAAAACGGTCAGATACACTGTGAGATTATTTCTACTATGGATGTACCGGTATTTACCTGGTATTTCGAGACTTCCCAACCGTCTAACATCCAATTTATGAATAAGTTTAATGACTGTGACACCGAAGAAGAATATGCGCAGAGTTTGTATGAATGCTTAAGCAGAGTTTTTTACGAAGATTACAAGATAGGTACGAAGTACCACGAAGAGTTCATGGCTGAACTGGAGCAGTGTGCTGTGCAGTTGGATACAGCTGATGTCTTTCAGAGAGGCTGCGAGCAAGGTATCAGGAGGTTTATGGAGGACCTGAAGTCCGGACATGCCGGCGCCTCTGATTAAAGGACGTATTGCTAAGGTGTATGATGCAGGCTCCCTATGGAGGCAGGAACATACGCCGGTCAGAAACAAATATAAAAGCAGCCTTTTCGGGCTGCTTTTTGATTGTCATTATGTTGTGGAAGAGGACTGTAGATGGAGTCCCATTAAATGAAATCTCTTAGTCTTAATTCTCTGTATTTGAAATTTCTGCATCTGCGTTTTCTGTGATTTCAGTTTCGTCTTTAATGCTTTCCTCTGCCGCACCGGTACTTACGGTTTCCGGCGTTGTATCCAAGGTGGGTACATTGATGTTGTAATCCAAATCCGTAAAGGTCTTTTTATGCGTAAGCTGACCGTAGAGCCAGACGTAAATCCAGATCAGGAAGGGAATGCAGAAAGATGCAATCAGGCTGGCACGGAACAGGGAACCGGAGGCAGTCCTGTCAAAGATTGCGGCAACCAGTGTAAGTACATACATTAAAACCAGCAGTATTACACCTGCCAGGGCAACGATTCGTTTGCTGTTCCATTTGGAGGAAGAGTTATCGGGAGTTGTCATATGAAATATCATCCTTTCGTAATTAAATCAATAGCGTATAATTGTTCAAATTGTTTTACAACAATCTATATCATAACAAAGGAAAGAGATTTTGGCAAATTATACATGAAAACAATGCAAAATAATAAGTTTTGGTTGTCTTACACGGTAAACTGTTATATACTATCACTTATGAAATACTTAATGTAAGAATAAGGAAGGTAGTATAGAAATGGCATTATTGGAACAATGGAAAAAAGTGGCGTATAACGAGCAGACCGGTAAGGACGTACTGCAGAGACTCTGGACTGCATATTTTAACGAGGAAAAGGAAATCTACGCAAAGATTTTAAAGACTCCCGATGAAGTGATTACCGGTACCGTAAAGGAACTGGCTGACAGATTCGGTGTTAAGATTATGACCATGACAGGTTTCCTGGATGGCATTAACGATAGTTTGATTAATCCCAACCCCATTGAGGAAATGGAAGAGGATACCGTAGTAAATCTGGGCTATGATAAGGCGCTTCTTTACAAGAACATGGTAGCTGCAGATGCAGACTGGCTTTACAATCTGGAGGAGTGGAACGATATTTTTGATGCAGAGACCAGAAAAGCCCTTTACAAGGAGCAGAAGTCTTCTACTACCGTAGTTAAAGGGGACAAGGTATATCCCAACGACCCCTGCCCCTGCGGCTCCGGCAAGAAGTACAAGAAATGTTGCGGAAAAAAATAAAAGAGAGTTTAGAAAGGGTTCGCTTGCGGACTCTTTCTTAGGATAAAGCGAATCAGAAATGTATGTGAGGATATGGCATCCGGATAGACGGATGTCAGAACGGAGGGCGTATGAAAAAGTTAGAGGATTATGTTGTAAGTATACCTGATTTTCCGGAAGAGGGTATTATTTTTAGGGATGTAACCAGTGTGTTGCAGGATGCGGACGGCTTACAGCTTGCCATTGATACCATGCAGGAATTAGTGTCTGATTTGGAATACGACGTGGTGGCAGGGGCAGAATCCAGAGGCTTTATATTTGGTACGCCCATTGCATATAATAACAAAAAGCCTTTTGTACTGATCCGTAAAAAGGGCAAACTGCCCCGTGAAACCGTGGAAATTTCCTATGAACTGGAATACGGACAGGCTACCATAGAGATGCATAAGGACAGTATTAAGCCCGGACAGAAGGTGTTGGTGGTAGATGATCTGATTGCTACCGGTGGTACCACGGAGGCCATGATTAAGCTGATTGAGTCTTTAGGCGGCGTAGTAGTGGGCGTAGTGGTTCTGATGGAACTTGCAGGTCTGGAGGGCCGTAAAAAGCTGGAAGGATATCGTCTGGATGCGGCGATTTGTTATCCCGGCAAATAAGTATGCATAAATAAAAGGCATGGAGTATCCCTATGACAGATATGACTGAAGAAAAGAAGGACGCCGTATTTTATGACGGTACCATAATTAAAGCACGTGAGTTTGTGGCTCCCGATACTTTGTATCAGGACCTTATTAGTCGTGTCCGTAAATATCATCCCAGCGATGATATATCCATGATAGAGAAGGCATTTAGAATTGCTGATAACGCACACAAGGACCAGCTGCGTAAATCCGGTGAGCCCTATATCATTCATCCACTGAATGTGGCCATGATACTGGCAGACCTGGAAATGGACAAGGAGACCATTATCGCAGGCATTCTCCATGATGTGGTGGAAGATACCATTATGACCGATGATGACCTGAAAAGGGAGTTTGGTGAGGACGTGGCTCTTTTGGTGGACGGTGTCACCAAGTTAGAGGGCATTCCCCTGTCCGCAGGTGAGGGCCCCGATGCCAAATTAGAGCTACAGGCGGAAAATTTGCGTAAAATGTTTCTGGCCATGGCCAAGGATATCCGTGTCATTCTCATAAAGCTGGCGGACCGTCTGCACAATATGCGTACGTTGAAATATCAAAAGCCCGAGAGTCAGCAGAGAATTGCCAAAGAAACCCTGGAAATCTACAGCCCAATTGCCCAGCGTCTGGGTATCAGCAAGATTAAAATTGAATTGGATGATTTGTCCCTGAAATATCTGGAGCCGGATGTATATTATGATCTGGTGGACAAGATTGCCATTCGTAAGAGTGTCAGGGAAAGTTATATTAAGAGTATTGTGGAAGAAGTAAAGGAGCATATCGACAATGCAGGAATTCCTGCTAAAATCGATGGTAGAGTGAAGCACTTTTTCAGCATATACAAAAAAATGAAGAACCAGAATAAGACTCTGGACCAGATTTACGACCTGTTTGCGGTCAGAATCATTGTGGACAATGTAAAGGACTGCTATGCGGCCCTGGGTGTGATTCATGAAATGTACAAGCCTATCCCGGGCAGATTTAAGGATTATATCGCTATGCCCAAGCCCAATATGTACCAGTCCCTGCATACCACACTGATCGGTACCACCGGCCAGCCCTTTGAGATACAGATCCGTACCATGGAGATGCACAAAGCAGCTGAATACGGTATCGCTGCCCATTGGAAGTACAAGGATGCTTCCGACGGTAAAAAGGTGGAAGGCCAGGAAGAGGAAAAGCTGGTATGGCTTCGTCAGATTCTGGAATGGCAGCAGGATATGTCCGACAACAGAGAGTTTATGAATCTGTTAAAGAATGATTTGGACCTGTTTTCTGACAGTGTATATTGTTTTACACCTACCGGAGAAGTAAAGAACCTTCCCGTGGGATCCACACCCATTGATTTTGCCTATGCAATCCATTCCGCAGTGGGTAACAAAATGGTGGGAGCCAGGGTAAATAACAAGCTGGTTACCATTGATTATGAACTGAAAAACGGCGACAGAGTGGAGATCATTACCTCACAGAATACCAAGGGACCCAGCCGTGACTGGCTGAATGTGGTAAAGAGTACCCAGGCCAAAAATAAGATTAACCAGTGGTTTAAGAATGAATTAAAAGAAGATAATATCCTGAAAGGTAAGGAAATGCTGGCCAACTATTGCAAGGCCAAAACCATGGTATTGGCCAACCTGATGAAGCCTGACTATGTGGAAGGTATTTGCAGAAAATACGGTTTCCATGATTGGGACAGTGTATTGGCGGCAATCGGCCATGGCGCCCTCAAGGAAGGCCAGGTAGCCAATAAGCTTCAGGAATATTATGACAAGGAACACAAAAAAGAACTGACCAATGAAGAAGTACTTGCAGCCATTGAAGAGGCGGCTGCGGCTGCCGCTGCCAGACCCAGTCATATGCGCAGCAGGGGGGGCATTATCGTAAAAGGTATTGCGGACCTGTCCGTGCGTTATTCTAAATGTTGCTCACCCGTACCCGGGGATGAAATCGTAGGCTTTGTCACCAGAGGCAGGGGCGTATCCATTCATCGTACGGATTGTGTAAATGTACTGAATCTGCCTGAGATGGAAAGAGTCAGACTGATAGATGCGGAGTGGCAGGCTCCTGATGCTGCGGGAACAGAAAAGTATACCGCAGAGATTCAGATTTTTGCTAACAACCGAAACGGACTGCTTGCTGATGTGACAAGAGCCCTGACGGAAAAAGATATCAATATACTGGCCATGAATACCCGAGTGAACAGACAGGGACTGGCCACGTTGCAGACTACCATTGAGATATCCGGCAGGGATGAACTGCAGAGAATCATTGACAAATTGCGCGGCATTGATAGCGTGATTGATGTAGAGAGGAATATGAGCTGATGTCAGAAATTAAAATCGGACGTATGGTGCTGGGTGTATGCCAGACCAATACTTATTTTATATATCGTGAAGGAAGTCCGGATGCAGTGGTGGTGGACCCTGCGGATCAGGGCGACAAGATATACAGTGCATTGGAAAGAAACGGTTTTCAGGTGAAAGCAGTGCTTCTGACCCATGGTCATTTCGACCATATCTGGGGAATCGAAGGCATGAAGTCTGTGGCAGAGGTGCCTGTATATGCTGATGAAGCAGAGGCAGAGGTGCTTAATGATGCACGTAAAAATGTGTCCGCCCAGATGCATCGTTCCTACACCATGGAGGCAGATGAATATTTGAAGGACGGACAGCAGGTGGAGCTGGCAGGTATTACCTTCCGGATGATTTCCACCCCAGGACACACTGCCGGAGGCTGTTGCTATTACATTGAAGAAGCAGGCTTTCTGGTATCCGGTGACACCCTGTTCCAGGAATCCGTGGGAAGAACGGATTTTCCTACCGGAAGCATGGGGACACTGGTGCGTTCCATAAAAGATAAGCTCTTTGTGCTGCCGGAGGATACCAAGGTTTATCCCGGACATGGGGACAGTACCACCATTGCCCATGAAAAGAAATACAACCCCTTTTGTGTATAATGCTTGAATAGTCCATCCTTGGTTAGAGACCGGGGGTGGATTTTAGTATATAAACGCAAACAACTTTTAAGGTATAAAGATATGATAGTAGATTTAAACAGAGATAATTTTGAATATGATGTACATTCTTTGGTGAAGGCTTTCTGGCCGGAGGAGCAGGTACAGGTACTGACACCGGCCACTGCCCCGGAGAAAAGAGCCCGGCTGGAAGGTGATACCGTCATATGGGTGGAGCTGAATGAAGCTGATGCAGTGGTAAAGGTGGCAGACGTAGTGTGCCATGGAAAGAATACTGCCGGTACATGCGGACAGGAAGCCACAACACAAGAAGCGGAAAGGAATGGACAATGGTCTGTATTTAGCTGGCAAGCAGAGAATAGGACTCTCAGTGCGGCTCCCGGCGATTATAAGGATGGCTTTAAGAGATTTTTCTATCAGACCTTGTGTGAAGTAAACCACCGCACCCTGCCCTGGGGAAATCTCACCGGTATCCGCCCCACCAAGCTGGCCTATGCCATGCTGGAGGAGGGAATGAACGAGGAAAGTATCGTAAAAGCCTTGCAGGACAAGCATCTGGTCAGTGAAGAAAAGGCTCTTTTAAGCATTGATATAGCGGCAAGGGAGCGTGAGCTTTTATCAGGCATCCATTATGATGAAGGCTACAGCCTCTACATAGGGATTCCTTTTTGCCCAACCACCTGTTTGTATTGTTCCTTTACTTCCTATGCCATCGGGGCTTACAGAAAAGTAGTGGACGCTTATGTGGATTGTGTGATTAAGGAAATGGAATATGTGTCTAAGCGCTATGCCCATAAGATACTGGACACGGTATACATCGGCGGCGGGACACCTACCACACTGGAGCCGGAGCAGTTGGACAGGCTGCTGGGCAGATTAAAGGAACTTTTTGATTTTTCCACCGTAAAGGAATTTACAGTAGAGGCGGGGCGTGCGGACAGTATCACCCGGGAAAAGCTGGAGGTGCTGAAAAAGTACGGCGTGGAACGTATCTCCGTAAATCCCCAGACCATGAAGCAGGAGACCCTGGATATCATCGGCCGCCGTGCAAGCGTGGCACAGACTGTGGAAGCCTATGCCCTGGCTCGTGAAGTGGGCTTTGAGAATATCAACATGGACCTGATACTGGGACTTCCGGGAGAAACAGAAGCAGATGTAAAGCATACTATTGACCGGGTGACGGAATTGGCACCAGACAGCCTGACCGTGCACTCCCTGGCCATTAAACGTGCTTCCAGACTCAGTGAGTGGGTAAAGGAGCACGGCATAACTACCCTGAAAAATACGGACGCAACCATGGAAATCGCAGCAGAGGGAGCCCGGAAGCTGGGAATGCAGCCCTATTATCTCTACAGGCAGAAAAACATGTCCGGTAATTTTGAAAACGTAGGCTATGCTAAGCCCGGTAAATACGGCATCTACAATATCCTGATTATGGAAGAGAAACAGACCATCGTGGCCCTGGGCGCAGGCAGCATCACCAAGCTGGTATTGCCCGACGGCAGGATCGAGAGATGTGATAATGTGAAGGATGTACAGCT
>JAFXEW010000056.1 GCA_017513625.1 Lachnospiraceae bacterium | reverse complement strand
TTCCGCCCTTCTTGCATGCGCCTTCTGTTTCTACATAATACTCTGCTCCTCCGTTCCTTTGGGATATACGCAAACGGCCCTCGGGTGCATTACTTATTCTTTTGCGCAATATTGTCGCCATTGTTTCTAATTCGCATATTTCTTCTGTTAATAGCTTGTTTATATTTTTCATGATGTTCCTTTCTGATATGTGTTTATTGATAGCTTATACTTTGATATTTCAGAACACTTCACTTCTGTCCCACGCCCAGCGAGTTTCCCGCCTTTCTATTTTTTATCTTTTTTGTCAGACTCTCTAATCAAACAATACTCTGGTTTTCCAACTTTTTAACAACATTTGTTTTTTTAGTAGGAGTTTTTTGCCTTGAAATACGATGATACTCCGACTTTTCTGTGGCTTTTTCTTCTTAGTCGGAGCTTCTGACGATAAAACGCCTGGTATTTCCAACCTTTCTACATTTCCTCCTTTTCAGTCGGAAATTTTAACTTTGAAAGAAGGGGATATTCCGACTTTTTTGCGACTTTTTCTTCTTAGTCGGTGTTTTTGACGATAAAACGCCTGGTATTTCCGACCTTTCTACATCTTCTCCTTTTTAGTAGGGATTTCCAGCTCAAAAATGCGGGGATACTCCGACTTTTCTGTGGCTTTTGTTTTTTAGTCGGAGATGCTTGGAACAAAATACCAAACGCCGAGTTTCTACGGACTTTTCTGCGACTTATACTTATTAGTCGCAATAAATTCTTCCCTCATCGCCCAAATACGAGCTGATCTGTATTTCTCCGTCCTCCAACTCTACCGTTACTGCCCCTGCCTGAGCCGTTATCAGCACGGTACTGCCGGCCTGCTTCAGCCGCTCCAAAGTATCCTGATGAGGGTGCCCGTAAATATTATTTCTTCCGCAGGAAATTATAGAAAATTTCGGGCATATCCGCTCCAATAACTTTTCGGATGTACCCGCTTTGGAACCATGGTGGGCTACTTTTAACAGGTCAATCTCAGAAATACCATATTTGGGCAAACAGGACAGTAACTGTTCTTCACCTGCCCCCTCCACATCTCCCGTAAGCAGGACCGACACCATCCCCTTCCCCGGGTCTCCTGCATCTCCTGTACACAATGCTCCCTCTCCTGTTTCCAGAGAAAGATAGATACACATGGAGCTCTCATTATCATTTTCATATAAACAGCCTGCCTCCGGATTCAAACATAAAACAGTAATATTTTCCCCTTTCATACAATCTCCGGCTCCTACAGTACTTACCGGTATACCTCTGTCCGATGCCATAATCAATATGTCTCCAAATTGCTCCCTTATCGTCCCATGGTCCAATTCCGGCAATATTACCTGTTTTACCTCAATCCCCCAGTCATCTGCATTTTGCAGCAATTCCATGGCTCCGTTGCAATGATCCCTATCGCCGTGAGACAGAAAAAGTCCCGCCACCTCACTAATTCCCCTGTATTTCAAATAGGGTAACAGTATATTCTTTCCCGGAGCATATCGGTTGCTGCTGCCGCAGTCAAAGATATAACACGTTCCGCTTCCGTCCTGCACACATATACAGTCTCCCTGACCTACGTCAAGAAAAGTGATACTGTTCCGTGTTTTCTCATCTCCACACAGTAACATACAGATTCCCATTAAAAGGACTATCCATTTCGCTATGCTGCCTGCACTTTCCTTCAGAAATCCTTCCTTTTCCGTTCTCTGTACCCTTTCATGTTCACCCTCCGACTTTCCGGCTCCGCACTTTCTTTTCGCTATACCAGTCTCTTTTTCAACTTTAGGCCCCTGATTTATTTTGTATTGTAAGATGGATATTTTAAATCCTTTATGCCGGCCAACTGCATACTTTCTCCACCACCCGGTATCTGTAAACACCACCAGCCCCAGAATCAGATAATAGCAGACAATCTGCCAAAAGGCAGGTCTTCCCGTGATGATTCGGTGTCCGGGAAGTAAAAGAAAACTCTCACACAACCATTCGTACCCTTTCAGCAAAAGGTAGGGAACTCCTGCAGCTATCCCTAAGCCCGGTATCAGCATCAGCATGCCAGCCCCTACCAGCACCCCCATAGTGGGAATCACCAGCAAATTCAAAAAAACACTGTATACCGGCATTTCATAATAAAACCATAATTGCACGGGCATCAGCGTCAACGTTACCGCAAGTCCTGATGCAAATGACTTCCAAATACCATAGCTGAATTTATCCGCATACCTCTGCCATTTCTTTTTGAACTTATGAGATACTCGCTTCGGCCCTCTCAGCACCGGATAAAGTATGCCGATTCCGGCCACCGCACCGAACGACAGCAAAAATCCGGCATCCCACAGATAATCCGGCCTCTCCAGCACCATTAAAAATCCCAGCAATCCCAAGGCAGTAAGCATATCGTAGGTACGCCCCAGCAATTCTCCCAGCATCCTGATTCCAAACATACCGATTGCCCTGATAGTGGATGTACCAAGTCCGGTCAATATGCCATATAAAATGATAACAATAACACATACCGCTCCCGCAAATATTGGCGGACAGCCCGGTCTTTTTAACAATCCGTAAAGCCCCATAGCCAGCAGTGAAATATGCAGTCCCGAAATGGAAGCAATGTGTTGAATCCCGCTTATCTGATACAGGCTTTTCAATTCTCTGTCCATCTCACTGCGTTCCCCCCACAGTATGGTATTCATAACCGAGGCTTCCCTATCCGGTAAAATCGCCCTCACACGTTCTGTGAGGCTGATTTTAAGCTGATACAATCCCTCCCTCAGAACATCGTAACTCTCTGAACATTTTAATATTTTACAGCTCTCCAGGCTGCCGCAGACTCCCTGCCCCGCATAATAGGCAAAAGCATCGAACTGCCCGGGATTGGTTGCCTTTTCATGGCACGCAAATTCACCTTCCAGTAATACCACGCTTCCAATGGGTACCCGGCCGGTTTCCTCCCTATTTTCGGGATAGCATATTAATTTCAAATCTTTGGAGATTATTTGATGATTTTGATTCTCAGAATAAAGAATAATAGAATGAATATAAATAGAATCTTCGTTCTTTTGATATACCTGCCCCTGCAGGACTACAGGATTTGCCGACAAATACGGCAGGCTTTCATTTACCTTGTCATATAAAGTAGAAATAACACCTCGCCTGCATCCCAGAAGAATGCAGGCGATTGCAATCAGGCAAAAAACCATTAACGGTCTGCGCATTTATTCTGTATTTTCCTCCGTTTCTTCAAGCACGGATGCCAGGCTCTCTTCCAACGTTTTCACGATATCCAGATTTCTCTCATATAGAGACTGACTGAAGGTGTCAGGTATCTTACCATCCACCAGTATCTGCACTTTATTTACCGAACTTAACTCTACTAAAGAATTCACAATGGAATAGATGGACATTTCCACCGGTACATTGTTCACTGCAGTCAAAAAATGTGCAGACAAATTTACATAACAGATACCATCCTTTGTAGTAACGTTGATAATCTGGGTCCCGGGATGTATCGTAGGGTACAATCCCTCCACCTGTCCACTGGGTCCGTAAATCAGTTCCTGAACCACAAAACGTTCCTTGGAACTGGTTGACAAATATCTCTTCTCACGATACGCGGAAATCAAATGTGTACCATCATGACCGGCAAAATATAATTTTACTTTTCCCAGCTCATAGGTATTAATCTCATTACCGTCATTATCAATAAACTGTTCAGCACTCATCCAGCCCACCGGTGCACCCGTGCTATCCATGAGCGACTCGCCTTCCAGCGATATCCCCACATACTGCACAGAATCAATCTGGGTCAGTGTACGCACCAATGCGGCACGTACCAACACCTCAGTGGTAAAAGGCAAATTTTTATAATCCTTACTAACCGTCAACTGACATTTACCGTCCTGCAATTCTACATTTTGCAGCGTGAAGCCCATTGCCAGCGGAGCCTTATACTCCAGCTTCTCAGGCATGACAGATAAGCACTCAACCAATTCTTCCAAAATCTCCGCGTCCTCTGTTCCAGACGCTTCATAAGTGTGGAATTCTACTTTATTTTCCGAATTGCTCACATAATATATATTATATACGTTTTCTCCCGTAGCAGGCTCTTTTCCGCATCCGGCCATCAGGCAAACCACGCAGAATATGAGCAATATATTTCTAATCTTTTTCATAGATGCAGGCCCTTTCTATCCGGCTATATAACTTAAGGGAACCTTTACCAGAAAGCTGGTTCCTTCCCCTTCCCGGCTGGTAACGGTAATGGAACCTTTATGAAGCAAAATCGCCTTTTTGGTAATAGCAAGTCCCAGGCCGGTTCCACCGATTTCCCTGGAGTGGGATTTGTCCACCCGGTAAAAACGTTCATATATATGCGCAAGGGCTTCCTCCGGAATGCCGAGTCCCGAATCACATACCTCCAGGGTAAAAAACTGATGGTCTGCATTCAGTATTACCTTGACCCAGCCATGCTCCTTATTGTATTTGATGGCATTTTCCACCAGATTACTTACAACAAGAGACATTTTTACTTCATCCACTTCCGCCATTACCCGGCGGTCACTTTCAAATATAACTTCTATGTCCTTCTTACGTGCCAAAGGCCGCAGTCTCTTCAAGATCAGTTCTACCAGATCGTTCATATTCAAAATAGTGATACTCAGATCCTGTTCCTTTTTATCCATTTTAACTAACGCAAGCAAATCAGTAATAATCTGATTTTCCCTGTCTATTTCAGAAACCATGTCCTCCATAAATTCCCTGTAAATCTCTACAGGCAGATTGTCCTGGGTCAAAAGGGAATCCGCAAGCACCTTTAAAGAGGCCATGGGTGTTTTTAATTCATGGGACACATTTGCCACAAACTCCTGTCTGGTATCATCCAGACTGCGCATTTGCGCCAGCACTTCATTGAATGAGTTTACAATCTGGACGGTTTCCGAATATCCCGCCACCTCAATGCTCTCATCTGTATGTCCGGCTCTGGCCATTTTGACAGCCTCTGTCACACGGTTCAGCGGTTGCGCTATCAGATTCGCTGTAATAAATGCCACTGCAGCAATTACAATCACCATCAAAGCTTCCAAAATCACCGCTTTACGGTTTAATACCTCCATAGTGGATACAATAGCCTCATTGGATATACTGGTAAGCATAACTCCCTGCACCACGGAGGAGCTGTCGCTTCCTCCTTCGGCGCTACGATTAGTAGCACTGATAATAGGCGTAGTCATTTCAATATATCCGTGTTCCGGATTATACCTGGAAGTATTCTGTCCCTTGAAGCATTTTACAACTGCTTCGGAAATAAGAATCTTTCCTTCACTGATACCGTATGTGTCTTTAATTACCTTAAAGTTACTGCCTATAATAATTACACGGCCCTCGTACAGGTTAGAGAGCATTTCCAGTTCAGCTTCAATGACTTCTCCTGAAGCCATGCTCTGCATATTTGGGTTACCGTAATTGGTCAGATAATTATTACTTATCAGATGATTGGCTACAATCATCAACTGATTTTGCACTGTAGCCACCCGCTGCTCCACTGCACGTTCTTCGTAATTTTCCACGATTCCGTGACGCATCAATATCCCGGGCACAATCCCCATTATCAATAAAATCACAAAGAGACGGAGCCTGAGACTACGTGCAAACAGAAATTCCTTTAAAAATTCGGGCATTTCTCTTTTCATCTATGTCCTGCCTTTAATTACTGATTTACATTAAAGAAATAGTAACCCACTCCCCATTTGGTATGTACATAACAGGGATCACTGGGCTTCTCCTCAACTTTTTCACGCAAACGTCTCACGTGAACATCCACCGTTCTCACATCACCGGGATAATCCTCGCCCCAAATGATTTTTAAAAGACTCTCCCTGCTGTATACCTTATTGGGGTTACTCATCAAGAGCTCCAGAAGTTCAAATTCCTTGGCAGTCAGGCTGATTTCCTTGCCTGCTATATATGCTCTTTTACCGTCACAATCCAGACGCATATCTCCGCTTTCAATTAGATTTTCTTTGTCTTCGGATGCGTTCTTACTGTCCACGCGTCTCATAATAGCCTTGATACGTGCCTTAACTTCCAAAATATTAAAGGGCTTGGTAATATAATCATCTGCTCCGTATTCCAATCCCAGAATCTTGTCCATGTCATCCCCTTTGGCCGTGAGCATAATGATGGGCACCGCAGAATGTTCCCTTATCTGCTGGCATACCTCAAACCCTGTAAACTTAGGCAGCATAACGTCCAGCAAAATAATATCGTATGTATTCTCCGTAGCCAGTTTCAGTGCTTCTTCCCCGTCATAAGCACAATCCACCTGCATTCCGTCCTGCTCCAGGCTAAAACGGATGCCCTTAACAATTAACTTTTCATCGTCAACAATTAAAACCCTTTTTCCCATTTTTTCTCCTATCCTACTTCCCTTGTTGGTATACAATGATTTCATCCTGTAATTTGGCATAAACATTATCGGTTATGCATGGTACTTTCTTAAGGTCTTCCTTGCAGGAAAAGGTGCCGTGAAGTTCTCTGTAGCGAAGAATTTCCTCTGCACGGCTCAACCCAATCCCCGGCAACGTGCATAACAAGCCGCTGTCAGCAGTATTGATATCCACCAGGCCCAACCCGGCTACTGCCTGTGACCGTTCCATTGCCTGCACTTCAGCACCGGTAGGGAAAAATATCTTCTCCCCGTCTCCTACCTTAGCCGCCAGGTTCACATATTCCCTGTCTGCTTCCTCAGCAAAACCGCCTGCTGCCTCCAGGGCATCCACCACCCGGCTTCCCACAGGAATCTCCACCACTCCCGGCAAAACCACGGCTCCGCAGACAAAAACACTAATAGTGTTCTCTCCTGCCGCCGTTTCCTGTTGCATTTCCTCCTGTGTCTGCACTTCCTCTGCATCGGAAAACAAAAGTAACTCCTCCTGATTTCCGCAGCTGCACAAAACTATACATGCCAGTAAAATCTTTGTACAAAAAATAAATTTGTTCTTTATCATAGTCCCCTTTCCGGCGCCAAAATAACGCACCTGGGGGATTGCCTCACTATGCCACCTTTTATTGTATAGAAAATACCTGCTCTTGACAAGAGATTTTAAAAAAACTCCCCCAGGCGCCATGTCATTCAGTTGAGGCGCCGCCTTCCCGCGTAGCTTGCAGTGTACTCACAGGTCCCGGGGAAATCGTTGTGACAAATGTGAGCGTTTCTCAAAAGGCATCCTTTCCAAGGGGATTTGTGTCTTTTCAGGCAAGAACACCTGCCACGGCTTTGTCCGTAGGGGATGAACACGGACCATTGTGGTAAACAAATGCGGAATTACTAAATGTGCGGCTTGGGAATTTATGATTAGTCCCTGTTTTTATGAGCTGGGACAAAAATAAGCGCCCGGTTCGCAGCCGACGGAATCTAGAGTTAAACCTCTATCTTCCGTCTGCCGCGGACAGGGCACTTTTTTTGTTCAAGACCATAAAAACAGGAACCCGATTCCAAAGCCCTGCACATTAAGAAATTCTCGCATTTGCTTCCAAAACAATGGTCCGTGTACATC
>JAFXEW010000055.1 GCA_017513625.1 Lachnospiraceae bacterium | reverse complement strand
GCATACCTCCGAGTGATAAGTTTTGGACGACTGGCACTTGGAGGTTTTTTATTATTATAAAACAAAAAATGCCGGAGTATATGATTTTTCAATCATACACCCCAACATTTATTTTAGAACCTCAAAATGAAGGGACACTCTTTTGGGGTGAGGAAATCTCTATGAGGGAAAGTTTAACGGGAGGTTACAAAGTGTGTGACGTCTTTGGCATCCGCTGCATCCCGACAAGAGGAAAATGTCCGGTTTATGGCGTGTTTACCGGCGGAATCGCAGTTTGTTATTGAAAAGATAAATACAGTGTGTTATTCTTTCTCTTATAGTAAAACCCGTAATCGGGTGTTGTGACCGTAAGAGTTACAGTAAATGCGAGGAGGAACTTATGATGGATTTAAAGGGACGCGACTTTTTAAAACTGCTTGATTTTACACCGGAAGAAATTCTGTATTTGGTGGATTTGGCAGCAGACTTAAAGGATAAAAAGAAGAAAGGTATTCCTGTGGATACTTTCAGAGGCAGGAATATAGCACTTATATTCGAAAAAACCAGTACGCGTACCCGTTGTGCATTTGAAGTTGCTGCTCATGATTTGGGCATGGGGTGTACCTATTTGGATCCTTCCCAGTCCCAGATTGGTAAGAAGGAAAGTATAGCAGATACTGCACGTGTGCTTGCGGGTATGTTTGAAGGAATTGAATATCGTGGCTTTGAGCAGACCATTGTGGAAGAGCTGGCTAAGTATTCCAAGGTGCCTGTATGGAACGGTCTGACTAATGATTTCCACCCTACACAGATGCTGGCTGATTTGCTGACCATTAAGGAGCACTTCGGATATATAAAGGGCATCCGCCTGACCTATATGGGTGATGCACGTTACAATATGGCTAATTCATGGATGGTGACCTGTGCGAAGATGGGAATGGATTTTGTGGCTTGTACCAGTAAGAATTATTTCCCCGATGCAGAGCTGGTAGAGACCTGTAAGAAAATTGCGGCAGAAAACGGCGGCAGCATTACACTTACCGAGGATGTGACTTTGGGAACTACTGACAGAGATGTCATTTATACGGATGTGTGGGTATCCATGGGCGAGCCTGATGAAGTATGGGAGGAGCGTATCCGTGAATTATCCCCTTATCAGGTAAATGCACAGGTAATGAAGAATGCGGGTGAAAAGGCAATCTTTATGCACTGTCTGCCTGCATACCATGATTTAAAGACTAAAATCGGTGCGGAAATCAGTGCTAAATTCGGTATTGATGAGATGGAGGTGACCGACGAGGTATTTGAGTCCGCACAGTCCGTGGTATTTGATGAAGCAGAGAACCGTATGCATACCATCAAGGCTGTAATGGCAGCTACCATTGAATAATGAACAGAGAGAGTATAGAGACCTGTCTGGCCGGCAAAACAGCCTGGGCGGGCAGTGAAATACACTACTATGATATAACGGATTCCACCAATGTGCGAGCATGGCAGGAAACAGGACAGAGCACCGGTAACGGCGCTCTGTTTGTGGCAGATGCCCAGTTGGGCGGCAAAGGGCGCCGGGGCCGAAGCTGGGAAAGTCCCGGGGGACGTAATCTGTATTTTTCCCTGGTGTTGAAAGAAGGCCTTTCAGCGGACCGTGCGCCTATGGTTACCCTTGTAATGGCACTGAGTGTGGCAAAGGTGCTGAAGGACCGTACAGGCTGCGCAGCGGGCATTAAATGGCCCAATGATATTGTGGCAGGGGGACGGAAAGTTTGCGGTATTCTTACGGAGATGAAACTGGGAAATGCCGGTACTGAATTTGTGGTTATCGGCGTGGGTATCAATGTGCTGGCCGGTGATTTTGAGGGAGATCTGGCTGACCGGGCCACATCCTTGGAAGCGGTATGTGGTAAAGCAATTGACCGGGCCGGACTGTTGGCAGATATTTTGGCGGCGTTCGAGGCTTTTTACGGCGACTTTACCGGTGCAGGAGATTTGAGCCCTTTAAAAGAAGCTTATGAAGAGTTTCTGATAAATAAAGACCGTGAGGTGCGCGTACTGGACCCCAAGGGTGAATATACAGGCACGGCGCAGGGAATTACGGATAGTGGCGAATTGCTGGTGATTAAGGCGGACGGCACCATAGAAACCGTATATGCGGGAGAAGTTTCCGTACGTGGTATATATGGGTATGTATAATATATCCCGGCTTATATAATATATATGAGTAGAGAGTTAAAAGGGACAGATGACAACCGTGTAGGCAGGTTAAGCCGGTTTGGCAGGTCATTTGTGACTTTTGGAGGAGAATTGTTTATGGAAGACAATCGAGTGGTGCTTTGCGGCGCCAATGCTTATGAACAGAAATATTATTTTAATGAAGCCTTTAAAGGAATTCCGGAATCCATCCGTAATGAGCTTCATATCATATGTGTGATGTTTACCGAAGAAGTAGGCGGTATTTTCACCATTGTGTTTGAAGAGGACGGAAGTATATCCATGGAGACCAATGCGGAAGAAAATGATTTCTACTATGATGAGATTTCCAGTGGTCTGCTTATTTCAGAAATACGCCGTAAAAGACAGGAACTATTTGAATCTTTGAGCTTGTATTACAGAGTAGTGATTTTAAAACAGGAGCCGGATGCAGATGATTTTAGTAATTGATGTAGGCAATACCAATATGACCTTTGGTGTGTTCCGGGGGGAGCAGTTGGAAGCAACCTTCCGTGTCATGACCAAGACACCCAGAACAAGTGATGAATACGGTGTGCTTATCGGACAGATGCTGAGTAGTAAGGGAATAGGCCTCAAGGAGATAGAAGGCTCCGTTATAGCCAGTGTAGTGCCGGATGTAATGCATTCACTGACAGGCGGAGTCATGCGTTATACAGGAACCACTCCCCTGATAGTAGGACCCGGGATTAAAACCGGTATTAAGATTGCTACCGATGACCCCAAGGCCATTGGTGCGGACCGTATTGTGGATGCTGTGGCAGCCTATGAGAAATACGGTGGCCCTGTACTGGTGATTGATTTCGGTACTGCGACTACCTATGATTTGGTAACGGCAGACGGTAAATTCACCGCGGGCATTACCGCTCCCGGTATCCGTATCAGTTCGGAGGCTTTGTGGAAGCAGACTGCCAAGCTGCCTAATATCGAAATCAAAAAGCCAAAGAGCATTCTGGCGCAGGAGACCATTACCAGTATGCAGGCAGGACTTGTTTACGGACAAATCGGACAAACGGAATATATTGTACGCAAGGTAAAGGAAGAGAGCCGAATAGATGATTTGAAGGTGGTGGCCACCGGCGGACTGGGCCGTATGATTTCAGACGAAACGGACAGTATTCAGGTCTATGACAGCGCTTTGACCCTGGACGGACTGCGTATTATTTATGAAAAAAACCGAAGATAGTGTGGGATGTTAAAGCCCCTCGGCATAGAGTGAGGAAGCATGAGTAAGTTGACAATCGGTGGAGTGACCCTGGACAACAATGTGATCCTGGCTCCCATGGCAGGCGTAACAGACCTGCCATTTCGCTTGTTATGCAGGCGTATGGGAGTGGGACTGGTCTGTATGGAAATGGTCAGCGCCAAAGCTATATATTACAATAATAAAAATACGGAAAACCTTATGGAGATTCATCCCGGTGAAATGCCGGCGTCCCTGCAGCTTTTTGGATCGGACCCGGATATCATCAGTGAAATGGCTAAGCGTATTGAGGAAAAGCCTTTTGCTTTTCTGGATATCAATATGGGCTGTCCCGTTCCCAAGGTGGTAAATAACGGAGAAGGAAGTGCTTTAATGAAAAATCCCAAGCTGGTGGAAGAGATTCTCACCAAGCTGGTAAAAGCCATTCATAAGCCGGTAACGGTTAAAATCAGGAAGGGATTTGACGAGGCCCATGTAAATGCGGTGGAAATCGCACTAATAGCGGAAGCATGTGGTGTGGCAGCAGTGGCGGTGCACTGACGGACCCGTGAGCAGTACTACAGCGGACAGGCGGACTGGGATATCATTGCAAAGGTCAAGGAAGCGGTCAGCATACCGGTCATCGGTAACGGTGACGTGGACAGTCCCGAGAAAGCAATGGAGCTGGTGCGCCACACCGGCTGTGACGGTATCATGATAGGCCGGGCGGCCCAGGGTAATCCCTGGATATTCCGGGATACAGTCACATACTTAGATACAGGAGTATTGCCTGAAAAGCCTACCAATACACAAAAAAAAGAAATCATTCTGGAGCATGCGGCGCTGCTGATGCAGTATAAGGCCGAATATACTGCAGTCAGGGAAATGCGTAAGCACCTGTCCTGGTATACGGTGGGAATGCCCCATTCTGCCAGATTCCGCCAGATGATAAATTCCATGGAGACCATGGAGGAGCTGATAACCGGAGTGGAGCAGATTTTTGGTGATGTTTAGACCGTCGGGCGGTAGTAAACTCCGTAATCGGAGGGGGTTACACCCTGTAATCATGGTGTGTCTTGACACATGGATAAAAAACAAGTATAATACCGTAGTTAATTAGTATCTTTTTATAGGTTTATATATGATATATAATTGATGAATCACATAGAAAGGATGTACATCATGCAGGAAAAGAAAAACATTTTAACCTACGAAGGCCTTAGAAAATACGAGGATGAGTTACAGGAACTGAAGGTAGTGAGACGGCAGGAAGTTGCCCAGAAGATTAAGGAAGCCAGAGAGCAGGGTGACTTATCCGAAAATGCAGAATACGATGCAGCAAAGGATGAACAGCGCGATATCGAAGCACGTATCGAAGAATTGGAAAAAATCCTGAAGAACGCTGAAGTAGTAGATGAAGACGAAGTAGACCTGGACAAAATCAATGTTGGATGTAAGGTAAAAGTGCTGGACATGGAGTTTGATGAGGAATTGACTTACAAGATTGTAGGTTCCACAGAGGCAAACAGTCTGAAAGGTAAAATCTCCAACGAGAGCCCTGTAGGTAAAGCATTGATGGGGCATGTGGCAGGAGATGTGGTATCCGTGGATACACCTGCAGGTACATTCAGTTACAAAGTATTAGAGATTCAGAGAAGTAACCAGTAAGTGACAGGCATTGCTTGCCCGAAGCCGTGCGGCAGTCATTGGGACAGGGCATGGACGGGCCAGGATGCAAAATAAGGAGTGATAGACGTGGCAGACGCAGTAAATACAAATGTACAGGAACAGGATATTAACCAGCTGCTGAAGGTCAGAAGAGAGAAGCTTGCCAATTTACAGGAAGCAGGCAAGGATCCTTTTCAGATTACCAAGTATGATGTAACCCATCATACAGCAGAAGCAAGAGCGCAGTATATTGCCCATGAAGAGAAATTATTGGCAGGAAGGGCTGCGGTTAATGTAGACGGTCTGGATGAAGCGGCAGCAAGAGAAGCAGTAAATGCGGATTATAACGAGAGAAGAGCCATCATGGATGCAAGTCCTATTAATGTAACCATTGCAGGACGTATGATGTTTAAGCGTGTGATGGGTAAGGCTTCTTTCTGTAACATACAGGATTTAGAAGGCAGAATCCAGGTGTATGTAGCCAGAGATGCCATCGGTGAAGATGCATATGCAGATTTCAAGAAGTCCGATATCGGCGATATCTATGGTATCAAGGGTTATGTATTCAGGACCAAGACCGGAGAGATATCCGTTCATGCGGTAGAGATGACCATGCTCAGTAAGAGCTTACAGATACTTCCTGAGAAATTCCATGGTCTGACCGATACGGATACCCGTTATCGTCAGAGATATGTGGACCTGATCATGAACGAGGAAGTAAAGGATACCTTCATTAAGCGTTCCAAGATGATGAAGAGCATCCGTAATTTCTTAGACGGACGCAATTTCATGGAAGTGGAGACCCCCATGTTGGTGGCAAATGCAGGCGGTGCGGCAGCAAGACCCTTTGAGACCCACTTCAATGCATTGGATGAAGATGTAAAGCTCCGTATTTCCCTGGAACTTTACTTAAAGAGATTAATCGTAGGCGGTCTGGAGAGAGTATACGAAATCGGCCGTGTATTCCGTAACGAGGGTGTGGATACCAGACACAACCCTGAGTTCACCCTGATGGAGCTTTATCAGGCATATACCGATTATTACGGCATGATGGAGCTGACCGAAAGCATGTTTAAGTATGTGGCACAGGAAGTTTGCGGCAGCACCGTAATTACCTACGGCCCCCATACCATCGATTTCGGCAAGCCTTTTGAAAGATTAACCATGATCGAAGCAGTTAAGAAGTATGCCGGTGTGGATTTTGATGAAATCCCCGACACCGCAGCTGCAAAGAAAATTGCAGACGAAAAGCATGTGGAATATGAAGCACGTCATGAAAAGGGGGATATCCTGAACCTGTTCTTCGAGGAGTTTGTAGAAGAGCATCTGATTCAGCCTACCTTCATCATGGACCATCCCGTAGAGATTTCTCCTTTGACCAAGAGAAAACCGGATAAGCCGGACCATGTAGAGCGTTTCGAGCTCTTTATCAACGGTTGGGAAATGTGTAATGCATACTCCGAATTAAATGATCCCATCGATCAGAGGGAGCGTTTCAAGGCTCAGGAAGCAGCTCTGGCAGCAGGCGATGACGAAGCCAACACCACCGACGAAGACTTCATGAATGCTTTGGAAATCGGTATGCCTCCTACAGGCGGTATCGGCTATGGTCTGGACAGACTTTGTATGCTGTTAACTGACTCACAGGCAATCAGGGATGTATTGTTCTTCCCAACAATGAAGAGTTTTGATAAGTAAAAACCCAGTATTTATGCGGGTTTGCGGGCTTTCAAAAGTACCTAGGTACAACGCTTACTACAACAAATTCGTAACGAGATATGAAGAAATATGGTCTCAACTGACGAATAGAGTCTAAATTCAATAGGATAAAAAAGAAGTAAAATGAAGGACTTTCCTTTAGAGAAATCTAAGGGAAGGTCCTTTTTTTACGTTTCTGTATGCGATATGGAACAGTAAGCGAATAAAGAAAGGAGGCAAGCTCGAATGAGAAACACAGCGTTAAGTGCAGCTCATATGGTCATTTATCCAGAAGGTTTGGGAGGTGGCGACATGGTTAAAGTGAGATTGCAGGGAACCAAAGAGGATATGGAGTGGTTAGAGAAGCAGATGGAACAAATTCCAAATGTACAAATCACAGAATCCTCAGAGTTATTTAGCAACAAGGGAACCAACAAGTATTTCCGTAAGTATTTAGAAATTGAGAAAACAGCAACAGTAAAAGAGTAGAGAAAAGGAGAT
>JAFXEW010000054.1 GCA_017513625.1 Lachnospiraceae bacterium | reverse complement strand
GGTTCCATGAAAATTGGAATCAGTCTGCAGAATAAAAAGTGGATATTTTACGCGGTAGCAATACTTTTGCCTTATTTGTACAGGGAGCTGGGAAGTGTTTTGACATTACTTGCTTTTCCCAATGCATTTAATTCTGAAAAAGTAAAAGAGATTGGAATTCCACAGGAGGCGCTATGGATGCTACCCCTTGCCTTGATTGCTTCCTGTTGTCTGTATTCTGTAGGTGCCTTAGGAGAAGAAGCTGGATGGCGGGGCTATATGATGCCTAAGCTGCAGGAGCTTTTCGGAATAAAAGGGGCCGTATTGACAGGTGGTATTATATGGGGTATCTGGCATTTCCCTGCTAATATGGCCGGGCATAATTTCGGCACGGATTATTGGGGAGAGCCCTGGAGCGGCTTCGTGTCCTTTACCATATTTACCGTTGCTGCGGGTGCCATATTGACCTGGCTCACCATAAAGAGCGGTTCCGTGTGGCCGGCGGCGTTTATGCATGCGGTAAACAACGGAGGCGGCAGTATACTTTCGCTGTACTTGGATGACAGTAAAATAACCGGATGGTTGGCTGAGCCTCCGGTTCTGGCAGCATATCAAAGTATACCGGTGCTTATAATCGCGGTTTTGATGGTTATTGATTTATGCAGACCGGAAAAGAAGAAAAAAAATAAATAGTCTAAAAACAAATAAAATTGCGCTTAGTTTATTGATAACTGGGCGCAATTTTGATATAATACAGTTAATAATTTTTACAGGAGAGAAAGCTTATGAGTAAATTCATTAAGAGACAGAACTTAACACCTGACCAGTATCAGCGTGCAAACTTTGTAATGAGCATGATACTGGTTCTTTGTTATCTGGTGTATGTGATAACAGAGATTATTAACAGTAAGGCAGGAACAGATAAAAATGTAGTGGTTGGATGCGTTGTATACGGTATTTGTATAGCAGCAACCGTGACTGCTTATGTATTGTGGAAAGAAACAAAATTGTGTATGATTTCCCTGGCGGTGGTATTTCTGGTTGCCTATGGCACCCTGTTGTTTGGAAATGGTGTGGTGGTAATGACATTAGCCTTTCCGGCACTTATCGGTTTCATGATATATTTGAATACGGTAATAGTGGGGATGGGCTGTGCGTTTATCTTTGTTTTCGGTTTTATAAAATGCATTCTGGTGTATAATGAGGGCGATATGATGATTTTCAATTTCGGTCTGCTGATCATGGTTGGATTTGTCCTTGCAATCATCGGTGCCTATAGTGCCATTTTACTGCTTGTGAACTTCAGTCTGGAGGACCGAAGCGTAATTGAGAAGGAGGCGGCAAGCCGTAAGGAAGTAGCCAGAGTAGTGGAAGGAATTGTTTCACAGCTGGATGTAGATTTCAAGGATATGGTGGCCGGTTTGGAAGATATTAAGGAATCCATAGGTACGGCGGATAATGCCATAAACGGAATTGCAGGAAGCTCGGAGGAAACCGCGGCTGCGGTAAATAATCAGGTGACTATGACCACTCATATACAGGAGGGGTTGACGGATACTAATCGGCTGGCAGTAAGTGCAAAGGATACCACAGAGCAGTTGAAGAGTATTATTGAAAACGGCAAGCAGCTGGCTGATAATTTGCAGATTCAGTCAGATATTGTTGACAGAAACATAGAGAAAATATCGACTACCGTAGTTCAACTGGTGGAAAACGTTAAAAAAGTGTCCGGCATCACGGAAGCAATAATGGAAGTGTCTTCAGAGACTAATTTATTGGCGTTGAATGCCTCCATAGAAGCTGCCAGGGCAGGAGAGGCAGGCAGAGGATTTTCTGTTGTTGCAGACCAGATTAGAAAACTTGCGGAGCAGACACAAGTTTCTACAGAGCAGATTACTGCAATTATCAATGACCTGACTATGGTAACCAATGAAACCAGAACAGGACTGGATGAATCTGTAGTTTGTATCAATGAACAGCGTAAACATGTGGACGAAGTGCATGACAGCTTTAAAGCAGTAGAAAACGGTATCCACCGGTTACAGGCAGATGTGCAGAATATGGGCCGGAAGGTGGAGAATGTACTGACTGCCAACAAAGAAATCGTTGATAGTATCGCATTGGTGTCGGCTGCCTCAGAAGAAGTTTCTGCAGGTACACAGACCTGTAGGGACACCATGGACAAAACCTTCGAAGATTTGGGTGAATTTGCACAGAAGGTGGATGGCACCTTTGAGCAGTTAAAGGTGTTGAGAAAAACGGCCGTATCATAGGAGACAGAGAAATAATAGTCTTGAAATAAGCAGGGAGTATGCTACATTTGTTAGCATACTCCCTTTGTTGTTGGGCTATATGATAGGGGTTAATCCTGTTTCTCTTTGGTGTCGTTATCCTTTTTGGCTTTGGCGGCATGAGTAATTCCAAAGAACAGAATTTAGCGATATTTCCCTATAATATACCATGGTTTTACCACAATTTCAAAGCATTGCTTTGTTGAATAAAATCGAGATTTGCTATATAATAAATTCATTGTAAACGATTATGAAATGAGGAGTAACAAATGAGAGGAATAGATACACCTGTAAGACAGGCAAGGAGACGAGTGTTTAAGGAAGTTGCGAATCTGGCATATCATTCTAAGAATTTAAAAGATGATATGGAGGCGCTGCCTTATCAGATAGTGGATTATGAAGAAACTGATTATTGGGATAATGTTTATCGTGACAGGGCGATTGTAAGAGAAAGACTGCGTCTGGCCATGGGTATGAGTCTGCGTCCCGAAAACAGAGAGCGACCGGCCCATCTTACCCAGGGATTGGAAGAAAGTAATATTGATGAAAAATATTATGAGCCCCCTTTGATGCAGGTGATTCCTTCCGCATGTAATGCTTGTCCTGCAAACTGCTATGAAATAACGGACTCCTGCATGGGATGTCTGGCACATCCCTGCCAGAGTGTGTGTCCTGTGGGAGCTATTTCCATGGTTAAGGGACGTTCTGTAATCGATCAGGAGAAATGTATTAAATGCGGTAAATGTAAGGCTGTTTGTCCCTATGATGCCATTTGTCACAAAGAGAGACCCTGTAAGGTTTCCTGTGGTATAGGTGCTATTAAATCTGACAGCAAGGGAAGGGCAGTGATTGATGAAAGTATCTGCGTATCCTGCGGTCAGTGTATGGTAAGTTGTCCTTTCGGTGCCATTGCGGATAAATCACAGATTTTCCAGTTGATACGTGCCATGCAGTCCGGGCGGAAGATTATTGCCCAGGTGGCGCCTGCTTTTGTAGGTCAGTTCGGACCTTCCGTGACTCCGGATATGTTTAAAACTGCCTTAAAAGAGTTAGGTTTTTATGATGTATATGAGACTGCAATCGGAGCAGACCTTGGATGTCTGGAAGAAGCAGAACATTATGTAAAAGAGGTGGCAAGCGGTAATCAGGCCTTTGCACTTACTTCATGCTGTCCTTCCTGGGCAGTTATGGCAAAGAACCTGTTCCCGGAAACCATTGATAAAATCAGTAATGCATTGACTCCCATGGTTTGTACGGCAAGAATTATCAAAAAGGAACACCCGGACGCATCGGTAGTGTTTATCGGACCCTGTGCGTCTAAAAAGCTGGAAGCAAGCCGCAGAACCGTGCGTTCCGACGTGGATTTTGTGATTACTTTTGAAGAGTTAACAGGTATGTTTGAAGCAAAAGGAATTCTGCTAAAAGAGATTCAGGCTATGGACGAAATGCAGGATGCTACTGCGGCAGGAAGAGGATATGGTGTGGCTGGAGGCGTGGCAAGTGCCATTAGCGATGTAATAGAAAAATATTATCCCGGCACGGAAATCCATATTGAACATGCAGAAAGTCTGGCAGAGTGTAAAAAGATACTTCTTCTGGCCAAAGCAGGCAAGATGAACGGTTGTCTGATTGAAGGAATGGCCTGTCCCGGAGGCTGTGTGGCCGGTGCGGGTACCAATATATCCATTCCCCAGGCGCAGAAGGAAGTTGCTAAATTTAAGAAAGAAACGGCTAAAAAAGTGCCTGATGAAACATTAGGTAAGGATATGGAATAAGGATGTATTTGTAATATGAGCAGAAGAATTAGTGTGCTGTTATGCTGTATGGTGATTTTATATATGTTTGCCGGCTGCGGAAATAAGGCAGAGGAGGCATCATGTGTCAGAATTGGCTGCATGAAGGGCCCCACGGCAATAGGGATGATTAAACTGATTGACGGGGCGGATGCTTCCGGAGAGGATGCTACAGATAAGGTCCGGTTTCAATATACAATTGCAGGTACTGCAGATGAGCTGAGCAGTGCTCTGATGAAGGGAGACATGGACATTGCCGCTGTTCCCTGTAACTTGGCAAGCATATTGTATAACAAATCCCAAGGGGAGATTGTGACGGTAGCCATTAATACACTTGGCGTGCTTTATATGTTGGAAAATGGTGAAAGTGTTCAGAGCGCAGAGGATTTGAAAGGAAAAACCATTTATACCACCGGACAGGGAACTACACCGGAATATACCCTGCGTTATCTGCTCGCAAGTGTGGGGCTGGACCCGGATAAGGATGTGGATATACAGTATAAGTCCGAGGCACCGGAGGTATTGGCTACACTTAAACAGCATCCGGAGGTGATTGCTATGTTGCCTCAGCCCTATGCCACTGTGGCACTAAACAGTAGCCCGGATATGCGTATTGCCTTGGATGTGACCAAGGAATGGGAAGCAAATGCAGGGAATACGGTGGTAACAGGAGTACTTGTGGTGCGGAAAGCTTTTTTGGAAGAGCAGAAGGAAAATTTTGATGCTTTTATGAAAATATATGAGGAGTCTACCGTATTTGCCCGGGAAAAAACAGATGAGACAGCGCAGCTGCTGGAAAAATATGATGTATTTAAGGCGGATATAGCAAAGCAGGCGATTCCTTATTGTAACGTAACCTTTATCACCGGCAAGGAAATGCAGGAAAAAGCAGGAGCATATTTGCAAATTTTATGTGCAGAGAATCCTGCGTCCATAGGCGGTAAGTATGAGGAAGGAATGTTTTATGGTGGCAAATAACCGGCCCGAAACAACAAAGAAGAAAAAGACAATATGCCGCACGGTAGCAGTGATTCTGTGGTTACTTATCTGGCATATTGCGGCAAAATATATAGGTAAGGAAGTGTTTCTGCCGTCCCCCGGAAATGTATTTTGGGTGCTTATAACGGAACTTCTTCCTTCACCGGAATTTTACCGGAGCCTTTTGACATCCCTGGTACACATTACTTTGGGCTTTTTGCTGGGCAGCGGGCTGGGAATTCTGCTTGCGCTGCTTTCTTTTATCAATGAATATGTGGAGTGTATGGTGTGGCTGCCGGTAAAGATTATCAAGTCTGTTCCGGTGGCATCTTTTGTAATATTATCCCTTTTATGGTTTGATGCAGATGGGTTAGCCATATTTGTGCCCGGGATGGTAGTGTTACCGATAATTTACACCAATACACTGACAGGGTTGCGGCAGACGGACAGCCGATATCAGGATATGGCTCGTATATTCAGACTTTCAGGAAGTAAACGCCTGCGATATATTTATTTTCCTCAGGTTATTTCCTATATAATGTCTGCATCCTCATTGGCCGTGGGCATGGCATGGAAGTCAGGAATAGCGGCTGAGATTATCGGATTGGTGAAATATTCCATAGGAAATGAATTGTATAAAACCAAATTATATCTGATGATACCGGAGCTTTTTGCATGGACGGTTGTAATCGTGTGTCTCAGTATAATATGCGAGTGGCTGTTTCAGAGAATGATTGGCTTGACGGAGCAAGGAAAAGAATGAACCGAAGTATTGTAATAGAGAATCTGACATTTTCATATGGAGACAAGGAGCTTCTAACTGATTTATCCATGGTATTGGCATCCGGGTCTAAAAAAGGGATAATGGGTCCGTCCGGTAGCGGGAAAACTACACTGCTTCATCTGATTGCCGGCCTGTTGAAGCCGGAGTCAGGGAGGATTTATTCTCCGGAAGACGTATTGGAAATACGTTTTTCAATGGTGTTTCAGGATGGCAGACTGGTAGAGAACCTGAATGTGTTTCAAAACATCAGAATGGTGAATGAGAGCCTGGGAGAAGGTGAAATACAGCAGATGCTGGAAGCACTGGAACTGGGAGCTTACGGTAAAAAGAAGGTACGACGGCTCAGCGGCGGAGAACGGCAACGGATAGCCATTCTTAGGGCGTTGGCAGCGGATTACGATGTGTTACTGCTGGATGAACCCTTTTCAGGTCTGGACCGTAGAATGAAGCAGATAGTGGCAACTTATATTTGTGAGAAAAGTCGTGGGAAAATCTTGGTTTTGGTCACGCATGATAAAGAGGATGCTAAGCTGATAGGGGCTGATGTTCTGGAATTACAGGAGTGTATGGGCAGGTAAGCGTTTGTTGAAAGGGAAAAGGTAATGAATAGAAGTAATCTGACTACCCTGTGTTATATTGAACAGGATTCTAAATATTTGATGTTACATCGTGTGAAAAAGCAACAGGATATGAATAAGGATAAATGGATTGGTGTGGGCGGGCATTTTGAACCGGGAGAGAGTCCGGAGGAGTGCCTGCTTCGTGAAGTCAGGGAAGAAACCGGTCTGGAATTATTGGATTACAGATTCAGAGGGCTGGTGACTTTTATTGCAGACGATTGTGAAACAGAGTATATGTGCCTGTATACTTCCGATGCTTTTTCGGGACAGTGTAAGGAATGTGAGGAAGGTACTTTGGAATGGGTGGAGAAGGCCCGTTTAAAGGATTTGGAACTGTGGGAAGGGGATTATATTTTCCTGGATCTGCTGAATAGGGAAGTGCCCTTCTTTTCATTAAAATTGGTTTATCAGCAGAATCACCTTACAGAGGCAGTTTTGGATGGTAAAGAATTAGAGATATCTTAGGACAGTACACGGGAGAAAATATGTTTAAAGCAGGTAAGTGGAAAAATGCGACTGTAATGGTTGTAATCATATTATTGTTAACCGGTTGCGGAGCAGTAAGGCCCGTTGAAACCGGAAGCGGGCTCCCTAACAGCGAGACCGGGGGCAATGGAGAAGCAGTAGACTTTTCCTTGCAGGTTGATTGGACAGAGGATACAACGGGGTCATCCGTGCAGGAAATGACAGCCGATGAGGGAGCTTTGCTATCTTCGGAAGAAGACTTTGACGTATCTTCCGAACAATCAGAAGTACAGAACACGGTATCGTCGGAAGTTACCCTGGTGATGGTGGGAGATATGTTAATGCATACCCAGGTAAATAACAGCGGTAAACAACAGGACGGCAGTTATAATTATGATCATCTTTTCGCCAATGTGGCTGATGAAATAAGGGAAGCTGATCTGGCTTTGGTGAATCAGGAGGTAATTATAAGCGGCGTTGATGCAGGGCTGAAGGGATATCCCAGATTTAACGGAGCTTATGAACTGGGAGACAGTCTGGTATCAGCAGGTTTTGACGTGATTTTACATGCAACCAATCATGCTATGGATATGGGGAAAGAAGGGGTGCTGCGTTGCAGGACCTTTTGGAATGATAAATATCCTGAAATCGATGTGGTGGGTATTTATGCCACGGCAGAAGAAGCTGAGGAGATTTGTATCAGAGAGGTAAACGGAATTAAAATTGCCATATTGAATTATACATACGGAACAAACGGTATCCCCTTGCCGGAGGATATGCCCTATGCAGTCGATTTGTGGAATGAAAAGCAGATTGCTGCAGATGTATCCAGAGCAAAGGAAATGGCAGACTTGGTAATGGTATGTCCCCACTGGGGAACGGAATATGTATTGGAAGAGACTTCCAAACAGCGCAGGTGGGCTCAGTTTCTGGCAGATGCAGGGGTGGACTTATGTATCGGTACACATCCCCATGTGATAGAACCCATGGAAGTGATTCGGGGTGAGGCCGGAAATGAAATGCTGGTCTATTATTCGGTGGGCAACTTTATCAATGCCACCAGCGGAACGGCAGAAGGTGTTTCTAACCGGATGCTTGGAGCAATGGCTAAGGTTACGATAGTAAAGGATGAAACAGACTGCAGTATCAGTGCATATGAGGCCATTCCATTAGTGGCACATGTGGAAGAGCCTTCCAAAGAAAAAAATACCGTGACCACATACTTCCTGGATGATTATACAGAAGAATTGGCGTCACGGCATTATATGAACCGGGTGGATCCAAAGCATTTTTCCATTACCGGTTTTTATAAATTGTTTGAACAGGTATTCGGAGAAAGATAGCTTATACGTCGCCATGGTTTTGTAAATAATTTTTGATGGCTTCAAAACTTTCATGGGACATGTCATGTTCCATTTTACATGCATCTTCCATGGCAATTTCCGGAGTTACGCCCATGCGGATCAGCCACTGGGACAAAACCGTATGACGTTCCAAAACATACTTGGCAATTTCCAGACCGGTGGGAGTAAGTGTGATAAAACCTTCCTCAGATACTTCAATATATTCTTTCAGTCTGAGATTTTTCATGGCAACACTGACACTGGGCTTGGAGTAGCCCAGTTCCCGGGCTATATCAATGGAGCGGACCGAGGCCTGCTTACGATTCAGCAGCAATATGGTTTCCAGATAATCCTGTACCGATTCTTCTGATTTATGCTTAGGATAATTCATTAAGTCACCTCCTGGGATGTTTCAATATTGTCACGGGTTATGTTCTTTAGCCATTTGCCGCTTTTATAATGACCGATTACCCAGGGCCATTTCACGAATTCGTCTGTGCAAAGCAGGAAGTATACCCACATAACAGGCAGTTTCAATAGGAAACCGGCAATGAGCCCCAACGGAACGGCATACAGCCACATATCTATGGTGTCGCAAATAAAGCCGAAACGGCTGTCGCCGCCTGCCCGGAATACACCGGCTATCAGTGTGGTATTTACTGCAGTTCCGGTGATGTAGTAAGTATTAATGAGTAACATATATTTCAGATAGTGCAGAGCAGTTGGGGTCAGGTCTGCATATCGCAGTACGAAAGGAATGGCCGCCAGCACAATCAGACCGCCGGTTACGGAACTTAGTATGGTAAGCTTCATCAGCCGGCTTGCATCCTTGCGGGCTTCTTTCAGCTTGTTTTCACCGATTTCGTTGCCAAGCAGAATCGTACCTGCACTTGCCAGTCCGTAGCAGAGAATGGTACCAAAATTACGTACTACCACTACGAAGGAGTTGGCGGCAACCGCGTCCGAATCCAGATGACCCAGTATAACCACATATGTAGAAAAGGCCAGGCCCCAGATTACATCGTTGGCAAGGGCGGGCAGGGACATTTTCATAAAGTCACCGAACAGAATCCGGTTGCGTATAAACATCATGCGGAAATTAAGCTTAACCTGTTTTTCTCTATGGGAAACGATAAGGCAGGCTATCAGCTGTACAACTCGGGACAGAGAAGTAGCGATTCCTACGCCCATAGCGCCCAGTTTGGGCGCACCGAATAAGCCATAGATAAAAACAGCGTTTAACACGATATTCAGTGAGAAGGCAATTGCATTTAGGACTGTGGCAGTGGATACCTTTCCTACGCTCCGCAGAGTGGAGAGATATACTTCAGAGATACCCCAGCATAAATAAGCAATACTGACAACACGCAGATATTCGCTGCCGGGACCTATGAGTGCGGTATCATTGGTAAATATTTTCATCAGTGTCCGAGGCATAAAAAAGGAAAAGCCGGACAGGATAATGGTCACAATCATGGAAATGCGGAGAGCGATTCCCTGTATGATTTCAATGGAGCGGAAATCACCTTTGCCGTAATACTGGGCACATAGCATGGTAATTCCGGTGCTCAGACCGAAGAATACGGAAAAGAGCACATTGGAAAATTGTGATGCAAGGGAGACTGCAGAAACGGCAGTCTGGCCGGCAGAGTTCAGCATGATAATGTCTGCAGAACTTATGGCAGCGCTTAAAAGATTTTGAATTATAATGGGGAGAACCAATTTGAAAATCTTGGGATAGAAGGGTACGTTCTCCCATTTGTATTTTAATTTACTAAGCATACAACAATATCCTCACACAATAATTAAATACATAAAACTATTATACAATATTTTGGGTATATTGTAAAATAATAGTGAATATAGGGCAGAAACGGAGGCCGGAATGAGTCAGATGATAACGGAAGAAATGCTTGCATTTTTAAAAGGGCAGGATTTTCTACGATTAGGACAAAGTATTAATAAAGGGAATTGGCAGTCTGTGGTTATGGGATGCAGAAGAATGCAAAACCGCTGTAAAGAACTTGGAATGAATGATTTTATAAAGGATTTACAGCGTCTGCAGGATGCAGCCATGCACAGAGAAACTACTGCCTGTAAGCAGATTTTGGCAGGTATTGTGGTAAAAAGGGTGAATCTTCTTAAGAAGGCTGCTGAAGTATAGCGTGCAGTGATAAAAGACGAGAACGGAGTGGTGACATGAAATATATAAAGCCGGATTTTTATGATACTTTTAAGTGCACAGCGGGAGATTGTCCTGACAGCTGCTGCAAAGGCTGGCAGATTATGATAGATGATGAAAGCTTTGATAAGTATTTAAAGCTTGGTGGTGATTTCGGTAAGAGAATGACTGCATCCCTCGACTTTGAGCAGCAGAGCTTTTTACAGTTTGGAGGAAGATGTGCATTTCTGAATGAAGATCATTTATGTGATCTGATAAAGGAAAAAGGAGAGGACTATCTGTGTCATACCTGCAGCCGATATCCCAGGCATGTGGAGGAATTTGAAGGGCTTAGGGAATATTCACTGTCTCTGTCCTGTCCGGAGGCGGCTGGAATCATTTTGGGACAAAGGGGACCTTTGAATCTGGTATGTACGGAAGATGAAGAAACGGAGCCATTGGCAGACGATTTTGAAGAGTTTGACACGGGAATGTTTGCGGTGCTTGAAGAGGCAAGGGATTTGCTGTTTGCCATACTGGCTTTCCAGGGATATACCGTAAAGGAAAAACTGATTGCGGTGCTTTTGGTAGTATCCCAAATTCAATGGTATGTGGATGAAGGCAGATGTTTGGAGATATACGAACTGATTGATGCCTATAAAGAAAAAGGGAACAACCTTAGGGAAATGCTTGCTACGGCAGAGAAAGTATTGCAGGAGAATACCTTATATCAGTTACTGACAGGTAACAGCGAAGAATATCGGGATGCAGTAACGGAAGGCATGGAGCAGTTAGAACGGCTTGAAAGGTTGAGGGATGACTGGGAAGAGGTGCTGAAAGAGGCGCAGGGAATCATCAAAGGGCAAAATGCCACATATGCGTGGGTTTCATTGGCATTTGAAGAGGCAATGGTAAAAAATGTTGTATTTGGTGAGGAAATGGAAAGATGGCAGATTAACCTGGCTTATTTTTTCCTATATACCTATTTTTGCGGCGCAGTATATGATGATTGTGTGTACAGCAAAGGCGCATTGGCTGTATTTTCTGTATGTTTTTTGAAAGAATTTGTAATGTGCAGGTGGTTTTTAGCCGATAAATACATAGAGATGGAAGAGTGCGTAAAATTATCCTACCGTTACGCACGGGAAGTAGAGCACTCCGATGACAACCTGATTATGCTGGAAGAATGGCTGATGGAAGGTTATATTCCTGTGAAAGGGGCTGAATGATTTGAAATTCATAAAATTTAGTTTTTATGTATTATGCGGTGTTTTGATGGTGGCCTGCATAGCTACCCTTATATATGCTTTTAATCCGGAAATGACCCGGGATTTGTCCAATAAGCTTTATGGAGACGGAGAAAATGGCGGTCTGCTTCAGGATGTGGAGCTATATCCACTGAATAAAGATGCAGGACTGAATGCAGAAGTGCTTACCGGGCTTGGACAGGGAGGATATATTTCGCCTTCCAGAGATGATATCAGTACGCCGGTTCCTGTAATCGGTATGAGCGGTTTTGCCGGAATCCATACGGATAATGTACAGGTAGAAGAAGAGACGTCCGGACAGCCGGGAGAAACCGGTAAAGGACTTACCTTTGATGCCAGGATATATCCCTATTATAATATGCTGGATGGCACCATGAAGGAACTCTATGCCCAGATTTACGCCAATGCCATGACATTAAACAGTACCTTTAAGCCTGTTACGGACGTGGATGTAAATCAGCTGAAAAATGTATTTGAAGCAGTATATAATGATCATCCCCAGTTGTTCTGGTTGGAAGGCAGTTATTCCTGTAAGTATTTAAAGAGTGGTAAATGTACGGAAATAGAGTTGCTTTTTAATGAGACAACAGATTATATAGAGCTTGCACAGTCTGATTTTAAGGAAAGAGCGGATAGAATCGTGCGGGGGGCCATGGTACTGGAAGGAGATTTTGTCAGGGAAAAATATGTGCATGATGAACTGGTGGCAAGAGTAAACTATGATGCGGCGGCAGAGATGAGTCAGAGCGCGTACAGTGCGCTGGTCAACGGACGCACCGTTTGTGCCGGTTATGCCAGAGCATTCCAATATATCATGCAGCAACTGGGAATCCCCTGTTTTTATTGTGCGGGTTATTCCGGTATGGACCATGCATGGAATATTGTAAAACAGGGCAGTCAGTATTATAACGTGGATGTTACATGGGATGATACCAACCCTGCTACATGGGATTATTATAACAGGTCTGATATTGCTCTTTCAGGCACTCATATGAGAACGGGTTTGTCCGTGTATCTGCCGGCCTGTGTAAACAGCGCCAATCTGAATCCTCTTACGGGGGAACCTTTGTTAGGAGATAAAAATGAAAGCGACAGTACCGGTTCCGAGGATGAAAAACATAAGCTGGATTTGGAAGAAGCAGGTATTAAGGAGGCTGATGTAAGCTATACTCTTCAGGAATATTATGCTGACTGTAAGAAGCAGATGAAGGAAGCAGGTATGGGTAAGCATACTTTTAAAAATGTGATTCCTGAAAGTCTGTGGACCAGGATTGAATCCGACTATATCAATGAATCCTATTTGGAGATGTATGTACGTGAAGTGTTAAAAGAACTGAATGCAGAGCATTTTGCTATCCAGTTACAGCCCCAGCGTCTGGGCGGCGGTTTTTACCGCCTGTATCATAACATTTCCGTGTGGAATGACCCTAAGCCCAGTGTGGAAGAAAGCAGTGATTCCACAGAAGAAACCGGAGATTCTGTACAGGAAAGCAGTCAGTCGAGTGAAGAAAGTACACAGGCCACTGATGAAAGCGATGCTTCCGCAGATGATAACTAACCGAATATAAATCAGGATACCAAGTGTCCCTGCAGTCATAAAAGACTGTGGGGACACTTTTATTTGATGGATGGGGACAGTTACTTGACTCTGTCCCTGGGGCATAGTTTATGATGATATAAAGGTGAGAGGAGGCGGCGCATGAAACAGATAGGCAGGTTATTTCAATACCGGAAGATGCTTGTTGCTGTCACATTGCTGTGTACGGCAGGTGCAGTGTTTGCTACACTTTTGTGGAATAGGGAGCTTGCACTAATAATAGATACGGTACAACAGGAGAAGGTTTTTCCTGTAGAAAATATATGGAAGAGCATAATTTATTTACTTCTGGGAGCGGTAATGCAGGGAGGCATGTCTTTTGGCGGAGCATGCGCAGGAGAATATGCAACCCATGATATGAGGATGCAGTATGCGGAGATTATGCTGAAATGTCCCTATGAAAAGGTAGCATCGGAAAATGTAGGAGAATATATATCCGGTTTGCAGAATGAGATGGAGGATATTAACAGATATGTTTCTGAGCAGCTTTTTAATATGATTTCCATGGTTATAAGTTTTGTATTTACATTAATTTATCTGATGTATCAGAACAGACAATTGACTCTGCTGTATTTACTGCCTGTTGTATTTCTGACAGTATATACTACGGTTTCAAGTAAGGTTATCTATGGCTACACGGTAGCAGAACAGAAAGAGATGGAAAAGATTAACGCAGTCCTGGGGACGATTTTGCAACTCGTTCCTGTTATACGGGTTTATGAGGCAGAAAAGTTATTGAGGGATCAATACACCGGTCATATCGGAGCCTGGCAGGAGGCTTCTGTAAAGCAGGAGCGTGTAAAAGCAAGACTGATGTCGCTGTCAGGAGTTCTGTCATGTGTGCCACTGGCACTTTTGCTTGGGATTGGAGGCAGTATGGTGCTCCGCGGGGAACTGAGTATGGGAACCTTATATATATTTGTTAACCTTTCCGGAAATGTATCGGGGGTTATGATAAACTGTTCTGCTCATATGGCCGGTTTCCGAAGATTTTGCGGAAATCTGAACAGAGTGTGGACTGTTATGGCAGGAAAGGAAGTATAGAAAATGAGTATACATTTATCAGAAGCCGTATTTGGATACGATGAAAAGAAAATATTGGATAAGGTTTCTTTGAGAGTGAATACCAGAGAACATATCGGGATTCTGGGAGCCAGCGGCATCGGAAAGAGTACGTTATTAAAACTGCTGGCAGGACTATATGAGGTGCAGAGCGGTATTTGTGAAGTGGCAGGAGAAAGGGAGCCTGTAAAAATCAGAAAAAAGGTGGCCATGGTGATGCAGACACCGGGGCTTTTCCCGCTTTCCATAAGAGATAATATTACCTGCGGACATCCGATGTCTGAAGATAAAATACGGGATGCGTTGCGTGCGGCGCAGTTGGAGGAATGGGTTGCAAGTCTGCCCGATGGAGTGGATAGTATTGTGGCGGAACGGAGCGGAAATATTTCAGGCGGTCAGGCACAGAGAATAGCAATTGCCAGAGCGATTGCCAAAGATGCGCAGGTGATATTACTGGATGAGCCTACTTCTGCACTGGATGAAGAAACTGCCCGGGCGGTAATGAAAACATTGGAATATCTGACACAGGGTAAGACGGTTGTACATGTGACACACAGGCCGGAAACATTGTTTGGTTATGACAGGATTTTGGAGTTAAAGGAGGGTAAATTAGTTGCTAGAGAGTCTGAGAAATATATTTAAGCATTTAGGCGGCGGATTCTTATATGCATTTCTTTTGATACTGAGAACTCCTGTAGATACGCTCCTGTGTATTATTAATGCATTGTTTTTAAAAGGCGTATTTGAAGCAATGGAACAGGGAACGCCGGAGGCGCTTGCAAGGTGCTGTATTTGTTTCGTGGCAGCAAACGGTTTCGTTTTTCTTTATAACGGAATTTTGTGGGGAGAATTTGCCGTATTTTCTGCACGGATGGTTGGAAAATTGAGATTGAAATTTTTAGATGCATTGCAGGGACTGCCTCTTGGCAGGATTGAAGCTATGACGGACGGTGTATGGATAACCAGGGGAAATGCAGATGTAAAGATGACATGGGATCTTTTGTCGGGTGCGCTGAACATTCCGCATTTTGTATTTGCTATTTTCCGGATTGCCGTGGCCTCTGTAATAATGTATTGTATTTCGCCCCTTTTTCTTGTGATTGAATTGGCAGTAATAGTGCCCCATGTATTCCTGCGCCACAGATATGTGGTAAAGCCCGCAGAACAACTGATACAAAAGGCACAGAAGGAAACGGAACAGACTGCTGTAGTTGCCTCTTCCCTGCTTGCCGGTGGAGATACGGTCCGAATATTTGAGGCAGAAGGGATGCTGGAGGATTATTATACGGAAAGCAGTCTCAATATAGTAAGAACCCGATTGAAAATATCGGTTCGTAAAGCATGGGGAGAATTTATGCAATTACTCTTGGGCAGGGGCGGTTATCTGTTGCTTTTTTTGCTGGGATGTGAGATGGTTAGAAGAGGCGGAATGAACTTTGGCTCATTAACAGCAGTACTGCAATACCGGGGAGCTATGGTGGCCGCATCCATGATGCTTATGAATTCATTGGTGGAAATAAAGAAAAACAGTGTGGGAATGAAACGGATGGAGGAAGTTTTTGATGATAAACAGTGATACATATAGTGTAGAAGTAAAGCCCGGAGAGGATTTGCTGAAAATAGGTGAAGTGGCAGAATTTTATAATATATCCGTAAAGGCTGTAAGAATTTATGAGAAAAAAGGTATTATTGAACCTTCCTATGTGGACCCGGATACGGGATACAGATATTATAGCGCGGATAAATTACAGCAACTGGGTGCATTGCTTGAGTTAAAAGCATTGGGATTTTCGCTGAATGAAATCAAGGATATTCTGGCAGGTGACTGCTCTGCAGAGGAGTTATATCTTGCCATGCAGCGAAAAAAGGAAAATTGGGAGAATCTCATTGCTTCTGCCCAAAACAAAATGGATGCAATAGAGAGTATATCGGAACGTATTGCCAATTCCTCCGGTGCGGAGAAAATACAGGAACTGACAGATGATGAGAGAGCGTGGCTTCTGGTAAAACTGGTCTGTGTGGAAAACATACAGGTTCAAAGCGTAATCAATGAAGCAATCTGGCTGTAAAAGGAAAACCTCCCTTATGGGAGGTTTTAATATTTTTTCCAACAGGACGGCATGAATAGAATCAGTACAGGGAATAGTTCCAGTCGCCCTACCAGCATATCAAAAATCAGTACACATTTGGAGAAGGAACTGAAGATGGAGAAATTCTGAGTAGGACCTACCATGTCCAGTCCGGGGCCGATATTATTCAGTGTGGCAATAACAGCAGTAAAGTTGGTGGTAAAACCAAATTCATCCAGACTAATGAGTAATAAGGAAATAAATAAAATCATGAAATATACGGAAATATATACATTAACCGAACGCAGTGTTTCATTGGCAATCACATGACCGTCCAAGCGTATTTTACGTACCATACGGGGATGTATCATTGTGGACAGTTCCTTTTTAACTGCTTTAAAGAGAATTATCAGTCGGGATATTTTCATACCACCGCCTGTGGAACCGGCGCAGGCGCCGATAAACATCAGAATGACCAGTATGTTTTTAGACAGTTCGGGCCATAAATTGAAATCCGTTGTCATGAAACCGGTAGTGGTAATAATGGATCCTACCTGGAAAAAGGCATGGCGTAAACTTGTTCCCACGTTGTCATACATGGGAGTAATATTCCAGGTGATGATTCCTACACTGACTAAAATAATAATCAAATACCAACGGACTTCTTCCATGGCAAAGGCCTGTTTGAATTCTTTCATCAACAGACAAAAATACGCTGTATAATTAATACCGCTGAGAATCATAAAAACGGTAACAACATTCTGAATGGCAGGAGAATATGCGGATAGGCTGCTGTTCAGAATTCCGAATCCGCCTGTTCCTACGGTTCCGAATGTGGTACAGAGGGTTTCAAACAGGGGCAAACGGCATATCAGCAGACAAATGATTTCCAAAATGGTCATGCCAATATAAATGAAATATAATATTTTTGCTGAATTCTTAAGCTTGGGAACCAGTTTGTCTACACTGGGGCCCGGACTTTCTGCTTTCATCAGGTTAAATGAGGAAGCCCCCAGCATAGGGAGGATAGCCATCATAAATACAAATACACCCATACCGCCAATCCAATGTGTAAAGCTTCTCCAGAACAGATTAGCATGGGAAAGGGCTTCCACGTTGTTTAGGATACTTGCTCCTGTAGTAGTAAATCCGGAAATGGTTTCAAAGAGTGCATCAATGTAGCGCGGGATATCGCCTGTAAATACAAAGGGGAGTGCTCCGAAAGCGCCCATTGTAATCCAGCTTAGGGCTACGCATGCAAAGCCCTCACGGGCGTACAGTTCTTTGTGGGTTATTTTCTTGCGTCCCATAATGAATCCCACTACAAAGCAGAGAAGCGCAGTTAAAAAATAAACCAGAGCATCTTCAAATTCACCGTAGATGAGACCGGTGAATGCCGGTAACAGTAAGAATGCACCCTCAAACTGCAATATACGGCCGATAATGTATATAATAATTGAAAAATTCATTTCTTGTTCCTTTCGATAGGGTACTATGGAAATTTATTTTTCCAGGATGTCGCTGATATCATGGATGCCTGATCTGGTAACCACAATAACCAAATCACCTACCTGCAATTCATCATGTCCTCGGGGAATGATGAATTGACGTCCTCTGGTTATACAGCAGACAAGTACATTTTTTTTGAGTTTTAATTTGCCCAAAGGAACGCCGGTAACTGCAGATTCCTCTTTGATATAAAATTCCAATGCTTCAGCAAGTCCGCCTTCCAACTGATAAAGATTTTCTACATTACTGTTAGGGGAAGCGTCCATGGAGCGTACAAATTTGGATATGGTATCAGCTGTAAGTAAAATCGGATACGTAATGGTATCCAGATGAATACCGCTTAATACACTGCTGAATGAAGTGCGGTTTATTTTGGTAACACATTTTGCTTGGGAAACGGATTTGGCGTAGAGTGAGAGCAGAATATTCTCTTCGTCCAGGCCTGTTAATGCAGCAAATCCGTTTACGGCAGGAAGGCCTTCCTGCAGCAGTACCTTTTGATCGGTTACATCACCACAGATAACGGTTGCCTTAGGAAGCTGTTCACTGATTTGTTCGCAACGTACAGGGTCCATATCCAGTATTTTGGTTTGTATACCTACAGACAAAAGTCGGCGGGCCAGATAATAGGAAAGTGTGCCTGCACCGATAAGCATGACTGTATTGATACGGTTGGTGTTGATACCGATTTTTTTGAAAAAGGCACTGGCATTGGCAGGGGTTGATACAATTGCTGCCACATCACCCTCACGGAAAACAAAGTCACCTCTGGGGATAATCAGTTCATCATCTCTTTTTACCATACATACCAGCACGTCACTGTTAAATTTGGAGCGTACATGCATCAGTTCCAAATTATTTAAGCCACAATCTGCTGTAATATTAAAGTGTAAAAGTTCAATTCTTCCCTTGGAGAATGTTTCGATTTTCACCGCGGAAGGGAACTGAAACAGCCGTGCTATTTCGTTGGCGCATGTCAGCTCGGGATTAATAATCATGGACAATCCTAATTCTTCACGGATAAAAGAAATATCATCAAAATAAATAGGATTTCTGACCCGGGCGATTGTTTTACAACGGCCGGTTTTTTTTGCGATTACGCAGCAAAGCAAATTCTGTTCATCAGAACCGGTAACGGCAATGAGAAGATGAGCCTGCTTGATGCCGGCTTCTAACAAAACCTGGTTGCTGACACCGTTGCCAATAATTCCTTTGGCATCAATTTCATCAGTCACCTTATTTATTTTTTCTTCGCGTTCGTCAATGATAACAAGGTTGTGATTTTGAGTACTTAACTGTTCTACAAGTGTACGGCCCACTTTGCCGCAACCGACAACGATAATATTCATAGGATGCAGTTCCTTTTCTTTATGTTTTGCTCACGTTTCATGGAATGAAACGTAAATAATAATCCACTATAGTATAGCACTTTTTTCATAAAAGTAAAATAAATAATAGTCATGGGAATATTTTAAAGATTTAAGCATATATTTTTTGAGAAGGCAGGCGCATAGAATCATGGAGAATAATATATTAGAACTTTTTCCTGCAGAAGACAGGCCGTTATGGCAAAAAGTAGCGGAAAAAGCCGGTAAATTGCAGGAAATCCGTCTTCGCGTGGGACAACCGGTGATGGTGTATATGAATGGCAGGGAATATTTCTTGACAAAGGATGGTAGGCTGAGCCTGGTATTGCAGGATGCATACCGCGCAGGCAGAGCGGAAATACAGAGGCTTTTGGTACATAATTGTGAAGCATCACCATATGCATTTGAAGCAGAAATAAAGCAGGGATTTTTGCCTGTAAAGGGCGGACATCGCATCGGTATTACGGGACAGGCTGTTTTGGATGATAGGGGACATGTCAAAATCCTGAAAAATATATCGGGCATTAATTTGCGTATATCCCATGAGATTTTTGGGGCAGGCAGGGAACTGCTTCCTTTGTTGTTTGAGGAAGGCAACTTTAAAAGTACTCTTTTGATAGGGCCCCCCGGAAGCGGAAAAACCACATTGTTAAGGGATTTAATACGGTATATTTCTGACGGAAATCCATATTGTCCGGGCATGAACGTGGGAGTGGTGGACGAACGTGGCGAAATAGGCGGTTGTTATATGGGAGTGCCCAGGAATGATTTGGGAATACGTACGGATATATTGGATGCATGCCCCAAGACAGAAGGGCTGTTGCAATTAATAAGAGGAATGGCACCTGCTGTGATTGCAGTAGATGAAATCGGTAAAGAAGAGGACATGCAGGCTCTTAGATATGCGGTTACCTGTGGTGTTAAAATATTAGCAACCGTTCACGGAAATGGTTCTGAGGATTTACTTCAAAAGGAAAAGAACTATCTTAAATGCGGTAAACATCCTTTTGCGGAGACCTTTGAGTATTTTGTGATTTTGGAAAAGAAAAACGGAAACTGTGTAGTGGCAGCACATTATGGCAGGGAGGAGTTTTATGCACAGACTGATAGGGATTTTGCTGGTAATACTGGGATGTTCGGGTCTGGGAATATGGTATAGGGAACGGTTGCTCAGCCGTATCAGGCACCTGCGTACTTTAGAGATCATTCTTGACATGTTTG
>JAFXEW010000053.1 GCA_017513625.1 Lachnospiraceae bacterium | reverse complement strand
TGCAGACTCAGTGGTTACATTTAAGTACGCAGTCCGTTCCATTGCAAAGCGATTTGGTATGCATGCCACATTTATGCCCAAGCCCAAGGAAGGTGTGGCAGGTTCCGGTATGCATCTGAATATATCGGTTTATAAAGATGGCAGAAATATTTTTAACATTGATTCACTGGACCAGAAAATAGGAGATGAAGCACGTTGGTTTATCGGAGGCATACTTAGTCATGTAAAGGAAATATGTGCAATCAGTAATCCGCTGGTAAATTCATATAAGCGACTGCTGACAGGATTTGAGGCACCCAGGGATATCATATGGACAACCCAAAATAAAAATGCTTTAGTGAAAGTACATAAGCGGGTTGGAGAGGACAGTAAAGTGGAACTCCGTTTTCCCGATCCTTCTGCGAATCCTTATCTGGTGCTGGCAATGTGTCTGGCCGCAGGAATGGAAGGCATTATTGAGAAAACGGAACCCGGTGAACAGGCCCCTATGTGTTATGAAAGCGAAGCACCTGAGAATCTGCCGGATAATCTGCGTGAAGCAGTACTTTATATGAAGAACAGTACATTTGCGGGTAAGGTATTGGGAAAAGAATTCAGAGATATATACACGGAGATTAAGACACGTGAATGGAATGATTATATGATACAGGTGTCTGATTGGGAAATTAAAAAATACCTGGTCCGGGTGTAAGAGTGGGGAGAAGTAGATGGTTGCAGGCAGCATAATTATTGCCATGCCGAATTCGGAAGACGGAAACCGGATTAGTGACATTTTGCAACACAGAGGATACCGCGTTATAGCTGTATGTAATACGGCGGCCCAGGTACTTAATCAGGTGCAACATTTATCCTGCGGGGTGGTTATTTGCGGAAGCAGATTTTCGGATATGTATTATGTCCAGTTGAAGGAGTATTTGCCGGAATTATTTGAGATGGTATTGTTGGCATCGCCCCAGGTGGTGCAAAATTCACCGCCGGGTATTATGACGTTGACATTTCCCTTAAAGACTAATGAACTGGTGGGTACGGTGGATTTTTTGCTACAACAACAGTTTCGGAGCCTGAAAAAGCAAAAAAAAGCACCTCCTAAGAGGGATGAAAAAGAACGGGCAGAAATTGACCGCGCAAAAGCAGTGCTTATGGAGCGTAACCATATGACGGAACAGGAAGCTTTCCGTTATATCCAAAAGGCCAGTATGGACTCGGGAACAAATATGGTGGAAACTGCCCGTATGATTCTGCTTTTGAAAAGCAGCTGCTGGTAATCTGTGAACAGAAAGGTATGGTATATAAAAATTATATGAAAAAAAAGAGATCCTAGGTCAGGGAGGCCTAGGATCTTTTGCGATACTGTCCGGGTGTACAGCCGGTACATTTTTTGAATTGCCGGCAGAAATGTTCCACATTGCGGTAACCGCAGGTATCGGCAATTTCCTGAATGGTCTGGTGAGTAAAAATAAGACGTTCCTTGGCAAGTCGAATCCGACTGTTAATAACATCATCCATGCAGGAAATACCAAAGGTTTTCTTATAAATCAATTGCAAATGGCCGGTGCTGATGTGTAACTGTTCCGCCATTTTGTGTACATTCCAGTCAAGCTGGGGAGTATTCAGTATGCTCTTGCGTAAAAGCAGAAGGTTATTATGCCGGGGCTCCGGTTGACGTATGGTATAGTCCTCGCTCAGACGTAACAAAAGAACCTGCAGGAGACTGGAAATAACCTGTTCATTATCCGTCCGGGAAAAAGAATCTTCCCATGTCAGAAGCTGAAACAGATTGTGACAGTATTCATAGTCGGTAACAGGGAAAGGAACTCCTTTTATAGGAAAAGCCGTGACGAAACTTTCGTCGGATTCGAAGTGAATCCAGTCATCCTTGTAAGGAGCATCAGCAGCGGTATAGTATACCTTCTGACCGGGAGCATATAAAATGGCAGAATGGGCAGGATACTCTTTCAGTTCGTTGTCTACCCAAAATCGCGCAGGAGTGTCAGTGAGTAGCAATACGTAAGAATCCATCAAAGGGAAATCATATACAAAATCATCTGAATGTTGGGCATCATAGCCTGCAAAGCGAATTTTGTTCATGCCATATCCTTTCTCTATATATGAGAATACGTCAAATATATATAAGTATAATTCATTGATGGTCAGGCGTCAAGTAAGGAGGGGACGGCAAGGGTATGAAAGCTCTCAGGAGGGATGAAAACGGATAAGAAAGGCCTTCTGAGTAAAGATGCGGTAAAGGAAATTACAGGGGTAAATTAATTCAAAAAAATAATATTGACAGCAGATATTTTTTGTGATATTTTACAATTTGTAATGACACAATAGTCATTTAAAAGGTGCCGCACAAAGGCGTGCGGTAGATAGGTAAACCGCGGGTAACGGAAGTTATTCGTCCTATTCGGGACGGATGACTTTTTTTGTTTTTCTGAGGGAAAGTAAGAACAAACTGCGGGGAAAACAGTCGGCGCAAGGGAGAGGGATTTATCCGAATAAAGGACGCCTGCATGGCTACGGAGAATATCGTGCAGGGTAAAAAAGGATAAGCATTCCCGTGTAATTCTTCCAAAGACATAAGGAGATTGGGAGGAAATACATACAATACCTGACGTACGAAAAGAGTTTGCCGTCGGAGAGAATGGGAACTTTCCATGGGCAAACAATATACAAAATATGAAATACATGGGAAGGGATACCATGTATTTCCGGCGGACATCGGTTTTGGGGAATTCCGATGTCCCGGGCAGAAGGAATTTACATAGATACTTCAAATGAACTACAGGGGGATTTGTATGACGCAGCAAACATAAAACGAAGTATAAAGAATATATTTAAGATGTAAGAGAAGTAAAGAAGTTTTGCGTAAAGGGAATAGGGATAAAGAAACGCCTCCGGGACATACTAATTAGCAAATTTAGTATGAACGGAGGCATTTTTATGAATCAGTCAGTGGGACAATCCAGCTTCAGGCATGGTAAGCCGGTATACATTTTAAACAGTGCAAGTGTGGTAGGAACCAAAGAGGGAGAAGGTCCGTTAGGAGAGCTTTTTGATATGGTGGGTGATAACGACCGTTTTGGGTGTGATACATGGGAAGACGCAGAAAGTACGCTGCAAAAGGAGGCTGTGTATCTGGCCTTGGAAAAGGCCGGTAAGAAGCCGGGGGATATTAAATGTATTTTGGCCGGAGACCTGTTGGGGCAGTCCATGGCCACCTCTTTTGGTATATCTGTATATGAGATTCCGCTTCTTGGATTATACGGGGCGTGTTCAACCAGCGGAGAGAGTTTGCTTATCGGTTCCATGGCGGTGGCCGGAGGATTTGCAGAGAGTGTAGTATGTGTAACCTCCAGCCATTTCGCGAGTGCGGAAAAGGAGTTCCGTTTTCCTTTAGAATACGGAAACCAGAGACCGTTGTCTGCTACCTGGACCGTTACCGGCAGCGGAGCTTTTGTATTAGGGGCTGAAAGGGAAAACGGAAGCAGAGCTATGATAACCGGTGCCACCATAGGCAGGGTGGTTGATTATGGTTTGAAAGATTCTTTTAATATGGGCGGGTGTATGGCCCCGGCGGCAGCGGACACTATCAGGCAGCATTTTGAGGATTTCGGTACCGGGCCTTCTGATTATGATAAAATCATTACCGGAGATTTGGGGACTGTGGGACAGACGGTACTGATTGATTTACTGCGGGAGCAGGGCTATGATATTTCTAAGCAGCATACGGATTGCGGTATAGAAATATTTGACGCAGGCAGCCAGGATACCCACGCAGGAGGCAGCGGATGCGGCTGTGCGGCAGTAACATTGTCAGCCTATATTTTAAAGCAGTTAGAGGAAGGTGTGTGGAAAAGGGTTCTCTTTGCACCTACCGGTGCGCTTTTGAGCAAAACCAGTTTTAATGAAGGGAAGAGTGTGCCGGGAATTTCCCATGCATTGGTGATTGAATCTTTGCAGAATGAAAGCTCGTACTTGCAAAGATAATTCTATATGCTAAAATATATCTGTTACCATTTAGAAGGGAGAAGATATATGAGAAAACTGGAGTTTAAAATGGAGCGTCCGGGACTTTGCAGCGAAGGCCAGCAGGTAACGGTAACGGAAGGTGTACTGCCCAGCAATTATTATTATACCATTGATCCCTGTCTGGCCATGTCAGCCAACATTCCATTCCGTAACAGACTGCAGAGCAGAATAGGCATTGTTACGGCGGTAGTTGAAAATCCAAGAGGATTTTACGTGACAGTGGAATTTGATGAGCCGGAAGTAACAGAATAAGAGTACGATACAGAATACAGATTTAGCCGTACAGACGGCGGAAAGAGGTTCATATGATGAAGAAAATATCCACAGATAAGGCACCCGCGGCAATCGGCCCCTATTCACAGGGAATTGTGGCAAATGGCTTTTTATTTGCTTCGGGACAGATTGCAATTAATCCCGCTACGGGAGAAATCGATGGAGCGGATATTGTGGCACAGACCACCCGTGTGATGGAAAACATCGGCGGATTGTTGGAGGCGGCAGGAACTGATTATAGCCATGTGGTGAAAACTTCCTGCTTTCTGGCAGATATGGGGGACTTTGCAACTTTTAATGAAATCTATGCAAAGTATTTTACCGAAAAGCCCGCAAGAAGCTGTGTGGCGGTAAAGACATTGCCCAAGAATGTGCTGTGTGAGGTAGAGGTAATTGCTCTGGTGGATGAGAAGTAATTTTCTCAAAGAATATCAAAAGATGAAGGTTTAAGTAATGAAAAGTAATACGAATATTATACTCATAGGTATGCCGGGGGCCGGAAAAAGCACCGTGGGTGTGGTGGCAGCCAAAAGATTGGGATACCGCTTCTTGGATTCGGACATGGTGATTCAGGAGCAATACGGAAAGCTTCTCTATGAGCTTATTGAAGAATATGGTGTGGAAGGCTTCTGGGAACTTGAAAACAAGATAAATGCGGCCCTTGATACAGAACGGACGGTTATCGCCACAGGAGGCAGTGCGGTGTACGGAGCAGAAGCCATGGAACATTTCAGGGAAATGGGAAAGGTGGTTTATCTGAAGCTTCCCTATGAAGAAATAGAAGAACGTTTGGGTGATTTGAATGCAAGAGGAGTTACTGTGAGAAGCGGGCAGAGTCTGCGGGAACTTTATGAAGAGCGGATGCCCCTGTATGAAAAATATGCCCATGTAACCATTGATTGTGACGGAAAGGCACTACGCGAGGTGGCCGCTGAGGTGGCAGGTATGTGCCTTGCATAAATCATCATTGCGGAACAGTCTGCTTCTTTTACTGGCAGCAGGCATCTGGGGAATGGCATTTGTATCCCAGAGTAAGGGGATGGACTACATGGGGCCCTTTACCTTTAACGGTGTGCGTGCCCTGATTGGTGCATTCTCCTTATTGGTATATCTGTGTATTACCCGTAGTATGGCCCGGAGCAGGGGCACTTTAAAGGCTATTGACTGGAAAGTGGCTATACCCGGCGGTATTTGCTGCGGTCTGGCGCTGACGGTGGCAAGTACCCTGCAGCAGTTCGGCATTCAGTATACTTCGGTAGGTAAGGCAGGATTTATTACCACTTTGTATATTATATTTGTGCCTATTGCAGGCATCTTTTTCAAAAGGAAAGTACACGCAGTCGTATGGATTGCAGCCTTTATGGCGGCAGTTGGCATGTATTTTTTGTGTATGACGGAAGAAATGTCGGTAAACGGAGGCGATGTACTGGTGTTCTTATGTGCATTGGCGTTTACGGCACACATTATGATAGTGGATCACTATTCGCCACAGACGGATGGTGTGGTATTGTCCTGTATCCAGTTTACCATATGTGGTATTGTGTGCTGCATAGGAGCATTACTTACGGAAGCACCTGCCCTGAGCCAGTTAAAGGACGGCCTGGGCGCATTGCTTTACGCAGGTGTGCTCAGTTGCGGAGTGGCCTATACACTTCAGATTGTAGGCCAAAAGGGCGTGAATCCCACTGTGGCGGCATTAATCATGAGTCTGGAGTCTGTAGTGGCTACCATAGCAGGATATGTTGCATACAGGATCGGATTCCTTACCACGGACCAGACGCTGACAGCCAGACAGATGGCAGGCTGCATTATTGTTTTCTCTGCAGTGGTACTGGTGCAGCTTCCTGCCAAATGGTTTGAGAAAAAGAAGTCCTAGTGCGTATATATTTCACGGAACTTCAAATAATGAGAGTGTAAAGCAATGCTTTACACTCTTTTTTACTTCATAGGAATTTCCTATGAAGTAAAGAACGCTTTATTCTATATGAGGGTAATGGTGGTATTCCGTACTTGGCAGGCGCGGAACAGTGAAACGATACGCTTGAGGGAGCCCGGGATGACGGTGCTTTATATTTGGCAGGAAATCGGAAAAGTAGCATATAAGGGAGGAATATAGAATGGATTATTTGTTAGCATTTACAGTGGGCGGCGGAATTTGCGCCCTGGTTCAGATATTATTGGAGAAAACAAAACTTTTACCCGGCCGTGTAATGGTGTTGCTTGTGGTAACGGGAGTGGTACTTAGCTTTTTGGATTTGTACCAGCCCCTTGTGGACTTTGCGGGAGCGGGAGCAGGCGTGCCTCTACTGGGATTTGGCAATGTGCTGATGAAAGGAGTCAAGGAAGCTGTGGATACGGAGGGGATGCTGGGGCTTTTTTCGGGAGGTCTGAAGGCAGGTGCGGTGGGAACCGCCGCTGCATTGATTTTCGGGTATCTGGCCAGCTTCGTTTTTAAACCCAAAATGAAAAAATAATGTAATAACTATGCAATAAAAATGTAAGGTTGCAAAATATTTTTTTTGAGCATATAATTAAGACAATTAGGGTAATAAATGCATAAGATGGTATGATAAAATCAGAAGATAAAGGATATGGATAGATGATAACAGTTTGGTTAATATTTGTAATTACTTTTTTACTGGCAGAGACAGTTTATCACTTAGGAAGCTTTGGTCCGGTGGGGATTAATCCACTATATTTAATCGGCCTGATTTTTATATGGTCCGGTGTGTTCACGTTTTTGGTCAGTCTCTGCAAAGGCAAGCTACAGAAGGTGTTGTATTTTGCACTGCTTTCACTGATTGTACTTTGGAACAGTGCTCAGATCGTATATATGCATATATTCAAACAGCCCCTTTTATGGGAGGCTATATTCACAGGTGGCGGAGATGCACTTACTAATTACTACAAAGAAGCATTACTTGGAATCTGGCAGTGTCTGCCCCGGATTTTGTTGTTGATGGTGCCTATTATTGTGACGGCGGTATTATTGTATCTGAAAAAGATTAAAATGCCCCGTATAGACTCCCTGTCCGCACTGAGAGTGGGGGTAATCTGTACCATAGGGTTGGCAATAGCCATTGCTACCATGCAGGTAGGCCGGATATTGGAAACAGACTATTACGAGGACTACAAAGAGTTTTACGATCCTTATATGATTGCAGAGAGAATGGGAGTATTGCCCACCCTGCAGCGAGATACAGTACTGAGTATAAGTGGTTTATTTGGCGGAGATGACCTGACAGCCGGTCAGGATTCTTATGTGCCGCCTACTAATATTACTGAGGATTTCTATGCCACGGAAAGCAATGAACCTGACGATGAATCTCAGAGTGAGAGCCAGGAGCAGGAGCCGCCCAAGCCCGTATATGTACCTCAGCAGTTTGAACTTGATCTGACAGCCTTAGAAGAGGCCGCTACGGATAAAAAGACCAAATGGCTGGCTGAGTATTTCCGTACGGAGCCGGCTACCTATACCAATGAGTATACGGGGCTGTTTGAAGGATATAATCTTATTTTCCTTACGGCAGAAGGTTTTTCGTCCTATGCCATTCATCCGGAGCTTACACCTACATTATACCGCCTGGCGAATTCCGGCTTTGTGTTTAATAACTATTATGTGCCTTTGTGGCAGACCAGTACCAGTGACGGAGAGTATATCAATGTGTCCGGCCTTATTCCTGACGGACAGTTCAGTATGCGTAAAAGCGGTGCCAATGTGATGCCCTTTACTCTGCCGGCTTATTTTGCCAAAGAGGGGGTAAATTCCTACGCTTATCATAATAACAGTCTGTCCTATTATGACAGATATGTGACCCATCCCAATCTGGGATATTATTTCAGAGCAGCCAAATTAGGCAGTCTGGAAGAAAGTGAGTATGGTAAGGATATCTTTTATATGGAGCATCCTAAGGCGTGGCCTGCGTCCGATTTGGAGATGATGACTTCTTCCGTACCGGAGTATATCAGCCTGGACAGATTCCATGTGTATTACATGACCATATCAGGTCATATGAATTATAATTTCGCAGGAAACAAGATGTCTGCCAAGAATAAGGATGCTGTAGCACACTTAGAGATGTCTGAGAATGCCAAAGCATATATTGCCTGCCACATTGAGTTGGATAAAGCCATGGAAAGTCTGCTGAATCAGCTGGAAGCAGCAGGTAAGCTTGAGAATACCGTGATTTGTCTCAGTGCAGACCATTATCCCTATGGTATGACAGAAGAAGAATATGAGGAATTGGCAGGAAAATCCCTGGCTACAGGTCAGGATAAGTTCCGTAATACTTTGATCCTGTGGAATGCGGCAATGGAAGATGAGCCCGTATATGTGGATAAAGTGTGCGGCTCCATGGATTTACTGCCCACTCTTTTAAATCTTTTCGGATTTGAGTATGACTCCAGAATGTATGCAGGCAGAGATATTTTTTCCGATAGGGAAGGCATGGTTATTTTTAACGACAGAAGCTTTGTGACGGATGCGGTATCCTATACCAAAAAGACCAAAGAGACTATTTGGCGTACCGGGGAGAACGGTGGGTTCCTGATTCCCGAGGATCGTCAGGCCGAGTATCTGGAAGCTATGCAGAGCGAGGTAAAACGCCGCTATAACTTCAGTGGATATATTTTACAGGAAAACTATTATGAAGATATTCTGAAGGCATTGCCGGAGGGAACCATAGCTCCCGCCGTGCCTGTGGATTCGGTGCCTTATGTGTATACACCGCCTGTAGAGGAGCCTGAAGTGCCGCAAAGCAATTAGATTTGGAATTAGAAAATGTCCTCCCATTTTAGACGATGCAGTTAAGTGAAGAGGGGAGCGGCAGCCCCCGTACCCTGCACCGGGCTGCAGCCACAGGGAAAAGCGTTGAAACAAATGTGAGCGTTTCTCAGAAGGCATCCTTTCCAAGAGGATTTGTGTCTTTTCGGGCAAGAACACCTGCCCAGGCTTTGTCCGCAGGGGATGTACACGGACATTGTGGTAAGCAAATGCGGAATTACTAAATGTGCGGCTTTGGAATTTATGATTAGTCCCTGTTTTTATGAGCTGGGACAAAATAAGTGCCCTGTTCGCGGCCGACGGAATCTAGAGTTAAACCTCTATCTTCCGTCTACCGCGGACAGGGCGCTTTTTTTGTTCAAGACCATAAAAACAGGAACCCGATTCCAAAGCCCTGCACATTAAGAAATTCTCGCATTTGCTTCCAAAACAATGTTCCGTGTACATCCCCTGCGAACAAAACCGGGCAGGTGTACTTCCTGGAAAAGACGCAAATAATAAGGGATTGGAAAGGTGCCTTCTGTCAGAAACACCACATTTGTTGATTCGATTTTCCCTGTGACTGCAGCCCGGTGCAGGGTACGGAGACGGCCGCTTCCCCCTTCACTTAACTGCATCGCTTAGAGGGTGGGGACACTTTTTGTCATAGATAGGATATTATAGCCTTTCAAAAGAAACGTCCAGTTTATTCAAATACTGCATCAGGGCTTTATCCCAAAGCTGCTCCCCGGACTTGTCCATCACAAAGGTGTGATAGGAGGCTGCAGTGGTCAGTATGGTCTTGGCACCGTCGTATTTGACGGTCAGAACCAGGGCCTTGAGACAGGCAGCGTCCATGGAGGTGCCTGCTTTTTGTAACAGTTTCTCTGTTTGCTCCGGCTTAAGGTGCAGTACCAGCTTAAACAACAGGGGAGTGCGTTTGCCTTTGATTAGTTGAAAACACAATCCTTTCATTTCAGACCAGGGAATAAACTCCTGGTTAAGCGGAAGATTCTTATCGTCTTCGGAGGTAAAAAAATCTTTGTTTAAGAAACCGTCAACGGTGTAAGTGGCTGCGGTTTTTATGGTGGCTTCCTCCAGCAAAAAAAATATCAAAGGCTTCCGTAGCCAGTAATTGGTTCATAAATTGTTTTTGAGAAGTGATTTCTACAGCAACCATAGTTACCTCCGTTTTGCTGAAAACAGGGCACCCGCGGGCGCCCTGTTTAAATTTATATTATGCAAAATGCATCCAAAGTACAACAGCTAATACTACTTGGAGTATCAATATGGCAGGCATACCTATCACAAAGTACCAATGCTTGGTTTTGTGACGGAATATCTGCATGCCCAGAATACTGCCTATGGAACCGCCTATCAGTGCTACGGTAAAAAGAGTGGCTTCCGGAATGCGGTAGGCCTTACGCTTGGCTTTGCTTTTATCCGCATACATGATGACAAATCCTACGATATTGATGATAATCAAATAAATTATGAGCAGCGCCCAAAGATTTCTCATACTGTTAACCATGCCCTTTCCATAACAGTGTGAAATATTAATTTTCACACTAATATCCTAAGTGTTTTTGTACATAGGGGAAGGAATTACAGTAAATCAATTCCCTGCTCCTGCATCTTCATTGCACGTACCTTGCAGGATAAGCCAAAGAGGTTGATAAAACCTTCTGCATCGTGGTGGTCATATAAATCACCGGTGGTGAAGGATGCAATGCTTTCGTTGTACAGTGTATAAGGAGAGGTGGTGCCTGCTTTGATGATGTTACCCTTATAAAGCTTGAACTTAACCTCACCGGTTACGTATTCCTGGGTCTTTTCGATGAAAGCCTGCTCAGCTTCACGAAGGGGAGTAAACCACTTTCCTTCATATACCAGGCTTGCGAAACGACTGCCCATTTCTTTCTTCATTGCATAAGTATCACGGTCCAGAATCAGTTCTTCCAGCTGCTGATGTGCCTCCATCAGAATGGTACCGCCGGGAGTCTCATATACACCGCGGGACTTCATACCTACTACACGGTTCTCAACGATATCGATGATACCGATACCATGCTTGCCGCCCAGCTCATTCAGGGTGCGGATAATATCGGATACCTTCATTTTCTGACCGTTTACGGAAGTAGGGATACCCTTTTCAAAGGTCATGGTTACATATTCGCCCTCATCGGGAGCCTTTTCGGGAGTGGTACCTAATACCAGTAAGTGCTCAAAGTTAGGCTCATTAGCAGGATCTTCCAGTTCCAGACCTTCATGGCTGATATGCCAGATGTTACGGTCACGGCTGTAAGAAGAATCTGCAGAGAAAGGCAGGTCAATGCCATGTGCCTTGCAGTATTCGATTTCGGATTCACGGGAATCCATGGTCCACTTTTCATTTCTCCATGCTGCGATAATCTTGATATCGGGAGCCAGAGCCTTGATTCCCAGCTCGAAACGGATCTGGTCGTTACCCTTACCGGTGGCACCGTGGCAGATAGCGGTAGCGCCTTCCTTACGTGCGATTTCAACCAGTCTCTTTGCGATTAAGGGTCTTGCCATGGATGTACCTAAGAGATACTTGTTTTCATAAATGGCATTAGCCTGTACGCAGGGAACGATATATTCATCACAGAATTCATCGATAACATCCTCAATGTACAGTTTGGAAGCACCGCAGAACTTAGCTCTTTCTTCCAGACCGTCCAGTTCCTCTGCCTGTCCGCAGTCGATGCAGACACAGATAACTTCGTAGTCAAAATTCTCCTTTAACCAGGGGATGATTGCGGTAGTATCCAAACCACCTGAGTACGCAAGAATTACTTTTTCTTTCATATAAAAAGCCTCCATTGTTTGATATGTATATAATTTTTTTGTAATCTGCATTTACTATACAACATTCTTTTTAGAAAAGCAAGTAAAAATAGTGCATAAATATTTCCTGTATCTGAATAAAAATAGTAAAATATTCTATAAAAATGTATAAAATAATGCATAAATGTATAAATATACACCCATGCATTATAAATCATTACTTATTCGGGGAGTGGGACAGGGGAAAAATAAGTTCTGCTGTAAATAAATCCGCATCCGTACGGACGGTAAAGGTTCCGTTACAGGCTTCGGTAAAGCTCTGTGCAATGGAAAGTCCCAGACCGCTGCCTTCTGTTGTACGGGAGGCATCGCCCCGGACAAAACGTTCCACAATTTCTTTCGGATTGAAATCCAGTTCCTCGCGGGAAGTATTTTTGACAGTGACAACGGCATGTTCATTCTCCGTATACAGGGTGATGAAGACTCTGGAGGATTCCATGGAGTACAGCAGGGCATTTCCAATGAGATTTTGAAAAACACGGTACAATTTATTACTGTCGGCATCAATCAGTGCCGGGTGCTCAGGAATATTCAACTTAAAGGTCAGTGTACTGTTTTTTATTTGCTCGTCCATATCGGCCAGTGTCTGATGAATCAGTCTGGCAAGGTCCAGAGTGATGATTTCCACCGGCAGATTGCCGCTGGTGGCTTTAGAAAGCTCAAAAATGTCCTGTACCATAGCCTTTAGACGGTAGGCCTTGGAACGAAGCGTAGCCGCATAACCGGCGGCTTCTTCCGACAAGGTTTCCCCGCAAAGTAAATCCGCATAATTAATAATGGAAGTAAGTGGAGTTTTCAGGTCGTGGGATACATTGGTAATCAGTTCCACCCGCATTTTGTTGGAACGGTTTCGTTGTTCTATGGCTTCCTCTATACCGTCTTCCAGAGCGTTCAAATCTTCCTTGGTTTGGGCCAGCAGGCTGTTTGCAGTGGCTAGAGACTTGCTTTCACTTCCCCGTCTCAGAAGAGACAATTTGTCAGAAATCTGCAAGGTGTCGTAAATCAACAGCTTTAGCCGGCGGCAGTAGGGCCATAGGATAAGGGCGGCGATGCAGAGAATTCCTCCATGCAACCACATATGACCGCGAAGCAGGTAAATACCGCCTACAAAGGATATACACATCATTAAGCGGAATACGGTGAGCATGGCAAGCAGTTTCTTTTGCATGGGCAGGCCCCTGTGATAGTTCCGTATAAATTCATAGCAAGCAGTAAATATGTAACGCAGCCACCGGCAGATATCCCTGCAGGCGGCTTTACGTTGCTTGCGAGTCAGTATGCTGAATATGCCAAACAGTAGGAAAATTCCGGCACATATAAAGAATATGCGAAGGGTGCGGGCATAGCCGGCCGCAGTCTGTTCCAGGGTGCGGAAATACCCGGAGGTATAGGAACCGGTATTCCTGATGCCGATTACCAGACGTACCCGTATTGCGTTGGGTGTATTATAAGTATATTGGCTGCTGTGGTATACTTCGGGTTTCTGAGGAACCTTACTCTCGCCTTCCGGAAAGAAGAGAAACTCCTGCTGACTGCCGTTAAAATAGCATAGGAGCCTTGTGTTTTCGGGAAAATGCAGGCTGCCGGTACTGTCAGGGAACAGAATGTCCGGTACATTCTTCCGCAAAAGGATTTTGTTGTCATATTCAAGGTAATACATCAGATCATGCACCCGGTTTTCCTTGCCGGCTTCACTGCGGAAATTGAAAAGATAGTCGGCATGGGGAGCTACATTATAGTAAATAGAGGGTGCTTTATCAGAAGCATTTTCCGACGGCATATTTACACCGGCGCTGCCCAGCATGGCATAAGAATACAGTCTGGCCACAAGTTCCCGGAATTCTGTAAGATAGTATATATCTCCGGAGAATGTTTTCACACCCTCCTTCTGTAGGTTTACAAAGGCTCCGGGACATGAAGAAGCGCTGATAAACATGGCGCACAGAGCGCACACTGTGATAATACCCCACAGAAAAGCCCTTATCTTACTGAAAGTACTGTATTTTCTGATTGTCTGTTCTTCATTATTTGTTTTCAAATTTGTATCCAATGCCCCACACCACCTTTAAGTATTCCGGTTCTCCCGGGTTGATTTCTATTTTTTCACGTATACGTCTGATATGTACCATAACCGTTTTTTCGCCGCTGTAAGCAATAGGCTCCTGCCATACCTTGGCATATATTTCTTCAGCGGAGAAAATCTTTCCCGGATTGCTCATAAGCAATTCTATGATTTTAGTTTCCGTAGAAGTCAGTTTGATGATCTCACCGTCTGCGGTAAGTACATGGGAGGAGAAATCATAGCATAATCTTCCGATTTGTACGGAGTCGCAGGAGGCCTGAATACCACCCAGTTGCATGTAGCGGCGCAGCTGACTTTTGATTCTGGCCAGTACTTCCTTGTAATGGAAGGGTTTGGTAATATAGTCATCCGCACCGATGGAGAGGCCCAGTATCTTATCCGATTCTTCGGATTTGGCTGACATAATCAAAATAGGTATATTCTGTTTTTCGCGTATCTTCATAATGGCAGAGAAACCATCCATTTGCGGCATCATAATATCTATGATGAGCAGATGTACCTGGTACTGTGTCAAAAGCGCCAGAGCCTCCCGGCCGTCATAAGCACACAGCACCTGATAGTTTTCACGTTCTAATTGTATTTTAAGAGTATGAACGATATCCTTATCGTCATCCACTACCAAAATGCATTCTTTATCCATAAGTAGTCCCTTCTTTTCAGGTTTTTACCATGATTTTATTGTAACAGATTATTGCCATAAAAGAATAAGGTAATTCTTACAATTTTCTTACAATGCTTCCTGAAAACGGCATTCCGGACCGGAAACAGAGTATTAATACGGCGAAATAATAATGTGCAGAACGCATTTTTATACTCACAAAGTGTATATATATGCACGGATAAGTGAATATACACATTAATATGAATAAAAATACAACAAAACATAAAGAAAGTGCATAAAAATGAAAAATATGGTTTACATTTATACAAAAAGTGGTATGATTACAAAAGATAAAGTTTCTGCAGGGGAGGAAAATTCCCCGTACAGAACGGTATAGAAAGGATGTAAGTACATGGCTCCGGAGATAGATACCACGGTATATAAGGGCAGACCTTTGGACTGCAGCGGCAGATTGGAAAAAGAAATCAAAGTTTACGATGCCTTGGATGAACTTCAGATTCCCTATACCAGAGTGGACCATGAAGCGATTTTTACCATTGAAGGCTGTAAGGAAATCGATAAGGTACTGGGAATCATGCTTTGCAAGAATCTCTTTTTGTGCAATTCCCAGAAGAATAAATTCTACATGCTCTTAATGCCGGGAGAAAAAAGATTTGTAACCAAGGACTTTTGTAAACAGATTCAGAGCTCCAGACTGAGCTTCGCACCGGAGGAGTTTATGCAGGAATATCTGGATATTACCCCGGGCAGCGTCAGTGTGATGGGACTTTTAAATGATAAAGAAAACCATGTACAACTGGCCATTGATAAGGATGTGCTGGAGGAGAAATATCTGGGATGCCACCCTTGCATCAATACCAGCAGTATTCGTTTACCCATGAAGGAGTTGTTGGATAAATTTTTACCCTATGTGCATCACGATTATCTGGTGGTGGACTTGGAGGGCTAGAAACAGGATATAATGACAGTAAAGGAACTTGCCGCGGCAGAAGTGGCTTAAGGTTGGTTGCCTGTATGAGGGTACATATGAAAGATACAAAGAAATACATTATCAGGAAAATGACAATTGAAGATTATGACGGACTCCATGCCCTGTGGATGACCATTAAGGGCTTTGGCATCCGGAGTATAGATGATTCCCGCATCGGCGTGGAGAGATTTTTAAAGAGAAACCCGGATACCAGTGTGGTGGCGGTGGCAGAGGACGGCTCCGTAGTGGGAGGCATCCTGTGCGGACATGACGGCAGACGGGGGTGTCTGTATCATGTTTGTGTAAGAGAAGATTACAGACGCCTGGGAATCGGCAAGGAAATGGTTGTATTTTGTATGAATGCTTTGAAAGCGGAAGAAGTAAATAAGGTAAGTCTGATTGCATTTACACAGAATGATGTGGGTAATGCTTTCTGGAACTGCATCGGCTGGACAAAAAGAGAAGACCTGAATTATTATGATTTTACATTGAATGAGGCGAACATTACTGCATTTAATCAATAGATGAAAAGTTAGTATATAATAAAACAGAGAGGTTGGTGTATGAAGATGAAAGAGATAACAGGCGGAATAACAGCGGCAAAGGGTTTTGAGGCAGCAGCAGTTGCGGCAGAGATTAAATACAAAAACAGAACGGATATGGCAATGATTTACAGTACCATGCCCTGTAAGGCAGCAGGTACTTTTACTACGAATGTGGTAAAGGCGGCTCCTGTACTCTGGGATAAGCAGATTGTGGAAAGTGCTCCTTTTGTGCAGGCTGTTGTGATTAATTCCGGTATTGCAAATGCATGTACCGGTAAGCAGGGAATGGACGTATGTAAGGCAGAGGCCCGGTGTGCCGCGCAGGCGCTGAATATTCCCGAGGATGCAGTGCTTGTGGCATCCACAGGTGTTATCGGTATGCAGATGCCTTTAGACAGAGTAAGCGCCGGTATTAAGAAGCTTGCAGAAGCCAAGAAGGCAGACAAGGAATCCGGTCTGGCTGCGGCAAAGGCAATTATGACCACGGATACCGTACATAAGGAGATTGCTGTTACGTTTGAAATCGGTGGCAAAACTGTAACCATGGGCGGTATGTGCAAGGGTTCAGGTATGATTCATCCCAATATGTGTACCATGCTGGGATTTATTACCACAGATGTAAATATTTCCAAGGAAATGCTTCAGAAGGCATTAAGCGCTGATGTAGTGGATTCCTTTAATATGATTTCCGTTGACGGGGATACTTCCACCAATGACACTTTGCTCATTATGGCAAACGGACTGGCTGAGAACCCGGAAATCACGGCAGAAGGGGCTGATTATGATACTTTCTGTGAGGCACTTCATTTTATTACCACCTATTTGGCAAAGAAAATGGCAGGTGACGGCGAAGGTGCTACCTGTTTGTTTGAAACCAAGGTCGTAGGAGCGGCTACCAAGGAGGATGCAAGAATCCTGGCAAAGGCTGTTATCTGCTCTTCCCTGACCAAGGCGGCGATTTTCGGGCATGATGCCAACTGGGGACGTATTTTGTGTGCTCTGGGTTATTCCGGTGCAAAGTTCGACCCCGAGAATGTAGATTTGTATTTCCTGAGTATCAGTGGTAAAATGCAGATATTCGGAAACGGAGTGGCATGCCCCTATAGTGAGGAAGAGGCTTCCAAAATTCTGGCAGATCCT
>JAFXEW010000052.1 GCA_017513625.1 Lachnospiraceae bacterium | reverse complement strand
TACCTTTGCAACAGATACGGGTGCCAATACTACAGAAGCAGCAGCACCGTCTACTACTACGGAAGCAGCAGATACGTTGTTAGAGTAAGAATGTGCAGCAGTATTCTCCTCGGTAGGAGCAGTTGTGGTGGTGGTAGTAGAACTACCAGCAGCCAATGCGGAAGCACCAAAAATCATGGTACCAGCTAATACTGCAGCAATTACAAGTGATAATTTTCTCATCGGGTATCGTCCTCCTTTCTTCTACTATTTACGTGTGTAAATCTATATAAAGCCTTTGAGCAAGCTCTCGGGACTCTATATCCTATTGTGTTTCCACAGGCTTGTAAAATACTTCTATGATGGTATCATACAGTGCCTGCTGGTCCAGGTGGAACTCCTCAAAACTCTCCGTGGCCACCGTCTCTCCGGCCAGGGAGTGGATATTGGCTCCTGAGAAGTCGTATCCCAACAAAGTGGTAGCCAGATAAGTCACCTCATCTATGCTGATATCCGTTACCAGATATTTACTGATTGCCTTGTATAATTTCACAGGCATGGTGATATCTTCCTTACATGCGGCAATGGCACGCTGTGCATATGCCTCTAGGTACTGCTTCTGCCGCTCCAGCCGCATACCCGCACTGTTAAATTCCGTGCAGTCACGGGACTGGATATAATAGGTGGCTCCTTCCCCTTTCAGCATCAGCTTAGTGCCCGCCTTTAAGGATTTGGTTCCATCAATCTTTTTATACCATTCCATATCATGAGGAAGTGTGACTTCCACACCACCCACCGCATCGTTGATGACGGGGATAGCACTGATATTCACCGAAGCATAGCCGTGAATGGGCAGTCCGTAAAACAGTCTGGATACTGTAGCCATGGTCCGCTCGCAGCTCAGTTCCTTGCCGTCGCCGTAGCCATGCTGCAGAGTGATCTGCTTGGGTACGGTGGCCAGGTATTCACCTGCTTCGTTATACACATCCACATCACATATGGTGTCTCTGTTAATGGCTATCAGATCCACCCGCTTAGCATCACCATTAAGCACTGCCAGGAACATCACATCGGACTGTCCGCCCAGAATGCCGTTCTTGGCCTCTTTTACTGCATTATATTTGTCAATTCCCAGGATCAGGAAGGTGGTAATACTGTCATTATATTCATAGATCTGTCCGTTGTAACGGATCCAGTCATCCTCCCACACCTTTTCCAGTTCCGGATCAGGTGTCTGGTCCTCCAGCACGATATCCTCCCCTGTAGGGAGCCAGGGTGCTTTACCTCCTACCTTGGCCTGATTCAGCTTGTGCTTGCCGCTGACCTGTAATGCTACAAAGCCCACCAGCAATACCACCACTACCACTACCAGACCGATCAGGATACGGGCTAATATTCTGTTAGCTCCTTCTCGCATACGTACTTTCATGGATTCAATAATACTCCCTGTACCAGGTATCTGAGATTAGGCTTGTTCTTAACGCAGGTGGACAATGTAATGATGCGGTCCTGCGCAGTCACTTCCATATCCGTCAGGATATTGGCCTTCATGTCCCTGATCTCAAAGACACCCTCTAAATACATCTGAAATATATCAGGATTAGATAAATCAAAATTTCTTACCAAATGTACGGCACTGAACTCATAAGCTCCGAATATCTGATATACATAGGTTTTATCCGGTGTATAGATATAGATATAGGGGTGCTCCGCCAAAAAGTCTGCGTCCCTGTAATCATGGAGTCCTGCAAACATGGTGCCGTTTTTCATATTATGTCCATACAAAACCGTATGGGGGTCAGTGAAATCCTTGCTATTGCAAAGCTCTGTATAGATACAGCCGGGGTATCCCTTGCTACCGTCCAGATTGTAATCCAGATAATAGCTGTCATCCGTAGGATGCTGTAATACCGGGTAATCCACCTTGGTGTCCGGTATATGGATCCAGGCGTAAATATCTGCATTGGTCTCCGCCTGCAATGCGGCAAAGTCTATTGCCTTGTCGGGCACCGTAATGCCCAGCTGCTCCAGCACATCCGGCACTTCCACAGATTCCTCTGTAGATTCCGTGGACGCAGACTCTTCTGCAGACTCCTCTGCGGACGTCTGCTGTGCCAGTAGGCTCTCATACAGTGCTTCTGCCTGTTGTCTGTCACGGTAGTCCTTTATGAGCCATCCGCCGCATACACCGGCCACTACCAGCAACACTGCCATGGCGATCAGCCAAGGCGTCTTTCTCTTATTCATATCGTCATAACCTCTGTATTACTCAAGTGTTTCATCACCATAATTACCATAGTATTTACCGTAGTATTTACCATAGTACTTGCCATAGTACTTACCATAGTACTTGCCGTAGTATCCCTTGGAGGACATGTGTACCTTGTTCAGGATTACGCCTAGGATACGACAGCCTGCCACATCCATCTGGTCCTTTACCCTGCGGGCAAAGCGATAGCTGATAGCACCGCTTTCGATAACCATTACCGCACCGTCGCAGCATTTGGATACAACTGCCGTATCGATAACGCTTCCCAGAGGAGGCGTGTCCACGATGATAATATCGTACTCTTCCCTGACTCTTTCAATCATGGAAGTAAATCTCTTATTACCCAAAAGTTCACTGGGATTAGGAGGTACGGGACCGGAGAAAATCATATAAAGATTCTTTACATCTGTTTCGCACACAGCATCATCCAGACTGCTCTGGCCCACCAGATAGTTTACCAGGCCCAGACGCACACGGCCCTTTTTATGTCTCTGGCGCATAACGGACTTACGCAGGTCCGCATCTACCAACAATGTCTTCTTTCCGTTTACAGCAAATGTTTTAGCCAGTTCAAAGGATGTACTGGACTTTCCTTCATTAGGTGTACAGCTGGTAACACAGATGACCTGCACATCACTTCCGGAGAACTCCACATTGGTACGGAGGGTTTTGTATGCTTCCTTGGAGCGGAAGTCCAATTCTTCATGATTTAACTCAATGCTCTGCATTACTTATTACCTCCTTTACCCAGCTTAGCCACCAGGTTTTCCACCGGGTTACCCTCTGCGCTGCCACGGGGTTTCTTACCGCCTTTTTTAGCCAGTTCTTCATCCCTGATAGGAATCAGTGCCAAGGTACTCAGTCCCAGATATATCTCTACATCCTCACTGGTCTTGATGGTATCATCCAGCAGGAAACGAATCATCAGAATCGCAATACACAGGAACGCACCAATGGCAGCTCCCAGTACGGTCCACTTGCCTACATTGGGGCTGGCGGGACGCTCGGGCAGATTAGCTTCATCTGCTACGTTTACCGCCTCCAGGTCCATTACATCCTTGATATGCGCAGATGCCACGGTGCAAATCTCGTTAGCAAGACGCTGTGCCATCTCAGGGCTGGGATCCGAAACAGTAATGGAAATAATACGGGTGTCGGATAAATTAGTTACCTGCACTCTGTCTGCCAGGGATGCATAACTTTCATCCAGCTCGCAGCTCTCTATAACCGTCTCCAATACATGTCTGGTCTTAATCAACTGTGCATAGTCCTTGGTCAACTGTGTATTCAGCTGCATATCACTGTAAGTAATGGTATTGGTATTCTGCTTGTTCAGAATTACGATTTTAGTGTTGGATTCATATATATCCGTCACCACAAACTTGCTGAGCAGTAATGCTACGATACCCACCACAGCTGCACTGATAACAATCATCCATGCATAGTGCCACAGCATGGCCACTATCTCCATGAGATCGATTTCTATTTCGTCATTTTCTACTCTACTACCGTTTACGTCCATTGGTCCTTCGTCCTTCTCTGTTTCTTTTCTTATATATCTTATATACTTATTTGTATCCTTTATATACTCTTCTCGTCGCCCAGCAGTTCTGATGCATTCTTCCACACAAGGGCCTGTACGTACTCCGGCTCACACCACTTCTCCAGTACCTTGATGCATTCCTGCATCCGGGGCGCCCTGTTACGGTCCGTGTGGGCATCTGTTCCCACCAAATCAATCAGACCTTCCTTTAACAGCTTCTTCATGTGCTTCTGTGTGTCCTTACCTACTTCTCCTGTGATAGAAGCCGCATTGGCCTGTATCAGCACTCCCAGCTTACGCAGGATGCGGATGGTTTCGTAATCCTTGCCCAGTATGGCAGGATATCTCTCCACATGAGCCAGAATGGGCTTATAGCCCAGGCTGAGAATATTTCGCATGGCATTGCGGATGTAAGGCCGATCCGCCATCACGTCAAACTCTACCAGCACATAATCAGTACCGTTCATGCCCATGACCTGTCCTTCCTCCAACAGGTCCAACAAATCCTCCCGGTAAAACAATTCGTTGCCCGGCAATATGCGTATACCCATATCTGCGTTGTCCGCCTCTATCTGAAGTTGTGTTACCATCTCCCGTATCTTGTCCGGCGGAGTATACCCCTTACCCGGCATATGATGAGGAGTGGCCACAATAGTGGTAATCCCTTCTGACACTGCTATCTCCAGCATATGCATGGTCATATCGTGATGTCTGGAACCGTCGTCAATACCCGGCAATACATGACTGTGAATATCAATAATCTCAGGTAGTGAAATCTTTTCCTTCTTTTGAAACAACATTCCGTCTTCCTCTTTCAATTGTACACATATATACTACATTTTTATGGCAATTTGCTACAAAATCGTCTCGCTTTTCACATAAAAATACACAAACTCCGAGCCGGTAATACATCCTAACCCAGTTTAACATTTTGACAATTATACCATAAAACACATAGGAGGGTCAATTGAAATACTTTCCAAAAGCTTGTCCTTTGGTCCTATACTTCTATGCAACCTTACGAAAAAAACTTCGCTGTTTTTCGCAATTACTTAAACGTTTTAGTGACCCTTCACGTTTTAGTAATTCCTTCAGCATTATACCACTATATATTGTGTCACACAATAATTTACACACTTTTTAACACATTGTTAACATTTTCGTAATATTTTCATTTCTTCCAACAATTCTTCTGTTTTTGACAAAATAAGCTCCGCATCCTTCTCCACCAGCCCGGTGCGTTTATACTTATACGTAAGAAAAGGTTTGCCATATGCGGTGAAACTCATCTCATTCCCGTGAGCCGTCACAAAGGGGCCGATTTCCCCGGGATCAATATCCGCATCCGGCAGAAAAGTAAAGATAATCCTTTCATTCTTACCCTTGATTTCCGTCAGTCCCAGTGCATGGGCCGCCACACGGATCAGAGCTATACGCAGCAGATTGTCCACACTGCGGGGCACTTCGCCGAAGCGGTCTATGAGCTCATCCCGCATGTCATCTCTTTCCCTGACATTCTCAATCCCTGCAATGCGCTTATATATATCCAGCTTTTGGGTTTCGTTTACGATATAAGTCCGTGGAATAAAAGCATCCACATCCAAATCAATAAGCGTAGCGAAATCTGTAGATGCCATGGGCACTCCCTTTAATCTGAGTACCGCCTCGTTCAGCATTTTGCAGTAAAGGTCATAGCCCACCGCCTCCATGTGTCCGTGCTGCCTGGTGCCCAGCAGATTGCCGGCACCCCGGATCTCCAGGTCACGCATGGCTATCTTAAAGCCACTGCCCAGCTCAGTAAATTCTTTAATGGCCGCCAGTCTCTTCTCCGCCACTTCCTTCAGCATTTTATCCCTTTTATACATCAAAAAGGCATATGCCGTACGATTGGAACGTCCCACACGGCCTCTGAGCTGATAGAGCTGGGACAGGCCCAGATTGTCGGAATCGTGAATAATCATGGTGTTGGCATTGGAAATATCCAGTCCGGTTTCGATAATGGTGGTGGACACCAGCACATCGATATCACCATTGATATAATCATACATAATGTGCTCCAGCTCCTGCTCCTTCATCTGACCGTGGGCAAATGCCACATTAGCCTCAGGAACCAGTTTGGCCACCTGGGCCGCCACGTCAGCGATATTGTTTACCCTGTTATACACGTAGTATACCTGACCGCCACGGGCCATTTCGCGGGTGATGGCCTCCCGCACCATTTCATCATTATATTCACACACGAAGGTCTGAATGGGCACACGCTCTCCGGGCGCTTCCTCCAGCACACTCATATCCCTGATACCCACCAGACTCATATGCAGAGTCCTGGGAATGGGCGTAGCTGTAAGCGTCAGTACATCCACATTTTCCTTCATCTGTTTTATTTTTTCTTTGTGACTTACACCAAAACGCTGTTCTTCGTCAATAATCAAAAGCCCCAGGTCTTTAAACACCACATCCTTGGACAATACTCTGTGGGTGCCGATGAGGATGTCCACAAAACCTTTCTGTAAATCCTTCAAAGTAGCCTTCTGCTGGGCCGCCGTCCTGAAACGGCTCATCAGGTCCACACGCACGGGGAAGTCCTTCATGCGCTGGATAAAGGTGTTGTAATGCTGCTGGGCAAGAATGGTGGTGGGCACCAGATATACTACCTGTTTGCCCTCCTGCACCGCCTTAAATGCAGCACGAATGGCAATCTCGGTTTTACCGTATCCCACATCACCGCAAATCAGACGGTCCATGATTTTCGTACTTTCCATATCCGCCTTGGTATCTGCAATGGCACTGAGCTGGTCTTCCGTCTCCTCAAAAGGAAACATTTCCTCAAACTCTTTTTGCCACACTGTATCCTCTCCGTAGGAATAGCCCTGACTTTGCTGACGCACTGCATAAAGCTCTACCAGTTCCTTAGCCACTTCGCCCACAGCACTTTTTACTTTGGTCTTGGTTTTCTCCCATTCCTTGGAGCCCAGTTTATTCAGTTTGGGCTTTTTAGCCGCATCGCCGGCAGCATATTTCTGGATTACATCCAGCCCCGTAGCCAGGATATACAGATTACCTCCTGCCGCGTACTCTATCTTCATGTAGTCCTTGACTACCTTATCCATTTCAACCTTTTCTATACCACGGTAAATACCCAGGCCGTGGCTTTCATGGACCACGTAATCACCGATCTTCAATTCATTGAAATCGTTGATTTTCTGGCCCTGGTTAAATTTTTTGCGTTTTTTCTTCTTTTTCTCCGCGCCAAAAATATCCGTGTCGGATAAGACCACGAATTTCAGCATGGGATATTCAAAACCCCGGGCCACATGACCGTAATAAGTCATGACCTCTCCGGGCAGCACCTTTCGGAAGGGGTCCTCCGAATAAATAGCGGGAACATCATTGTCCCTGAGATCCTGTGCCAGTCTGCCGGCCCGGGTACGGGAGCCCGAAAGCAGTAAAATGCGATAGCCCTTCTTGTGATATTTTTTCAAATCCCCCACCAAGGTCTCAAAGCTGTTATTATAAGGCGCTACATTTCTGACATTGATGTCATATTTGTGTTTTACTTCCACAATTGCATTTCGGCCCTCCATGGTAGATATGGTCAGAACGGCTCCCTTTTCCAAGCCTGCTGCCACCTGCTCACCGCTATACAATATGTTCATCTGTCCCGGCAACACATATCCTTTGGAAGCACGCTGCTCCATACTTTCCCGGAATTCTGCTTCTATGGCATTTGCCTCTTCCCTGATACGCCCGGGCTCTTCTAATACGAAAAGAGGTCTGGGATTCGCCAGTCTTCCTGTGCCTGCTCCTTCGGCAGCCAGCTTCAAAAGCACCTGGGCCAAGGACATCAGATTGCCGCCTGCTTCTGCGTCTTCATAAAAATACCGTACATAACTTTCCAAATTCACTATACTGCGGAATTCAACCAACTGTTCCCGCAGTTCTTTTACCTGGGTCTTAATACGATGGGCCTCCTCGGGCTTATGTTCCTCCCTGAAAACCTGTTCCTGATGCTTTGCTTCTTCCTCCAGCTTTTGAAGGCCTTTCTCTATCCTTTTTTCATCCAGTACAAACTCCGTGGCAGGATAGATATTGATGCTCTCCAGCTTCTCAATGGATCTCTGACTGAGCACATCAAAACTACGAATGGAATCCACCTCATCTCCCCACAGCTCGATACGATAGGGATTATCCTCCGTCAGTTCAAATATATCTAAGATACCGCCGCGCACGGAAAATTCACCCGGCGCCTCTACCTGATATACCTTTTCATATCCCATGGATACCAGCTTTTCCGATAATTTCCGCTCATCCAGACTACCACCACGGGCCACCTCAATCACATCTCCGGCATCCCAGAGCACCTGGGGAGTCATCAAAGCACCATAAGTAGTGACAATGGTAGTGGGCTTATGCTCCATAAGCCTGCGCATGGTTTTGATACGCTCCCGCACCAACTGGTTTCCATGGATATCAGCCTGAAAGAAAATCAGATCCTTGGCTGGGAATAACATGACATTCCTGTCATAAAATTGATATTCCTCGTATATCTGCTTTGCTTTTAAATCACTGTAAGTAACGATGACTTTGTAACGGAAGCCATCGCTGAGACCATAAATCATATGAAGTTTTTGGGACTCCACGCACCCTGTAAGTGCCACTGCTCCCTGATGCTTCAACAGCATCTCTTTCATCTGCCCGTACTCGGCCAGTTCCTGTAAAGGAGAAAGTAATGCCTCCATACTATTCCTCGCATTCTGTTACTTAAATGTTCTGCTTATTTTCTGCTACGCTTTTTTTGCGCTTTCAGCTCGGCAGTTATCACACTACTCCATCCGGTCCGATTCTACTCTTTCTCTGCCGTCTCCGGCTTTCTGTTATAACGGTTCATGGCCACATCAGGCCCTTCTGTCAGCATCAGCTCAATGGCCTGTACCGCTCTTTTCACCGCTTCGTCCATACTTTTTCTGTCCGCTGTATTGTAATGCCCCAGCACCCAGTCCGCCAGGTCAAATCCCTTGGGCTTTTCACCCACACCCATTTTGACTCTTTGGAACACATCATGCCCCAAATGACCGATAATACTCTTCAGGCCGTTATGTCCGCCGGCACTGCCCTTCTTACGGATTCGGATCTGCCCCACATCCAGACTCACGTCATCTGAAATCACTATCAACTCCTGCTCTTCATCCGCTTTATAATAGTCCAGAACCTGACGTACACTTTCCCCGCCGAGATTCATATATGTCTGGGGCTTTACCAGGATACATTTCTGTCCTGCTATCACGCCCTTACCGATGATTGCCTTGTGCTTCTTTTCCAGCACATCAATACCATGCTCTGCCGCCAGGGCATCAATGACCTCCCAGCCGATATTATGTCTGGTATTACTATATTCTCTTCCCGGATTTCCCAGTCCTACAATGATATACATATTTCCTCCTGATTGTGTTTATTTATATAAAATCTATATTCTCTCTACGTCTCCGGCCGTCAAAATATTCCCTCCGTTTTCCACACTACACTACGATTCTTGGCCATCGAAAATTCCACGCACCGCTCCTTGCATCATGATTTTGCCCCCTTAATCCATAATCATCAATGCCCGGTACATGCCATAAAAACGTAAACTTATATATCCGATTCTCTTCGTCCATTCGTTATTTATACCGGAAGCGACTTTCATCAAATTAGATTCTTATACTACACTTAACAATATATTTTCTCATTTTTGTTTTTAAATTACAAGATATATTTATCAATCATTCCTTTGATGACCTTTCTGTTTAAGGGAATATTCTTTGTTTCGAATGCCATCCTTCATTGAATTTACAACCATTTCTATTTAACTTCCCATGACCAGTCTTTTTACGCAAATGAATCGGACATATATCGGAATACTTCTGAAATAAACCGATGCAGAAATCAGGATACTTCCAAACGCAAAAATGCCGCACCCTAAGGTGCAGCATTTTAACATAGTTACTCTCTGAATCACTTTATCAGCGAAGCACTTGCATTTGATATGTTTCACTTTAAATCACTTATTCATTAACCACTCGCTCTTTGAAATGCTTATACTTCCCAACACTTACTCTTCTGCATCAGGCTCTTCCAAAGCCTTTGCATAACTCTCCAGGATAATCCTCTGAATATTGTCTCTGGTGGAGGAATTGATAGGATGTGCTATATCACGATACTCACCGTCAGCCGACTTCTTACTGGGCATTGCGATAAATAATCCTTTCTCTCCCTCAATCACCTTGATATCATGAACCACGAATTCATCATCCAATGTTATGGATACTATAGCCTTCATCTTGCCGCCTTTTGCAACTTTACGAACACGTACGTCTGTTATCTGCATATCCGAACCCTCCTTGGAATCACTCATAAGCCAGTTAATATTCTCAAGCACTACATAACATATCTGTTATTTCTCTCAATGACGATTTTAACCTCTCCGTCACCTTTCAAAACAGAGCCTTCCTTAATGGTACTGCGGCTCTCCACAATGCAATTTTCGATTACACAGTTATCCGCAATATATACATCATTTAAGATAATTGAATTCTTAATAACACAGTTGTTGCCCACATAGCTCTTTTTGAACAGTATGGAATTCTCAACCGTACCATTTACAATACTGCCGCTGGCAACCAGTGCATTCTTAATCTGCGCACCCGGATTGTACTTTGCGGGAGGCAGATCGTCTACCTTGGAATAAATATCAGGATACTGTTTAAAGAAATAATCTCTTACTTCCGGTTTCAGGAAGTCCATATTGGCATCAAAATAGTCCTGCACAGAAGCTATATTCTTCCAGTAATCACTGATTTTGTATCCGTAAATTCTCTTCTGGTCCTTGTAGCGGATTAATACGTCCTTTACCAGGTCATATCTGTCTTCTTCAGCACATTTTTCGATAATCTCGATTAACTGACGGCGTCTGATTACATAAACACCGCAGGAAACCGTATTCATCCTGGCCTGCAGGGGCTTTTCTTCGTACTCTGTGATACGGTTGTCATCATCCATTTTGACCGTACCGAAACGCTCAACCTCCACATTTTCGTCCATATCACAGCATACTACCGTAATGTCAGCCTTTTTGCTGATATGATATTCCAGCACCTTATTGAAGTCCAGCTTATATATCATATCGCCGTTTGCAATGATAACATAGGGCTCATGACTGTTTTTCAGGAAATCAAGATTCTGGTAAATGGCATCTGCCGTTCCTCTGTACCAGTTACTGTTATCTGCCGTTACAACGGGGGTAAATACAAACAAACCACCCTGTTTACGGCCGAAGTCCCACCACTTGGATGAGCTGAGATGCTCATTCAGGCTCTTGGCATTGTACTGGGTAAATACCGCCACTTTCTGAACATGGGAATTGGACATATTACTTAATGTAAAATCAATACTGCGGTAACTTCCTGCCACGGGCATGGCACAAATGGCTCTCTTTTGTGAAAGTTCTTTCATTCTATGATTGTTACCGCCTGCTAAAATAATACCGATTGCTCTCATTACTATTCACCTGCCTTAATTAATGTTTTGCCGCTTGCAAGATAAGCATCCGGATAATCACCGGCTTCTGTAATACCGGAGATTACTGTATTTTTACCTACGGTTACACCGGCAGGAACCACACTCTTTTCACCTACGGTAACAAGTCCGTGATTATAAATGTGGGGAGCCGTATCATTATCAGCTTCTTCACCCACACCAAGCTTTGCATTTTCTCCAACGTGTGCGTACTCAGCCACAATTGCCATATTCAGCTCAGCACCCGCTTCGATTACAGCACCGTTCATAATAATGGAATCCTTTACAACAGCGCCCTTACCGATGGTTACATCGCAACCGATAACTGAATTGTAAACCTCGCCGTAAACTTCCGTCCCTTCACCGATGATGGAACGGCTCACTTGACTGTCTGCCGAAAAATACTGGGGCGGAAGTGCATCACTCTTGGTGTAAATCTTCCAGTACTCTTCATACAGATTGAACTCGGGAACAATATCAATCAGCTCCATATTAGCTTCCCAGTAAGAATGCAATGTTCCTACATCTTTCCAGTATCCCGTAAACTCGTATGCATAAAGAGGTGCACCCTTCTCATGACAGTAAGGAATCACATGCTTACCGAAGTCCAATGCAGGCTGCTGCGCCATTGTAACCAAAGCATCCCGCAGTGTCTTCCAATTAAAAATATAGATACCCATGGACGCCAGATTACTTCTGGGATTCGCGGGTTTTTCCTCAAACTCCGTAATACGTCTGTTTTCGTCAGCAATCATAATACCGAAACGGCTTGCTTCCTCCATAGGAACCGGCATAACCGCTATGGTACATTCTGCACCCTTTTCCTTATGGTAATTCAGCATCTCTTCGTAATCCATCTTGTAAATATGGTCACCGGATAAAATCAGAACATAGTCAGGGTTAAAGCTCTCCATGTACTCCAGATTCTGATAAATCGCATTTGCAGTACCGGTGTACCACTCACTGTTTACACTTTTTTCGTAAGGAGGCAATACGGAAACACCACCGATATTACGGTCCAAATCCCAGGGAATACCGATTCCGATATGGGAGTTCAGACGCAAGGGCTGATACTGTGTAAGTACACCCACCGTATCCACTCCTGAATTAATACAGTTTGAAAGGGGAAAATCAATAATCCTGTACTTTCCTCCAAATGCTACCGCAGGCTTTGCCACCTTGGAAGTAAGCACTCCCAGACGGCTGCCCTGTCCGCCAGCCAATAACATGGCTATCATTTCTTTCTTAATCATGTCATCACCTCTACCAGCCAAATATTTATAAGTACGTTTATTATAGCATAGCCTTTTGGGAAAATAAACAATTTTCAACAAATAATTTAGTCTTTTCGCTCATTAATTGTGCATTTTTTCGTAATTTTTCCAGTTTTTCCAGAATTATCTCTCTTTTTTATCAGTATTTTACATTTTCACATCCGTTTTTTTGTCCAATGTGCCCTTCCGCGCTTCTCCGTACAACCATTTCTGCTCCCCTGCCTGTTCCTGATTAAGTGCGGGATTTCCCCGGGGATTTTCTAAAAAACAGGTTTTCGGGAGGTGATTGATACTGTCTTTTATACGCAGTACTTCGCAACGAATGGTGGTGTGCGGCATGAGAATACATCCACATATATGTAAAGTCTGTGCGTCCGGAACAGGTTTTTAAACAATTCGCGCAGTGGCATACCGTTGTCTTAGTGAACGCCGGTAAACAAGGACGCGCGGCAAGGAGGTCGCGCGAGCACAAGAGGTACATGGATGTACCTTTTGATGCGTGCCTGTCACTTGCGGGCGCTCCCTGTGTGCGTTCACTTAGACAACTGATGACACGAAGTGAGTTTAAAAACCTGTTTTTGAAAACCAACCGGGCACCTCCAAGCACTTAAGCAGGGACCGGCAGGGCATGGCAGCTGTAAGGCAAGTCCGTGCCGGGCGGCAACAAGCGATTCGGCAATGGCGGATTAACAGCCGTTCTGTTACAGGCACAGATAGGGGTTTGACGGCATATCTATAAGAAGTGTTTATTTTTCCCAAAAATGGTGGTATACTATTAGCATCTCAAACACGGAGGTTTCACAATGTTTACAATAGATTTAAAAAATCCCTGCCACATATATTTTGTGGGTATCGGAGGTATCAGCATGAGCGGCCTGGCCGAGCTTTTACATGACGCAGGCTTTAAGGTAAGCGGCTCTGACTGGCACGCTTCCCCCATTACACTGACACTTGAGGCCAAGGGCATCCAAATTAAATACGGCGAGAGCAGTGCACATATCACCGATGATATTGACTGCGCCGTACTTACCAGTGCAGTACATGAAGACAATCTGGAATTTATTGCCATACGCGAAAAGAATATTCCGTACATCTCCCGGGCAGAATTGCTGGGACAGATTATGAAGAACTATGGTACTTCCATTGCCGTCAGCGGAACCCATGGCAAAACTTCCACCACTTCCATGATCAGCGAAATCCTGATGCATGCCGATACGGACCCCACCCTCTTCATCGGTGGTATGCTCAGCAGCATCGGCGGCAACGTACGTATCGGTCACTCAGAATACCTGGTTACTGAGGCCTGTGAATACACCAACAGCTTCCTTAGCTTTTTCCCCAGAATCGGACTGATTCTTAATGTAGAAGCGGACCATCTGGACTTTTTCAAGGATCTGGATGATATCCGCCGTTCTTTCCGTGAATTTGCTGCACTTATTCCTGAAAACGGCTGTCTGATTATCAATAACGATATTCCCGATCATGCATATATAAGCGGTGCATGCAAAGGAAAAGTAATTACTTTTACATCAACTGAAGGTGATTCTTCTGCAGACTACTATCCTACGGACATTTCCTATAATGAACTGGGTCATCCTGCTTTCCTTCTGCATACTCCTAAGGGCGACGCAGTCCGTTATACCCTGCAGGTACCCGGTCTGCACAACATTGCCAATTCCATTGCAGCAATAGCACTGGCCGACCATGAAAATATTCCTTACGAAACCACCGCACAGTCCATACAAAAGTTTACCGGAACCGACAGACGATTCCAGTATAAGGGCACCATCGGCGGTGTTACCATAGTGGATGATTATGCACATCATCCCACGGAGATTAAAGCAGCACTTACCGCCGCACAAAGTCTTCCTTATCAAAGAGTATGGTGTGTTTTCCAGCCCCATACCTACACACGTACCAAAGCCTTTATGCAGGAATTTGCCGAGGCACTCTGTCTGGCAGACAAGGTGGTTCTGGCTGAAATTTATGCCGCACGCGAGACTGACCGGCTGGGTATCAGTTCCGACACTTTGCGTGAAGCCATCGAGCAGTTGGGACATGAAGCCGTATATTTCCCCACGTTCGATGAAGTAGAAAATTTCCTTTTGGAAAATTGCACAACCGGCGACCTGTTGATAACTATGGGGGCAGGAGATGTGGTAAAAATCGGCGAAAACCTGCTCGGAATTTAATTGTCCACAATATCCACAGTCAGAAAGACCATTTAGAGACTTTGAGGCTGTGGATATTTTTATATCAAATGTGGATATTGTCGAAAGCTGTAACACCGAAAAAACAAGCTTTATTGATAGTTCACCTCTTCTTTATCCACACCATCCACATTATCCACAATTTGCCTCCAACTCTTGTATTTAAAGGCTTTTCGGGAATTTGTCTATTTCTTTTTTTACCCCCCTGTGCTATACTTCATTTTGCTCGGTCGGGCTCTATGGCCGGGCAGGAAGGGAAGTAGTATGACACGCATTAACTTATACAATCACAACTCCATAGATACCACATCCGTATCCAACCTTTTCATTGATATTTATATGAACGACGCTAACGACGCACAGATAAAGGTGTATTTATACCTTTTGCGTATGTTGCGTGCAGGCCTGCCCACATCCGTTACGGATATTGCAGACAAGTTCAACCATACGGAAAAGGAAGTTCTGCGTGCCATCAGATATTGGGCAGAAAAGCAGTTACTTGATTTGGATTATGACTGCTATCAAAATTTGGTAGGCATCCATATCCGCGAACTGACCGCTGCTCATCCTGCTCCCGGAAGCATCACCCTTTCCTACGGGCCTTCCGAAATGGGTCCCATCAAGCCCGTCTCTGCCGAGGCTCCGGCTATGGTTACCGCTCCTGCGGAAACAGCGCCGGTTTATTCCAAGCCCGCGTATTCCGCTGACCGTTTAAAAGAGTTTAAAGGCCGCGACGAAACCGCGCAGTTACTTTTTGTGGTTGAATCTTACATGAAGAGACCCCTGACCCCTTCCGATATCAAATCCATTCTTTTTTATAAGGACGAGCTGGAATTCTCCGACGATTTGATTGATTATCTGATTCAGTACTGTGTGGACAGGGATAAAAAGGACTTCAAATATATTGATAAAGTAGCCATCAGTTGGAAGGAAAATGACATCACCACCCCCGGTGAAGCCGCAAAATATTCTTCCAAATATGACAAAAATATCTATGCCATTATGAACCAGCTGGGCAAAAACAACACTCCCACCAACCGCGAGATGGAATACATCCTCCGTTGGACAAAGGACTACGGTTTCCCCATGGATATCATTTTCGAGGCATGTGACCGTACCGTAATGGCCACGGACAAGCATCGTTTTGAATATGCCGAAAAGATACTCAGCAGCTGGAAGGAAAAGGGTGTACATAAAAAGGACGATATCAACCGGATTGACCGTCTTTATCAGAAGCGACGCGAACCCGGCAAAGCAGCTTACGGCTCTAATGTCACCGTTGCAGCCAACCGTTTCAACCGCTTCCAGCACAATGATTATGACTTCAACGTTTTGGAAGAAGAACTGCTCAGCAACTGATTAATACTTCAATATACGAGGAAATCCAAGTGGCACTGAACAATTTACAATACGAAAACATCATATGTGAATATAGAGACATACAGAACCGCAACCGTCATGAAATGAACCGCCGTATCCGGGAAGTATATGCCCGGGTTCCCGGTTATGAAGAATTAGACATGGCAACCGGTTCTGTTTCTTCTGCTTTTGCGGAAGATATTATTTCGGGCGTACCCGATGCCCTTACGCGTCTCCACGATGCAATGGACGCCCACCGCCGCAAGAAACAGGACCTCATCATCCGTGCAGGCTATCCCGCCGATTATCTGGACCCTATTTTTGACTGTCCGGACTGCAAGGACTCCGGATATATCCCCTCCACTCACGGTCCTTCCCGTAAGTGCGCCTGCTTTAAGCGCCGGGAACTGGCTATTTTGTATGAACAGTCCAACATACAAAATATCATCTCCACAGAGAATTTCTCTACTCTTTCTTACGAATACTATCAGGGAAATGACCTGGAACGTTTTAGCCGCGCAGTAGAAATCTGTCAAAATTTTGTACAAAACTTCAAACAAGACTATCACAATTTGTTTTTTTATGGTACAGTAGGTACTGGCAAAAGCTTCCTTTCCGGTTGCGTTGCCGCAGAATTGTTGAAAACAGGCCGTTCTGTCATCTATTTCAGTGCAGTTGGGCTGTTTGATACATTGGCCCGTTTTACTTTTGACAGCAAAAATAAAACGGACCTATACAACCTGTATCAGGATATTTACGAATGCGATTTAATCATTATTGATGACCTGGGCACGGAAGTAACTAATTCTTTTGTGACTTCCCAGCTGTTCTCTCTGTTAAATGAACGGCATCTGCGTCATCGGGCTACGATTATTTCCACCAATCTGGGATTGGAAGAACTGCGGGACCGATATTCCGACCGTGTTTTCTCCCGTATCACCAGCAATTATCAACTCTGCAAGTTGACAGGTCCTGATGTAAGGATGTTAAAGAAAAGGAAATATAACGGCACCAGCGCATAGAAAGTGAGGATTCATTCATGGGCAATCGCGAGGAAAAGCGTAATTTAGAGACCATCCCCGTAGGTTCATTAGGCATCATTCCCCTGGAAGGATGTAAAAGTTTAGGAGAAAAGGTAAACGGTTATCTGGTTAAATGGAGAGCCGAGCGCGAGAGTGAGCATAAAGGTTCCCTTGCATTTAACGGTTATCAGCGCGATTCTTACCTCTTAAATGCTAAAGTACCCCGTTTTGGTTCCGGAGAAGCCAAGGGCATGATTATGCAGTCTACCCGTGGTTATGATTTATATCTTTTGGTTGACGTATGCAACCACTCCCTCACTTATTCCCTCTGCGGTCAGGAGAACCATATGTCTCCCGATGACCACTATCAGGATTTAAAGAGAATTATTGCGGCCGTTGGCGGTAAGGCCCGTCGTATTACAGTTATTATGCCCTTCCTGTATGAAAGCCGCCAGCATAAGAGAAGCTCCAGAGAGTCCCTGGACTGCGCATTGGCATTACAGGAACTGGTAAGCATGGGTGTAGATAATATTATCACCTTCGACGCACATGATCCCCGTGTACAGAATGCAATTCCCCTCCATGGTTTTGAAACCGTACAGCCTGCATATCAGTTTATCAAAGGCTTACTGAAAAACCAGAAGGACCTGACTATAGACAGCGACCACATGATGGTTATTTCACCCGATGAAGGCGGCATGAAGCGTGCGATTTATATCGCTAACGTTTTAGGTCTGGATATGGGTATGTTTTATAAACGTCGTGATTATACACAAGTAGTAAACGGACGTAATCCCATTATTGCCCACGAATTCCTGGGCACTGATGTGGAAGGTAAAGATATGATTATCATTGATGACATGATTTCCTCCGGCGAAAGCGTTCTGGAGGTAGCTGCTGCCCTTAAAAAGCGCAAAGCTAATCGTATCTATGTGTTCTCTACCTTCGGTTTATTTACCGGCGGTTTGGAGAAATTTGACTCCGCTTATGAAAAAGGTATTATTACCCGTGTACTGACTACCAACCTGATTTACCAGACGCCTTCTTTATTGCAGCGTGAATGGTATATCGATTGCGACATGAGTAAGTACATCGCCTACATCGTTGATACCTTAAATCACGACAGTTCCATCAGCGATTTACTGAATCCCAGCGAAAGAATTCGGGCCATCGTTGATAAATATAAAAATGGCGAATCATAAAACAGAGCAGCTGGTCCTCATGGGACTGGCTGCTGCTTTTATATGTATTACAGGACCACTCGTCATAATGCTTCCCTTCAGTCCGGTGCCTCTTTCGCTATGTACCTTTACCATTTATCTCTTTGGGTATCTGCTGGGCTGCAAACAGGTGATGACAAGTGTCCTTCTATATCTGCTGATTGGTTTCTTTGGTCTGCCCGTTTTTGCCGGATTTACTTCCGGGCCCGGCAAATTACTTGGTCCCACGGGTGGATATCTGCTGGGCTATCTGCTGATAGCTCTGTTCTGTGGATTATCCAAAGGAAAATCACGCAAATCCCTTCTCCTGTTTTCCCTCATGGGTACTGTCGCCTGCTATATTCCCGGCACTCTCTGGCTTGCATTTCAAAGTGGTCTGAACATTTCTGCCGCATTTACAGCAGGTGTGCTCCCATTTCTGCCGGGAGATTTAGTCAAAATAGTCTGTGCGGTATTCCTTGCACCCTCAATACAAAAACGGCTGCACCTATAACCCCAATATCCTTAAATTTAAGCCGCAGCCCCGTCCGGCACCTTGCAGCGTAATCCGCCCCGGGAAAACGCAATGTCAAATGTGGTGTTTCTGACGGAAGGCACCTTTCCAATCCCTTATTATTCGTGTCTTTTCTAGGAAGTACACCTGCCCGGTTTTGTTCGCAGGGGATGTACATTGAACATTGTTTTGGAAGCAAATGCGAGAATTTCTTAATGTGCCGGGCTTTGGGATCGGGTTCCTGTTTTTATGGTCTTGAACAAAATAAGTGCCCTGTCCGCGGTAGACGGAAGATAGAGGTTTAACTCTAGATTCCGTCGGCCGCGAACAGGGCGCTTAATTTTGTCCCAGCTCATAAAAACAGGGACTAATCATAAATTCCAAAGCCGCACATTTAGTAATTCCGCATTT
>JAFXEW010000006.1 GCA_017513625.1 Lachnospiraceae bacterium | reverse complement strand
GTATTGTTGAACTCAAAGCGTGAGCCTACAATATCTCCTACTATCGCTCCTAACATAAATCCTCCTTTTGTTTGAAATCTCTAATATGCCTTTCCAGTTGAATCCTGGATAGCTTTGCTTTTCTGTATCTCTTTTGCCAGTACCAGCGTGTAAGCCAGGAGGCTGATTGCAACCGTATAAACAATATAAGCTCCTCCTTTGCAAAAATGGCTAAATTGTTTATCATGGATCTTAGTATGCAAATCCTTAACTCTTTGTTATATCTTTTCACGGCTTCAACGGCAAAAGGTGTCTGTCCTGCAAGCTGTTTAATAGCCGTAGCCAGATCGCTCATTGCTTCCGTTATAGATTTATCCTCTCTTTCCACGCTCGGTTTGTTTTGATATTACTACTCCCTGGCGAATGATCGCCTTTCTGCCTCGGTGCTCTCCTGATTTAAGAGTGCCCCAGAGAGCTTCTTTTGATATTCCTATTATCTCCTTTGGTAATGTGTCGTATATGGCTGCCACACTGCCAAAATAGTAGTGCTTACGGTACCCAGTAGGTGGATCCGTAAGCTCAATATGGATTACTTTTCTCTGCTGCTTACTCATAAAGTGTGTTTATTGAACGCAAAATTACTACATTATATTAAATAAAACAAATATAGAGCCGTTTATTTTTCTCCAGCCACTATGCAAAGCTCGGTACCCTCTGGAAAACGGAAAGCCTTATTAAAGAGCTTTTGGCACCTCCTGGGTGGGTTTATGTATGATTTGTGGTTTTCACCGAACAGCATACACACCCCACTGCTGGAGGGGCAAAGGTGTGTGGATCCTGAGTTGAAGAAAGGGCAGGATCCACAGCTACCAGGCTTATCATAGAACTTTTCTCCGTTAATGACTACCATAGCCTTTTGTGTTTACACAGTGAATTGTGTGTTCGCTATCCCTCAGATCAGGATCCGCACAAAAATCACAGAGCGTATGGCTGCTGTCTGCCCAGCCACAATATCCGTGATCTGGATTGAAACAGGGATCATGCTGAGTGCAACCGCACACCCTACATACTCCATACTGGTAGCCAGCCAGGGCAAAGATATTGAAATCCTTTTCCACAAAGTGCTCAGGCAGATCTGCTCTGTCTATATTCAGCAGCTTAATCAGGGATTCTTTGAGGTAGAATCTGGAGCCAGTATCTTCTTTGAGCATTTCCAGCATATAGAACGCCTCTATTTGCTCCTGGCGTGTGTATCGCTTTCCACTCATACAGCCGATCTTGTAAAGATCACAGGCTCCCCTGGTAAGGTTAATCATTGAGGTAGATGCTACAAAGTCCACCACAGGCTCAATGCTGGCAAAGGTGTAGAAACCTCTGCTGTGGAGATCTACCATAGCAGCTACACGCATCATATTGGTATCGGCTCCAGGCTCCAGCTCATCATGTCCTGTAAGGGTGAAGCCAAACGCTACTCTCTTACGCTGGGTTGGTGTGATCTCCTCCAGCTCAGGATCGCCCAAAAAGTCTGCTCGTTTGGTGAGGATCTGCACTGGTACCTCTCTCATCAGAGCCTCCTTGATTGCAGCCCAAGTAAGCTGCTTTGTTTCTGGGAGCATCGGATCACTGGTGAAAGTAAAGAACACTCCCACCTGGCGAAGCTGCTCTATATTGTGCTCCATTTCTCTTACGAAGCACACCAGGGCATCCTGTGTGTCGGTAAAACACTTTTTGAGTTGTGGTACCTCGTTCCAGGTCTTACCCATGAAACCCTTTTTGCAATAGCAATAATCACAATTATTTGAGCAACCTGTATAAAAGTTGCACGCCCATTCGCTATACTCCCCAGCTTTGCCCTGAGGGTTGTAGATAGCCTTTCCGTTGAAACCTTTTCTATTCATTGTTAGCCTCGCTTTCTATAATGTTTTGAATACGCTGTTTGATAAACCAGAAAAATTCTTTATCTCGGTGTGAAACCGTGCTTTTGAAATGTGGGATCTTCTGCCAGGCTGGATTTGGTGCGTAATCCTCAAAAGAGAATACTGCCCACTTATCAGCCCAGAGTAGCTGCCAGATTGCTTTTAGTTTTCTCATAGCCCTTTCAGCTCCTCCTCAAACACAAGCCCACCATTGAGAACATGATCTATCGTTGCCTGGCTCATCTTCATAAGCTGATCCAATGTTGGTCTTACCCAGTTCTTAACCTCTGAGATATTTGGATCTGCTGGTGGTGCGTTTCGGCTGGTGATCTTGTGCATTGCAGCCTTTCCGCATTTCTCACACTGAATAATGAAAGGCGTAACGCCCTTTTCCTTGTAGAGGGTTGCTGTTATGTAACCGCATTTCTCGCACACATAGCCGTTATACTCACCTCTGCCATCGTACATTTTGGCATCTTCTAAAGATGCTACAAGCTCATTGTACTTTCTCTTGATTGTTTCCTTTTCCATGTTCTTTTTGATTATATCCATTGCTTAATTTCGTTAATGTAGTATGGAGGTACCCAACCAGTGTACTCTCCTCTCTCCAGAGCTGCTATTTCTGCCCTTGTTTGCTCTATTTTCTTTTCCAGGTCTATCTGGTTATCGTTAAATAGATCGCTTGCTACAGGGGTGTTTATGAGCTTCTGTAGCTTAGCTCTCCTGTGTCGGAGTAGGTTTTTGATTTTCTCCTGTACATACTCATCGCCCAGGGGTAAAGTCTGAGGGCAGATAGTAAGCTCCACCTTTCTCCTGGGGTGCTTAACCTTGATCCTGGCTGCCAGGTACTCAAAGTACCACCGCCATTTTTTAAGCATATCTATAGAGATCTGCCCTCTGTAGTAAACTACCTTGTCAGCGTGATAGTCTTTGTACACAGTTATCTTAACGCAGATCCAACTGGGCTGTATCTTACTCATAGTCCTGGATCCTTGAAATGTAAATACCAATGCAAAGCCACTCAAATTCCAGGCTCTTGCTGTGTCGGTTGATATTGATTGCTGGGAGTATCGCCCAGAAACCTAAATCCAGATCTATATCTGTTTTGAAACTGATTCTTTTGGTTTTCATAACTCGCTAAATTCTTTTTCAATTTCACTAATCTTTGCATCCAAATTTTCCAGATACTTACTGAAAAAGTCTTTATCTCCGTACAGCTCTCCAATAAGATTTACATCCTGTTTGTGATCGTTGTAGTGGAAAATTAAGCTGCCTCCATATTGCATATTAGAGCTTATCACAGCCTCCTTATGCTTTTTGAATGTTTCCAATGTTTGGTTTAAGGCTATAGCCTTTTCAAATCGTTCTTTATCCATATTGCTTACCTTTTTAGCTCCTCTGGGAACTCGTTAAACCTCCTTACTATCTCAGCAGCCAGAGCGTTGCTACTATCAATATCTCCCAGGTGAATCTCTGCTATAGAGAGATTCCAGCCTTTGCTGCCATTCTCGTTATATGTCTGGATGCTGATCTCTGCATCCTTTTCGTGCTTTACAGCCCTTGCAGGGAGGCTGATAAGCTCCATTGTTTTAGTGTCAAAGGTACCCTCTGCATACCTCCATTTTAGTTTTATTTCCATATATCTATGTTAAATTTTCCATTCGTGAAGATCGCACACCATATATCCAATAACAGTGATTTTAGATATTCTCCATCCGTTTTCTGTAGCAGTTTTATATTCGGTACAGGTATCAGTTTCTCTGTAATCCCTATAATTTATAGATGTTTTCACCTTATCACATTCACCGAAACGCTGATTGGTAGGGGTAAAATGTTTGCAATTCCAGCATTTCCTGGGGCGTTTGTTTCGCCTAACTTTGTTGTATGCTGTTATCAGTAACTCTATGCTTATTTTCATGTTAAAACTCTTTATGATATGCAAGAATGTAATTCTTTCTATCAGTTTCCGAGAGTTGCTCCCAGCAACTTTCACATACTACAGGATGATTATGCTCCTCCTCAAAGTAAATACCGCATAGGGAGCAGCACCATCCATTTATAATATCACTTGCTACTTCTCCCATTACTGTACCTCCTCATCTTTACAAAGTACCACATCACCATCAATGTAATCACCAGGAAACAGAGCGTGGTGCTGGTGTGCCAGCTCCGTTGCAGCCTTGTTGGTGTCGTATCTATCCTTTCCATCCTCGTTTATCACCAGGATCTCACCATTACGGAGGTTTACTATCTCTATGTAGCCATCTACATACTCCTGTAGCTCCTCCAGTTTGAAATCGGTACCGTTCTTTGGCTGTATCTCTGTTCTGGTACCATCAGCCTTAATCAGTGTTGCCATATCTGTTAAAATTCAATGTTATATTTCTTTCCTTTCAATGTAGGTCGTTTGCTTTCTACAAACTCGCAGATCTCCTCTACTGTCAGAGGAAATAAAGGGCAGTATTTCATTCTGAGGGTACAGACAAACCGCCCATTGAGCATTACATCAAATACCAGTGTTTTCATTGTGTTTCCTTGCTTTGTGAACTCCCTGGATATACCCCTTTTCTACCTTTCTGAGGTCGGCATATTTCGCCTGTTTTGCTGATTGGATCCTCCTGGGCTTTTCGCCTACCCATTCAGCCTGTACGCCCTGTTCTTTGAGGGCTTGCATTATTGCATCTTTGATAACTCCCATAGCCTACTCCTCCTCTTTTACTGGGTAAATTACTCGGAGCACTGCCAGGCTGTCTGCATCTACTATGGCGATACGCTTGTAGTATCTCTCACACGCTACCTGGAAACCACCACACCACTCTGTCCTTTGTTCATACTGGGCTATGGTGTCCTGTACCAGTCTATCCATTTGATCCTCAAAAATCCCTCTCTCAGCACCTATGCGAATCTGATCGCTTTCTTTGTCGTGCTGTAATACTCTGAT
>JAFXEW010000051.1 GCA_017513625.1 Lachnospiraceae bacterium | reverse complement strand
CATAGGATTTATTTATTGGCTGGAATCTACTTGATTGACAAGGAACAGAGAATGTTGTTTAGAGCGCATATGATATTTTGATAATATGCAATTAGGAAATCATACAGATAGTAAGTTTATATCAGTTGCCCGGTCGTTTAGACAGGAGGATAAATAATGTTAAAAAAGATTAAGGCAAGGTGAGAGTAGTAACAGCCAAAGACAGACTTGGAATTCCTATGGTGGGAGTGATGGCCGAAGGAGAAGCTCTAAATTAGCAGGATGTTTTTATGATATTGTTGATGCGTGTATGGTGGTAAATAAAAAAGATAAGGAAACTTTGGAATAGGTGGAATTATGACAAATAAGCAGATAGAAGAATTACAACTCTTAGGATTTCAGATTGGTGAAGAAGATGCACGAGGCAACGTGACTGTCTCCAGTGAGAGGATTCCGGATTTAGATATTTTGAAAAAGTTGATTCTTACTATGACGTTTGATGATGAAATACAGTATTGGGATGCATATAAACAGTCACCTACGGACCCGGGAGGATATGTGAGTGCGCTTCGCTGGGACGAAGAACGGGTGGCATATATGGAAGGGAATCACGGCTGGACAAGCAGTTGGTACATTGTATCTGTGGAAGAGATGGCCGAACATATACAAAAAAACTGGGACAAGGATTGCGACAGAGGTGCGTATCTTAATAGGGTGCAGATTGGACGAAATAAGCACGTAACCAGAGAAAGAATTAATAAGGATTTGTCTAAAAATTTTTAAAATGTGACTAGCATTTTATGGAGGTTGTTATATGCGCAAATTCTGGGGATTTTATGATAATGGAATATATCGTGTGGGTTGTAATGGTCCTTCCATATATGTGTATGACCAAAACAATCGGGAATTAAATATATTTAAGGATATAAAACATGCTTATGTGGGTGTTTTCCAGCCGGGAACTAATATCTTTGTTACCAAATCCACAGAAGGTTCGCTGGCGGTTTATGATTTGGAAAAGGGTAAGCTTTTGAATAAAATTGTGATTACCCAAAACGGAGCCCAGGATGAAGGAATCGCATTTTCGCCCGATGGAAAGCAACTATATAATATCGAAAAGCCCTTTCGATCCACAAGAACACAACTTACCGTATATCAAACTTCTGATTATACGGTTCTGAAGACTCTTTTTACAGAGGAAGCCTGGATGCATTTGGTCTTTTTGGAGTTTGATAAAGATAGCGGGAAAGGATATTTGCTGGGATTTATGAGAGATGACAGCGGTATTTTCGAATATGGTTTTATTGGTAGATTTGAGAACGATAATATTTCAGAAATTAAAAGACTAAGTAATGAGGAATATGAATATATACAGGCATACAAAGCATGGGAACAGTCTGGTTTTACAGAAAAGAAGCAGGAATGGTCAAATATAAAAAGGTATTCCGAAAAGCCACATGTTTCACTGGAGCAGGTTTACAGGAAATTGTAGTTTTCAATATCGGAGGTATAAATACATGACACAAAAAGTTAAAACCATATTTAAAAAGTGTTGGCAGTTTGCCGGGCATAATATTGCAAAACTTTTTATTATACTGTGGTGTATTGTTATGTCTGTATTTTCCAAGGATTATCTTTGTGTATATTTTCAAAAGCAGGCAAACAGCCATATAGAGCCGCAGAAGATAGAATTGGTATTGGTGTTTTTAGCTGCGCTGATTTTAGGTATTGGGGAATTTCGTAAGAAGCGGTGGTTTACAAGTCTGTTGTTGACATTGGTAGTTCTTTGGGCGGTGTTTTATTTTTATACGCTCCACTTTGAATGCCTGTCCTGCAAATACGGTGGGTGACGAGTACCATTAGTAACAGTAGAATAGTCAGGAGGAACAAATGAAAAAGGTAAAGGAGTTAATAAAAAAAGAACTGACCGGATGGAAGAAGTGGGAAATCATATGGTTGCTGGTTGCAACAGCAGTTATTTTAGGAGTGTCTGTTTATTGGAAGGACACATTGACAGGTATTGTGGCAGCACTCACCGGAATATGGTGTGTTATTTTGACCGGTAAGGGTAAATTATCCAGCTTCTGGTTTGGTACGATAAATACAGTGTTGTATGCTTTAGTAGCATGGAAAGCAAAATATTGGGGAGAGGTAATGTTAAACCTTATTTACTACGTGCCCATGAATTTTGTCGGAATGTATATGTGGTCTAAAAACATGAACGAGCAGACCGAAGAAGTATTAAAGAAACGTATGACCCGGAACAACAGTATATTGGCTTATGGTTGTGTAATAGCAGGAACGATAGCATATGGATTTTTACTTAAGTTTTTACATGGTACCCTTCCCTTTGTTGATGCCATGAGTACGGTTTTTTCCGTGTTTGCACAGTATCTATGCGTAAAAAGATATATGGAACAGTGGATACTGTGGATTGTTGTGGATGTAGTGACTGTTATTATGTGGATATATGCATTTATTAACGGCACAGGAGATATGGCAACTGTTTTAATGTGGTCTGTCTATTTGGTTAATGCTATTTTCATGCTTATGAAGTGGATGAGAGATACAAAAATGAACACTGTTAAGGAGTGATACGGCTATGTATAGAGTGGGAATGTATGGGGGGTCTTTTAATCCGATGCATAATGGTCATTTGCAGTGCATTATTAAAGCAGCCTGTATGTGTGAGAAGCTTTATGTGGTTTTAAGTGTAGGGACCAACAGAGATGAGGTGGATTATAAAGTCCGGTATCGATGGTTGTATCAGGTGACGAAGCACATAGGAAATGTAAAGATTTTGGTTTTGAAGGATGATTGTGCATCTAAGTCAGAATATACATTGGAAGCTTCAAAGGCGGATACGGAATACATTAAGAAAGAAATCGGGGAACCGATTGATGTGGTATTTTGCGGTTCTGATTATGATGAGAACAGTTTTTGGAATGTGAATTATCCGGATAGTGAGTTTTACGTATTTGAGAGAAATGAAATGAGTTCCACCTTGCTTAGGGATAATATATACAGATATTGGGACTGGTTGCCCAAGGTTGTTAAACCCCATTATGTGAAGAAGGTTCTCATTATCGGTCTGGAGAGTTCCGGAAAGTCTGTAATGACGGTAAATCTGGCTAATTATTTTAATACCAACTATATCGAAGAGGCCGGCAGGGAATTATCTGAGAAGTCAGGAACCGATTCATTGATGTTGGATGAAGACTTTACAGAGATTCTTTTAACCCAGAAAATGAATGAGATAAAGGCAATAGAACACAGCAACAAAGTTCTTTTTTGTGACACAGACTGCCTTATAACCCGTTTTTACTTAAAGTTTCTGGGGGGAGACGAAGCTAATGTAAAGCTTGCCGATGCAATTGATGCACTTAACAATTATGATTTGATATTGTTTTTGGCACCAGATGTAAAATGGGTACAAGATGGAGACAGAAGTGAAGAGATTCGGGATAACCGTCCCAGATATCGTGAAATGTTGGCAGATATATATCATTCACATGGAAAACATTTTGAATACATTGAGGGAGATTATCTTACTAAGTTTAATAAATGTGTGGAACTGGTAAATGGATTGTTGGGGATGTAGCATTTAGCAGTATCAGACTGCTGTATATGGAAAATTAAAGGAGGATAAATCCTCCTCTCGCCAGGGGGCTCGGATTTTCCTTCGGAAAATTAAAGGAGGATTGGGAGCAGATCTGTAAAGCAGCACAGTCGGTTTTTGATTATTATCAGGGGCTGGAAATATTGGTGGACGACCGGGCAGCCATGGTAGCTGATAAGGCGGCGGTTGCGGATTTGCAGGAGGGACGGACCCTGACTATCAGAGGTATGTCCAAGATCGTAGGTATTCCTCTTATGATTACTTTTTACAACCAAACCAATGCAGTGGATGTAAATGTAGCAAAAGGAGTCGAGGAATTTAAAGAGGCTGATTATGAAAGCTTTAATAAGTCTCTCTGCCAGTATCTGGACAGCATGGAGCTGGCCATGTACCGATAAAGAAATTTGGGAAAAAAAGAAATTTTATGTTGACAGATGCTCTAAATAGGAGTATTCTGAACGAAATATTCAGAAAGGAGCTTTTCTCATGCGTATATTTGTAAACAATTATACAGTCCATACTACCTCTGTGACAGTGACTACCACCAATAGACACGGTCTTGTTTGGCATACGGAAAAGGATAATAGGGAAGAGTTGATTTTTGAATAGCGTGTTATATATATGCTGACCCCTTATCCTTGTCGGATAGGGGGTTTTTTACTTCACAGGAAATTCCCATGAAGTAAAGAACGTTCCGCTGGGATGCGCATGCTGTGTTCTTCCTTGAATCGGAGAAGCGAAGGCGGCGGGAAAGCACGATAGATGGTGATAGGATATTAAGGGAGGGCTGAAATGGATTTACATGATTTTAAGGATGTAGCAGAAAACTATGACAGATATTTGGAGGTAATGTATACTCAGGAATTTGACAAGCATGATAATTTTCAAGAGTTTTATCTGGAACTGGCCAAGAAGTGGGGTCAGGGCGGAACCGTTGATATTGCCTGCGGAACCGGGGCGGTGTTGTTGTATCTGGCGGAGAGAGGCATCGAAATCGATGGAACGGATTTGTCCGAGGAGATGTGCAGGGTGGCGGCTGCCAAAGCTGAGCAAAAGGGACTGGATCTAAATATTTATCCTGCAGATATGACAAAGTTTGATTCCGGACGGAAGTATTCCCTGGCTATTATTGCCCGAAGCGGATTTATGCATCTGCCGGACTCCAAGACCCAGAAAGAAGCACTGCTGAATATCAGGGAGCAATTGCTTCCCGGCGGTATTCTCACCTTTAATACCTTTGACCCCTGGCCCGGTGCTCAGGCGCAGCAGATGCAGACCACGCCGGAGGATTATACCTTCCGGTTGGAATATGTAAACAATGAAGGTTATAAGGAAAAGATATATAATGCCATATCCTATGATCCTTTTACTCAGGTAATGCAGGGCAATTGGAAGTTTGTTACTTACAATGAAGCCGGCGAAGTCATCGGGGAGAGAGTGCGTCCCTTGCGGATGAGACAGACCTATCGTTCGGAAATATTCCTGCTGGCAGAGCTTTGCGGCTATGAGGTGGTGGATATCTACCGAGGCTACAGAGGGGATAAGGAAGATTTGCAGGATCCGTCCACTGCGTGGAAATATCAGAGTAATCTGATTTGGATTTTGCGGAAGAAGGACTAATATTTACTCAAAATATCAAGAGATAAGAAATTATTTTTTATAAAATAACAAAAAAGATTAAGGGAGGTTTCAGTATGAATGTGATTCAGGGAAAAACAGAATGTCTGCCGGAAGAAACCGGTTATGACAGTAGCAGACTTGAGGTATTACACAGACATCTGCAGAAGTTAATGGACAAGGAAGTGATTTTCGGTGCGGAATATACCATTTCCCATAAGGGTAAAATCATAGCCAATGCAAGTATGGGACAGGGTAGTGCGGTCTCAGATGTAAAAATGCAGCCGGATACGGTATTCTCTATCGCATCCATTACCAAACCCATTACCACGGTTGCTATTATGCAGCTGGTGGAGGAGGGACTGTTCCGTTTGGATTCCAAGGTGGCGGATATTCTGCCCCAGTTTGCGGAGCCGCCCTTTAATGAGATTCAGATTCATCATCTGTTGACACATACTTCAGGAATCAGCCCGGATGAGGGATGTTTCCCGGATGTAGCACCTAAGAGTGCATGGGAGCTCATAGATGAGGCCGGACAGTTGTGGGACGGCGAAGGCGAATTTGACTGGGTAAAGGCCGGTATTTCCGGAGGTCTGCGCGGTAAGCTGGGAACCCGTTGGCAGTACAGCTCCTTTGGATTTGCCCTGTTGGGTGAAATCATTACCAGAACCAGCGGCCAGCGTGCGGAAGATTATATTATGGAGCATATCATTAAGCCCCTGGGCATGAATGAGACCGCATTTATTCCCACTGCCGAAATGGCAAAGAGAGCATTTGCGAAGAGTGAACGCCACAAAAAGAGGCTGGATCAGATTATAGCAGGTACTTACGATCCGGACGGAGATCCTATTTGGAGTAAGATTCCTTCCACCGGCGGGGGACTTATGTCCACCACCAATGATTTAATCCGTTTTGCACATATGATGCTGGGTAAAGGCAGACTGGGCGATGTAAGAATCCTTGGCAGAAAGTCCGTGGAATTAATGACCACCAAACAGCTGCATAATATTCCCGACTATTGCTGGGGAGCCAATGAACCTGACCGCGGCTACGGTCTGGGCTTTGATATGCGTCAGGGCTATGCACATACCTATTCTCCGGGTACATTCATGCATGAAGGTTCAGGCACCTGTTCCATCGATATAGACCCTGTGGAGGAACTGGCTGTAGTATGGTTCGTACCTTTCAACAAGGTGTTCTGGGTTCCGGAGCCCCTTTACAATGTACAGAATATTATCTGGTCCGGATTAAAGTAGCATAGAGAAACGGTCTCAGAAGAGGTAGAGACATGAAAAAATTATTACATATGTGGAGGGAATGCAAAGCGGTAGCATTTGTTACTTACAAAGAGTGGAGTGCCTACCGCACCCATTCCCTGGTTTCGGTCTTTGTAGGACCGGTATATTTTATCGTACAATATTTTATATGGTCCGCAGTGTACGGCGGAGAAGGCACTCTGGCAGGCATGGAATTCAGCCAGACCATCCGGTATTTCGGAGCTTCTGCGCTGATAGGATATCTGACTATGGATTTTGCAGACTGGAATCTGCAGATGTTGGTGCGTACAGGTAAATTTTTGACTTTTACCATGCGTCCCATCCACCATCGCTTCTTTGCCCTTTCCCAAAAATTTGGGCACAGAGTATTGGGATTTTTCTTTGAATTCCTTCCCTGCTTCCTGATTTTTATTTTTCTCTTTAGGATTGATATCCGGCCGGTAAGTACGGGCTGGACACTGCTTTCCGTGGCTATGGCCTTTTTAATGAATTTCTATGTAAATTACTGTCTGGGTATGACTGCATTCTTTTTGGTTAAATCAAGCGGAGTCAGAGTGATGTATCAGCTATTTGCCCAGATTTTCTCGGGTGCATTGATTCCGCTGAACTTTTTTCCGGATGTGGTACAGAAAATCATGTTATTTTTACCTTTTCAGTATACCAACTACATACCGGCAATGGTATGGACGGGAAGTGAGAGCATAGGAAGTATGGGACTTAATGTTCCTGAGGCAGTAGTTTTGCAGGCGGTGGCGCTAGGACTGATGATGCTGTTCAGTGAGGCTCTGTACCGCTGTGCCATTAAGCGTTTTACGGCAGTAGGCGCCTGAGGTTGAAACGGTAGCAAAAGATATTTGAAAAGAGGTAAATTGTGAAACATTTAAAATTGTATCGTATTTGCCTGCGCACAGCCTTTTCGCAGGCCTTAGCATACCGGGCTGATTTTGTGATGGGTAGTCTGATTACCCTTTTGTCCAACATTTTATTTCCCCTGGTAACGGTTTTGATTTATGCCAACGGTGCCACCTTTCCCGGTTGGAATATGTGGGAAGTATTACTGGTGCAGTCCGTATATTCCATGTCTACGGGACTGGCTTCCATGGTGCTGAGCAGTATTGTGTGGGTAACCATGGACCACATCCGTGGCGGCAGCTTTGAGACAGTGCTGTTAAAGCCCATTTCGCCGTTGTTTTTCATTATGGCCACTAATTGCGATGTACAAAGCATCAGCTTATTTGCAGGCGGCGTGGTGATGGCGGTGATTTCTGCATGTCATACGGGAGTGGCGGGAATCGGAGCCATCGGCTCATTTCTGCTATTATTTGTGGCAGGATTTATGGTTTTGTGCGGAATGGATCTGATTATGGCGGCCATAAGCTTTAAATGGGTAGGGAATTCCCGTATTCCGGAGATTTTTGACAGTATCAGTAATTTCGGAAAATACCCGTTGTCCATATTTCCGCAGGCAGTCCGTGTGTTTGCGGTGATGGTGATTCCCGTGGCAATGATTGGATTTTTCCCGGCATCCGCATTGCTGGGCAGGCTGGACCCTAAAGCATATTTATCTATTATTCCCTGTGCATTGTTTATGTGTTTCGGAATTTGGTTGTACAATAAGATGATTTTATTATATGAAGGCGTGGGAGGTTGATGATGTCCATTATTCAGGTTGAAAATTTAGTAAAATCCTATACTACCTATAAACGCGGCAGTGGGTTTGGTGACAGTGTGAAGAGCTTTTTCAAGCGTGAAAAAGTGGATGTGCACGCGGTAAAAGATATCTCCTTTGAGATTGAGGAAGGATGTATCTGCGGCATATTAGGTCCCAATGGTGCCGGTAAATCTACTACCATTAAGATGCTCTGTGGTGCCTTGTATCCCACCGCCGGTAAGATTGATGTCATGGGCTATTCTCCCGCAAAGGACAGGGTAAAATATGTAAAGCGCATCGGTGCGGTATTCGGACAGAAGTCCCAGCTGATTTGGGATATTCCCCCCATCGACAGCTTTGCCATGAATCAGGCGATTTATGATATCCCGGATGATATTTATGAAAAAAGGCTGAAGGAAATGGTAGAGCTCTTTGATATTGAGGAGGTTATTCACAAGCCCACACGTGTATTATCCCTGGGTGAGAGAATGAAGTGCGAGTTCGTTATGGCTATGCTCCACAAACCGGAAATCGTTTTTCTGGATGAGCCCACCATCGGTCTGGATGTAATTGCCAAGACCAAAATCAGAGAGTTTATCAGCGAGATGAACCGTCAGGGCACCACCTTTATATTAACCACCCACGATTTGGAGGATGTGGAGCAGCTGGCCCATAGGGTTATTATTATAAATCACGGTGAAAAGGTATTTGATAATACCTTGGAAAGTCTAAAGTCCACTTTGGGGAATAAAAAGATTATTACACTTACCCTGGCAGAGCCCTACAAGGGGGAAACACTGGGTGGTGTAGAAGTAATCCGCGGAGATAATGCCCATAAGGTTTCCCTGGAGATTGATTTGGATAAACAGGGAATCAAAGAGTTTTTGGACAATCTCAGTGAAACCGTAAGCTTTTTGGATATTTCCATTAAGGAATTGCCCATGGATATGATTATCACTAGGATTTATAATGAGGCGTAGCCGGTTTCCTTGGTCTATACCATGCAGGGGAAAGATTGCGGGAAACACAGTAGCGTGCCGGAATGAAAGGATGTGACGCTTGTGTCAGAAACAAGAGAGGGCCTGATATGGCCGGATTATGAAAACTGTATTGCCAATCTGCCTAACTCCATTTTGAAAAAGAGAGGGATAGAACCGTTAGGTAAGACGCTGCCTCTGTTGGATGAGTATTTGGATAAAGATTATAAGAACATTGTAGTGCTTCTTTTGGATGGAATGGGGAAAGCTGTTTTAGAAAAGCATCTGGACGAGGATGGTCCCTTCAGAACACATTTGGCAGGAAACTATAAGTCGGTATTTCTGTCCACTACGGTGGCAGCTACTACATCGGCTATGTCCGGGCTTCAGCCCTGCGAACACAGCTGGCTGGGCTGGGACTGTTACTATCCGGAGATAAACCAAAATGTTACGGTGTTTTTTAATACAATCCAGGGAACGGATGAGCCTGCGGCAGATTATAATGTGGCCCGAATGACCAATCCCTATGAGAGCGTGGTAGACCGGATTAACAGAGCCGGTGGAAAAGCATATGATTGTATGCCCTTTACGCCGCCCCATCCTCAAAATTTTGATGAAATCTGTGAGCGGATAGAAGCATTGTGCAGAGAGCCGGAGACGAAATATATATATGCGTATTGGAACCAGCCGGACGGATTATTGCATAGGCAGGGCAGCAACTCCCAAGCAGTAAGGGAAGGGCTGAGAGCGCTGGAGACCCGTGTGAATAAGCTGGCAGAGGAACTGAAGGATACCCTTCTGATTGTAACGGCGGACCACGGTCATATTGATACGGAATATGTGGTTTTACAAGATTATCCGGCTATTTGTGACTGTTTGGTGCGGATGCCCTCTTTGGAACCGCGGGTGCTTAATTTCTTTGTAAAAGAGGATAAAAAAGAATGCTTTGAGAAAGAATTCCTGAAAGAGTTCGGTGACAGATTCCGGCTTATGCCTATGGAAGAGGCCATAGACAGAAATCTTTTCGGTACCGGAAAACATCACAAGAATTTCAGGTCTATGCTTGGGGATTATCTGGCCATTGCAACAGGGAACCTAACCATTTATTTTACTGAAGAAAGATGGGTGTCCATGCATGGCAGTCTCACAGAGGATGAGATGATTATTCCGTTGATTGTGTTTTAGCAAAGAGTCCCGGTTGTCAATTGACAGCCGGGACTTATTATGTAAAACTGATTATAATATCAGCAGCCGGGACAGTTCCCGTAATGAGCCGGGAAAAGGGTTTACGCTGAAAGAGGATAGTGTGAAAAATAAATTTTTCACATGCGAATTTATGCCTGCGGCCTAAAGAGCGCAGGTTATGGAAAGGGCATGGTTATTAGGATGAGAACTACAAAAGAGAATGCAAAAAGATGGGAACAGTGCAGAAGAAAAATGCGGTTGGCTGTATTGATATTGTCCGGTTGTTTGGGGCTGGCATCCTGTGGAAAAGATGATGTTTCGGAATCTACGGAAGGGACATATGAAACAGTGATACAGGCATCCGGTGAGGACAGCGGGAAGACACAGGAGGCACTTCTTCCTGTCTTTTCCAAGGAAGCGGGATTTTATGATGAGGAGTTTGAACTGACACTGGGTGCACCGGCAGGAGGAGAGATTTACTATACTACGGACGGCAGTGATCCCCGTAGCTCATCAACTGCCGTGAAATATAAAAAGCCAATTGAGATTTACAATAATACCTATGAACCTAACCGGCTCAGTGCAATCACCGATATTGCGCTGGGAGGATATAATCCGCCGGAGAATTCCGTGGACAAAGGAATTATTGTACGGGCTGTGGTAAAGGATGCCGACGGTGCTATGGGAGAGGTGGTGACCAACAGTTATTTCGTGGGCAAGTACGCACCTTATTATACGGAGATGAAGGTAATATCCCTGGTCACTGAGGAGGATTATCTGTTTCATCCGGACACGGGGTTTTACATGATTGGTAAAAATTATTATGAATGGCTGAAAAGTGATGATTATGAGCCTTATGATTCCGGCGATGCACAAAATCCCACCAATTACAATATCCATGGTAAGGAGTCGGAGTTTCCGGCAGCGGTTCAGGTGTTTGAAGAGGGAGTGCCGGTATTTAGCGTGAATGTAGGTGCCCGTCTCTCCGGTAACTGGTCACGTGCAGCAGCCCAAAAAAGTTTCCGTCTTTATGCCCGGAAGGAGTACGGGGCCGGTAAGATGAAATATGCTTTTATAGACGACCTTTATGACGCAGAAGGGGAAGTGGTTGAAAAGTATGATAAGGTGACCATACGAAACGGGGGAAATGATAATCAGACCCTGCACTTCAGAGATGCGTTTTTTCAGGACTTAACGGATGACCTGGCACCGGATGATATGGCATCGGAGCCCTGCATTTTGTTTTTGAACGGCGAGTTCTGGGGATTTTACCTGTTGCGGGAAAAGCCGGACAGCGATTACATAGAAGCCCGCTACGGTATAGACGGTGATAATGTGGCAGTATTGAAAAATGGAGAGGTCGAGAGCGGAGAAGATGAAGATCTGGAAGAGTTTGCCGCATTATGCCGGTGGGCCCGGGAAGCTGATATGAGCATGGAAGAAAACTATCAGCAATTTCTTGCAGCGATGGATGTGCAGAGTTTTATGGATTATGTGACTGTTCAGACATATATTAACAATGCGGATTGGATAAAGGGATATGTGAATAATTGGATTGTATGGCATTCAAAAGAGGTGGACAGGTCCTTGCCTAAGGCAGACGGTAAGTGGCGGTTTGTTTTTTATGATATGGATTATGCTGCGGGACTCTATCACAGTGAGGACACCCATTATGAGTATGATTCCCTGAATAAAAACCGGGCTTCGGATTCCGCCTTTGATTTCCTGTCCATATTAGATAATCTGATGACCAATCCCGTGTTTGCAAAGCAGTTTGAGGCCAATTATATCCACATCGTAGATACCTGTTTTGCACCGGATAATGTGGATTTGATGCTGGATATGTATGCAGACCGTTATTCTGCTGCAACCATAGATACTTTCCGGCGTTTTGACCTGGGCTGGGCAGCAGGGAATTACGTGGAAGAAGTAGAGTATCTTCGTGAATTTTTCCACCGGAGGCCGGCTTATGCCAAGGATTATCTGGAGATTTATTGTAATAAGCAAAGAAACCGGGATATGTCCAAGGTGGAAGTAGCCCCCGTAGGGAAATGGAGCTATTTTGGAGAGGCAGAGTTTACGTCGGCTGAGGCGGAAAACAGCTTTGCGGTAAGTGTACCGGCGCCTATGCCGGAGTCCTGGCACATACAGTCCCAGGCCGGCGGTCTCAGGCTGGAAAAAGGCAAGGAGTATCGTATCAGTTTCCGGGCATCCTGTAGTGAACCTGTGGAACTAAGCCTGGGAATAAACCGAAACGATAACGGAGACTATCCATCCTGTATGTGGCGGACGGTGGCGCTGTCCGGTGAATTACAAACATACACTCTTGAGTTTACCATGGAGCATGATACCCATGGGGATTGGACCCTTTGCTTTAATTATGGCGGAGCCGCTGGGGATTATGTAGTAAAAGATGTGGTGATACAGGAGATAAAATAACTGCCGGTACCGGAAGCAGGATTACTTGCCGGCCCGACAGAGCAGATGCATTTCTTTTAGATTTTTCAGCAGATAAAGATTCATTTGCTGCCTTGTATGATGGGCGGGTCCTGAAGGGGGCCCGCTTATTGCATGGGGAGAAGTAATATCCTCCATGACCTGTTCTTTCCACAGGGGAATGGACTGAAAAAGGGTTTCCTGTACTTTCAGAGCCATCCGTGAGCGGTTTTCCGAAGCGGAGCGTATCACGGCAGCAGTTTGCAGGGCTACATTACAGGTAAGCTCCAGCTCTTCCAGCTTTTTACAAAATCTGGTAAGGAGAGTCTGCATATCCGAAGCGGTTTCGGCATTTTCGGACAGGGGAGAATGCAAGGCCCGCTGCCGGAGGTCAGACATAGTCCCGTTTTGATAGTCACTGATTTTTTGCCGGCCCGCCCAAATGGCAAGGGATAACTCCCGATAGTACACTGCATTCATATGGTAAAGCTGGGTAAGCAGGGACTGGTCTTTGATAAGTCCTACGTGGTACTGCTGCAGGGCAGTAGTCACCATATCCACATTTTTCTCTGCAGCGCGGTACCGGTCGCGGATGCGTGTCTGTAGGGAAGTGTCGGTGCCGGAGGGAAGGCTTTCCGTCTCCGATATGACACTCAGGTAAGCTACTGCAGAGGACAATACACTTTCCAGATGCCCGGTCTCATCAGTGTTGATAAGGGAAATCATCCTGCCTGACAGCCGGGACAGACTTTGCTGCAAAGAGGAACCGTAACCTGCTACGGCGCCGGAGTCCTTAAGACGGATGCTTTGGTAAAAGTCATCCAGCTTTTGCCGCTCACTATTGCTTAGCGTATCTATGGTATCAGATGTAATTGGTGTGAGTAAGTCATCGCTCATCAGTCCGTTTTTCAAATCCGGTTCTCCTTAGATTCTTTCAAGTAATGGGGTACGATGATTTCTTCGGAGAGGTGGAGCTTTTTCCAAAAATCATCGGCATCTTCATAAATGTCATTGCCGGCAATACCCATTTCCGAGGGCGGGCCGATGATGATGGCGTCCTCAGGAATATTCATGATATTACGGGTTTGGGTCTCGCTGAGCAATAAGCCGTAGCTCATGTTCCAACGTTCTTTAAAGGGCATGGATTCTTTCACACGGGAAAGAACCCTTCGCAGAAATTCCCTGCCGCAAAGGGGATAATAGCATTTCTTTACATTGAGAAGCTCGCCTGTTTTTTTCAGGCCGATGGAAGCCGCAAAGATTTCGTTTTCCACATGGCAGGCCTCGAATACCTTGAAATTAACACCATAGTTGTTGTGCTCCAGGATTTTAATCAGATTCAGGGTCAATATACCTCTGTTTCTGATTTGGGCCTCCGTGGTGCCGGAGGTGTAAGCCAGATTCATGTAAATGGTGATAAATTTCTTTTGCTGTACCTGTTCCATGCGGTACATGGATTTGGGCGCACCGGCTATAAATGCAGGCACATTGGGACGTGATCCTACCACCGAAGGAAATACCTTTCTGGGGTGGAACACTCTTACATTTACCCGGTCAATATCCTTTTTCAGTTTCACAAACAGGGAAAAATCCTTTTCATAGCCGCCGATGCAATAGTCTATAGCCACATCTAAAGGGGCTCCTGCAAATTCCTCCGAAGAATTCAGGCTGTTTTTGGAATAAAACACGTCCGAATTAATGGGCGGGTCCGAAAGGAGAAATAAATGCAGCTGACTTAAGGAGGAAAAATCCATTTTACAAATCCGGATATTGGCCTGCTTTTCCACTGTAAGATATGGACATATCTCGGGGGATAATCCATAGCTGGTGTTCATATTATCTTAATCCGCCTTTCTCGCGCAAAGCTTTCACTTTCTTAACAAACAAATCACAGATTTCTTTGGCCTTGGGCTGATTTTTTGCACCGGTCTGGATATGCTTGGCAAGGAATGCCAGATATTCCATGTCCTTGGTCTGGATAAATTCGTAATCCAGGATTTTATCCATGTTAAGACTATTGTGGTCCAGATAACGCTTAATACGGGCTGCATCACGGGTGGTAAAAATGCCCGGTGCGGCGCAATCGTTCATATTGCCCCAGGCATCCGTAGCCTGACGGAACAGGATGACAAATGCAAACCAGTCGGGATAGTCCTTAAGAATATGCTTCTCTACTTCGTTATCGTAGCCTACGTAGATAGGCGTAAAACGCTGCTGTACGGATTCTTCGATTTTTTCTCTGGAGTTGTAATTAGCATCAGCGCCGTTTCCGGTAGTATTACCTGCAGCAATAATGCGGAAGTTTTGGTGCCGGTTTACGATTTCTCCGTGGGGGAAACTGTAACGGGCACTGGGACCGCCGGACAGGAAGGAATTCAATTTAACGGTAGCCCGGCTGTTACTGTTGTCCAGCTCGTCGCAAAATGCAATCTTACCGTACTTGTAACAACGGTAGAAATTGGAGGTGCTGTAAGCTCCCGTAGCAGTCTGGAAACCCAGAATATCATATTCTTCGTTGATATATCCGATATCGATAAAATCCAGTTCCAGGAGAGAGGCAATCTGCTTTACCATGTAAGTCTTGCCGCATCCGGAGGGACCTATCATATAGGGGTTGGCATTTTCCATGAGAATGGTGAGCACATCATCAAACATTGCATGGAAATGTTCGCCCTGAGCAATACGTTTTTTCTTTTCCTCCATAACTACTTGGAAACGCTCTGCAAAAGGAATGGAAGGGTCTAATAAAGGATTGACATCAGGAATAACAGAGGGAGCAGGAGCTGTCTGTGGAAGAGTGCCGCTGTCCGTAACCGTATAGGTTGCAGTTGTTACGGCAGAAGGGGCTGTGGTATCACTATGAGAAGCTGTAGTACCGGATATCTCTGCACCTGCGTCCTTAGAGGAGCTGCCCTTTGTCTGACTTTCAATTCCGCGGGCAATAATGTCGATACTGCGGGTGTCCAGCATTTCCAGACGGGACAGTCGCTCCAACAACTCTTTATTTTCCTCTGCGGTGTGGAGTATCTTAGCGATTTCCTCGTCATCCGTGACCATATGACTGATCTTATCCAGTGCATTGGAGGTCTCGGTATTAATGCGTAAAAGTTCGGAATTGGCCGCGGAAGTAATGGTTCTGGCCATGGTGCGCAGTTCGCTTAGCTTGGTTTCCGCCTCCTGGAACAGCTGCCCCAGTAAAATATCTTTTTGGAAAATGACCTCCTGCTTCTGATCATCCAAAAACTGATTATATGCGGCATTTAGACTTTCGCGGGCGGTATTGGCCTTCAGGGTGATGATGTCTGTTTCACGCTTGGAAATCTCCTGTATGGTAGCCGCAGAATCCTGGGTAATCCTCTTTAACTGCTCTGTCTTAAGGTCTGCCTGTTCCAGGATACCCAGTGTATTATTCAGTAAAGACTTGGCTTGGCTGAGCTGTTGTTCTGTTTTGGCCACATCTGTTTCGTCAATGTTGTAGATACCGGCCATTTTTTCCACCTTCAGGATTTCAGCCTGAAGGATATCACTGCGCTTTCCTGCTTTTAAAAGCTTTTGAGTCACATGCTTCATGTTGGCGGTAAAGGTATCATCGTCCACAAAAAACGCCCGTACTGCCAGAGCATAGTGAAGGATGTCGTGAAGACATTCGGATGCTTTGGGGTCATGGGAAAAGGACAGCATAAATTCCAAGTAGTTCTGTTTATTCTGAAAGGAGGACATGAGGGTACGGTTAAACAGACCTGCGGCAGCAGGGCCGTTTGCACGGAAAAAGCCTGTGAACATCACACATATAACCCTGAAATCCGGAGTTTCCTCTCCGTAAGGGAACAGGGTATGATACATCTGGGTGGCTTTTTCGATACCGCCCATGTAGGTATTGATATTGTAATTGGTTCTGTTGTTTAAAATGGTCTCCACGATTTCCACAAAAAGAGGAAAAGGGCCGAAGGGTGCGGTCTCAGGACGTCTGATAATGCCTATGATGTAATTTAAAATTGACTTGTCCGACACCTGGTCATAGTATCGTGCATAGGTATAGTTCAAATCATTTTTTATCTGATTCAGTTTGGCTAAAGCGGCTCTGTCCGCATCATTTTTAGCATCATATAATCCCATTATTCCGTATCCTCCGTCTTGTGGTAAAAGTATTTAGACTCCAAACAGGTCTTGTAATCCCAGCCGGCATAATATCCGGCGGGTAAAAACAGGGTCTCCGTATCTTCGGGCCCGGGTCCGTAATATAGTTTTCGCAGGACGCCGCCGTCTGTCCGCAGTTTTAATCCGTCGGACGTATTTTCCAGCAGGCTGTAGGTAAACTGCCGCAGCACGGTTTTGCGGCGGTAGCTTTCCAGATACAGGGTATCGTAATCCGTGCGGATGAAGTCCCCATCCGTGGTCCGGGGAGCCAGACAGAGGCACCATCCTTCCCAGGGAAGTATATATACACGGGCTGTGTGCAAATCAAGGGCAGTATCCTCCAAAACACGCCGTAAATCCGGCTGTTGTCGCAGCAGTTCTTCCGGGGAGGAATATGCTTTCACGGGCTCGTCCCCGTGATATACCACATTGCCCTCTACCTGTATGGTAGTTTGGGCCCGGCTCTCGGCGATGCCAAGTTCCAGGATGCTTTCTCCGAACAGTTTAAAGTCTGCACTTTCAAATAAGACCAAAATCCGGTTTTCCCGGTAAGAAACCTCAAAGGTAATACTATGTAGGGGCGCCATAAAGTTACCCACCAGAATTTTGCAAGTATTTCCCGTCATAAAATTGATTCTCACAGGAAGTACCGAAGTATCCTTCCCCTTGCGCGTCTTCAGCACACAGTTTCGGTGCCAGCCTTTGGGCTCAGGCTCAAAGGTATCTTCCAAATTCCACATATGATAAAGCTGCCCCAGGTAATATTTCAGCAGGGGAAGTAAGGTCTCACGTATCACACCGTCCGAAGAAAAACGGGGAGTGGAGGAACTTTCCATATCCATATATCTGCGTCCCACACGGTTAAAGTAGGAGGTGTGATTATTGCCCTTTTCCACAGCCCGGTCCAGAAATCTGCGGGTATCCGGGTCTATGATGAGTTCCGGGTCATCCTTCTGCCTGGAATAAAGGGTAAGTACCTTTTCCATTAGAAGCGGATAATTAGCGTCCATGGCGCAGAGATTCAACTGCCGGCTGTCACCGTAATGAACGGCTACGGCGTCGTTACCGCCCAGCTTATATAAATAAATCATTTTTAAGTTTTTTAACTGACTGATTTCAATTTCTTCTTCATTCATAAAACGATACATGTCTGCCCCCAAAAGGTTTGCTGATATAACTATAACTATCTTAACATAATCGGCAGAAGTAACAATACTCAATTTTGTAATATTTTAAATGCTTTTGCACGTTACCACTGCATAACGTGCAAAAGTTAAAGTTGTAAAACGATGAAGAGCCTGCTATGATTTATATTGTAATATACCTATATAAGGGATAAAGAGGAGTATTAAAGGAGGATGGGTGGAAATATGAAGAAAAAGCACGGATTTTTGAAGTTTCTGCTGAAGGTCATAATCGTGATTGCCGTGGTGATACTAATCAAAAAGACCGGTGAGTATTTTGTGACAAGGGAGTTTGAAAGCTTTGCATGGGATTATCCCTTCATTTTTCAGGAACAGGACTATATGGAGTATGTAACCGATGATTTTATGGTAATGAATTCCTATGAAGACCAGGATAATCAGACTTATGCTACCACATGGGAGTCCGACAGTTCCCTGATTACAATAGAGGAGGACGGTACTGCCGTGGTGACTGCACCTGCAACGGGAGCGGTATATGTCACCCTGAAGGAAACCTATAAAAAGTTTCTCTGGAAAGTGAGCCGCAGCTATGAGCTTTGTGTGATACCCGGCAAAACCATTTCCGCAGAGGATGTAAAAGTAGTTGAGCTTGAGGATGTAAAAAACGGTACATACAACCGGGATATGGATATCGTCTTGAACCATGAAGGCGAAATCCAATACATGATGGGTGATTTTAAGAATACCTTTGTACACAGCGCAGAGGATGCATATGAAGTGATTAAGGCGTACAGAAGTACCTTTAATATACCTGATAATGTGGAATTCCGGTTGAGCAGTGTGGACAATGTGGAATTGTTAAAAAGCTTCTCCTTTGACGGGTATGTGGAGGATTTCCGTATAGACGGCAGCTGCGGTCTGGTAGTGGTAAATAAGGATACCAATCGTGTGAGCAAGGTGGCTATCTGTTCTGATGTGGATCCCGGACTAAAACCGGAAGCGCTCAGTACCGGTGCAGAGAATTATGATGCTGTAATCACGGAGTATTTAAGTGCAAACAATGTGGTTGCGGACTGCAGCGAAATGTTAATTATGGAAAACGGAATGCTGTTGAAAGCAAACAAACCTGTGAAAGAGTACCTGGTTTATGCCAAGTCCGGAGAAATGCTGTGCGTAACCGTGGATATTAACTCCGGTACTGTAACGGAGTATGAAGATATCTGCAGGAGTATATATGATAAGATTGAGACAACGGTTTGTACGGTAAAGGACCTTGACGGCAAAGTGCATAAGTTTGATGCAATAAAGGCAGATTCCGATTATTGGCTGTCGGATGCGAAGAGAGATATATGGTCATTTTCAAATCACGGTGATTGGGCTTTAATAAATAGTGTCAAGCAGGAAGGAAATGGTATTGCAGAATTATTTAGAGCGCTTGTTCTTGCTGCTATAGCAGAAAAAGAAAGGCTTTCAAATGATTATATTATCTATGACCAAAAGGATTTTGTGCAGGAGCCTTACAGAGGTTATGCGAATGCGTTTAATAACGTGCAAAGGGCCTATGATTTTTACCTAAAACTCGGAAGAAAATCCGTGGATAATAAAGGTGCGAGAATATATCTGATAATGGATTATGACCAAAAAAAGGACAATGCAGCATGGTCTTCGGATTGGTTAGGAACGGAAAAGGCAATTTTGGTCGGCAGTGCGGAAAAGCTGGCCTTTCCGTTTAGTTATTATCCGGAGGCTTTAGGCCACGAGTTTACCCACGGTGTAAATGCTCATTACATAAGAAGTACGTCATCGGAGGCAGCGCCCCTGAATGAAGCTTATGCAGATATCTTTGGTTGTCTGATAAAAGGAGATGATGAATGGATCATCGGAAATGTAAACAGAGCCGATAATCTGAGTAAAGAAGGCAAAGAATATCTGCGAAATTTAATGGAAATCAATTATTATGTGGGAGACGATTTAAGACAGCTGAGTAACAAAGTATATCCCACAAAATACAAAGATGAAAACTGGGATACCAGTGATTCTCATGTGAATGGTGTTATTCTGGGCCATGTAGCCTATGAAATGTATGTTTCTAACTTGTTTACCAGGGAAGAGGTAATTAAAATCTGGTATAACAGTTTGGGATATGGGTATACAGGTGAAGCAGGTTTCCATACTTGTGTGTCTAATGTCAGACAGGCAGCGCGGGAATTGGGGTGCAGTCCTGCCCAGATGGACTTTATCCTGTATCAGTTTATGGAAGTGGGCCTGTGGAACGGCGTGGATGAATTCCAGATAGAGAATTTCCCTGAGCAGTATGACAGACAGGAGTTAAGGGAAGAATTAGAGTCTGAAGAATGGTTGAAATTCCGTGAATATGCACAGCTTATTATCGGAGGAAAAGTACCTGAGGAAGCGCTTCCCGAAAAGTTTGAAAAACTACCTGTTATCATTCGGGAACAGGCGGACTCCGTACCGGGAGATTTGATGCTGGACAATGAGACTAAGCGTGAATTTTTTGTATTCTACTCTGTACTGTCGACGATGTTGGGTGACGGTACCGGTATTTACATTTATCAGGAGGACACCGGCGCTACTCCCGAAGAATTGCAGGAGCTGAGCAAAAAGTTATCCCAGCGTTTCAATGAAATATTCCCCGGCATCAATGTACAGGGTTATGATGTGGTCATTGAGGTGGAGCAGATGAGCAAGGTTAAGCTGAAGGCTTTAAATGCTGTTTGTGAAAAGATTGGTAATAAAATGCGTTCATTTACAGTGCAGGAGCTGAATATAAATGAGGGCGCATTGGAAGAAGAGGAATTCAGTCTGATAAAAGATTTGTTGGGTTATGCTTTCAGCTGGTATTACACCAAAAGCACTGCATATGAGTTTTATGATGATTTAGGATTAATAGAATAAGGGAATCAATTTATTACTGCCGCACTGACTGTTGCAAAAGGTCGGTGCGGCAGTTTTTTTATGAAAATTCATATACAAACACCTAAAAATATAATATGATATAAAAAGGAAAAGGAGCGGTGCAATGAAGGGATTTATGATGTTGGAAGAGTTTAATACCGTATCGGTGGTGGCCCGTATTTTTCTGGCCATGCTGCTGGGCGGATTCATCGGAATAGAGAGAGAAAAGAGTCACAGACCTGCGGGCTTCCGGACCCATATACTGGTATGTGTGGGCGCTTGTATGACGTCGCTGATTGGGTTGTTTGTATGGTGTGAATTTGGTGACGTGGCAGATCCGGCGCGAATTGCTGCCCAGGTGGTTTCCGGCATCGGTTTCCTAGGTGTGGGTACCATTTTGGTTAAGGAGCATGATCATATCACGGGACTGACCACGGCAGCAGGCCTTTGGGCTACGGCGGCCATCGGTATTGCCTGCGGATTTGGGTTTTATGCAGGAGCTGCTACAGGAACGGTGGTGGTAGCTCTTACTTCGGCTATTCTGTTCAAGTTGGAAGCCAGAGGACGCAAGAAAAACCGCAGACGGACCATATATCTGGAGGTGGCGGGAACAGAGGGACTGAATGCCTATACGGATTGGCTTTCGGCTGAGTTGAAGGCTACTAAGATACAGGTAATGGCACCCCGTACAGCTACACCGGGTAATGTGGGGCTGGAAGTGGTATTTCCCTTTGTGGGAAATGAAGATGTGGCGGTCCTGCTACAGAAATTGAGAGCAAATGCCGGCACGGTATTTGCCATGGAAAGCCAGAAAAGAGAGGGTTAAGATGTGAGCAATCTGTACATACAGCAGGAGTTTCTGGCACTGCAGGAAAAATTGAATAGCATGCGCCAATCCAAGGTTTTTCAGGAGCGGGCACTGGAGCAGATGGAGTTTAAGATGAAAAATCTCCCCAGGCAGAGGGCGGACAGGAAAAGGATTGTTATGGCAGAGCTTCCCGTGCTGGTGTTACTGGGTATATTTATTTTAGTGATGGCGATTGTCAGCATTATTGAATTGTTCCTGCTGATAAGCGGCAGCGCCCAGAAAAACGGAATAGTAGCTATTTCATTTCTTTTATTGGCACCGGGGGCTGTTATCGGAGGAGTGAACTGGTTTTTAAAATTCAGGGAATGGACCGTTAAGTTGCAAGGCTACGCAAACATGACCACCGAAGAGTACGAACTGGCTGAAAAAATATATAAAGAGAGAACCCGGATGGAGGTTATTAACCGTGAAATCTGGGAGTTGGAAAAGGAAATAAGAGAATTACAAAAGCTAAAATAAGGAGGAACAAGAGATGATTATTTATGTGAACGGAAACGCAGGTGCGGACGGCATCGGTACAGCGGAAAGACCTTTCCGCCGGATCAATGAGGCTGCAAGAATTGCCAGACCCGGCGATGAGGTACTGGTAGCACCGGGTATTTACAGGGAATATGTAAATCCCAAGTATGCAGGTACTCCCCAGGAGCGGATTGTTTATCGCAGTCAGGAGCCTCTGGGTGCAGTGATTACCGGTGCAGAGCAGGTGAAGACTTGGAAGCAATATGAGGGTAATGTGTGGGTATGCCGTATTCCCAACAGTATTTTCGGCAAGTACAATCCCTACACCACGCTGGTATACGGCGACTGGTATTTTGCAAAGGCAGATAAGCACACCGGTTGTGTGTATCTGAATGACAGAGCACTTTATGAGACTGCAACACTGGAAGAATGTATCGCCGGTCAGGTATATGAATGCAGCTGGGTGCCCGAAGAATCCATTTATAAATGGTACACGGAGCAGGACACCGAAAAGGATGAAACGATTATCTACGCTAATTTCCAGGGAGCAAATCCTAACGAAGAAAATGTAGAGATTAATGTAAGAAGAGAATGCTTTATGCCTTCTAAGACAGGTGTGGGTTATATTACGGTCAGTGGCTTTAATATTAACAAGGCTGCAACCACCTGGGCGCCTCCCGCAGCTTTCCAGGACGGTATGATAGGTCCCCACTGGAGTAAGGGCTGGATTATCGAGGATTGTGAGATTTGGGGCAGTAAGTGTGCAGGTATTTCCCTCGGAAAATATCTGGATCCCCACAATGACCATTATTTTACATACAAATATGTGAAGAGTCCTACCCAGATGGAGCGTGACGCGGTGTGCCGCGGTCAGTACCATGGATGGTTAAAGGAGAGAATCGGCGGACATATCATCCGCAGGAACAATATCCACCACTGCGAGCAGGGCGGTATCATCGGCCGTATGGGTGGTGTATTCAGTATTATCGAAGACAATCACATTCATCATATCAACAACATGATGGAGCTGGGCGGCGCAGAGATTGCGGGTATCAAGATGCATGCAGCGATCGACGTTACCATGCGTCGTAACCATATCCATCACAGCACCATGGGCATCTGGTGCGACTGGGAAGCACAGGGAACCAGACTGACCCAGAATCTGCTTCACCACAACCAGAAGCCTGATTTTGCCCAGAAGCTGCAGGGCGGCATGATGTCCCAGGATATCTTCGTGGAAGTAAGCCACGGTCCTACCCTGATTGACCATAATATCATGCTTTCCGACGCAAGTCTGCGTTTTGCAACCCAGGGCGTGGCAATGGTGCACAATCTGATTTGCGGTGCACTGACGGATGTAGGCGGCGGAACCGCTCCCAGATATACGCCCTACCATATTCCTCACAGGACGGAAGTAATGGGCTTTATGACCTTCCTCCACGGAGATGACAGATTCTACAACAATATTTTTGTACAGAAATGGCCTGCACAGGATGTGGTTACACCCCATGATTCCGATGATGGTGCAGACATGGAGAATCGTTTGGTGGGTACCTGGACCTTTGATGAGTATCCTAATTATGATGAGTGGATTGCCCAGTTTGATTTTACCCAGCCTGCGAATATGAAGGCTTTAGAGCCTGCGCACTTCGGCCATCTGCCTGTGTGGTCAGAGGGTAACGTATACCTGGGCGGTGCAAAGGCTTGGAAGAAGGAAGTAAACGGCCTGACCATTGCAGATAAGGATGTACGCGTGGAACTGGTGGAAAAAGATGGCAAATACTATCTGGACACCAATGTATACGAACTGTTGGGAGATTTCACAAACAGAATGATTCATACCGATATCCTGGGTGAAGCATTTGAACCGGAGCAGAAATTTGAAAATCCCGACGGAACACCTATTTGCTTTAATGCGGATTACTTCGGTAAACACCGTGGATTACAGGTAATTCCCGGACCTTTTGCTGAAGCGGCAGATGCAGAAAAAGTATTGTTCTAAGATTTAAACGGATCCTATTTGGGGCTTTTCGTGGCAGGCTTATCCGCCATGGTTTGTGAGCAGAGGAAGTACACAGACCCTTGCAGAATTACTAAATGTGTGCCTTGGGAATTTTTGATTCGCCCTTGTTTTATGAGCAGAAACAAAATAAGCGCCCTGTCCGCTGACCGGACGGAATGCAGAGTAAAACTTGTCATTCCGCCTGCCGCGGATAGGGCTATTTTTGATTAAATCAGAATGCAGAAATTGCATTCTTTCTTTGTATTTTGACACAATAATAGCTTATGATAATTAGTGAAGTATACAGATTTTAGAATCGAATCTAACGTTTCGCTATTTTTTACGTATTAATAAAAAGAAGCATATAAAAGTGAGGTGAAAACTTTTAATGACGCTAATAGAAGATAATGATGACAGAGAACAATTTGAAAGGCTGTACCATAAATACAACAGGATAATGTACAAGGTTGCGATGGATATTCTTCACAGTCACGAACTTGCAGAGGACGCACTGTCAACAGCTTTTCTGAATATATCAAGAAACTTTTCAAATATATCATCGTTTCCTTCGGCAAAGATAAAAAATTACTGCATTATTGTAATAAAAAACGCCGCGAAAGATATTCTCAGAAAAGAGAAAAGATTTATTACAGTTCCCGAAACCGAGTATACGGAAATTGCAGATGTAGAAAACATCGAAACGATATTAGCTTATAACATGCTTAAAAAAGCTATATCCTCTCTGTCTGATAAGGAACAGGAGATACTTTATCTTCGCTGTATAATGAATTTGAGTTATAGTGAAATAGCACATACTCTGAATATAAAAGAGGGGACTGCAAGACAGAGAATGAATCAGGCAAGAAACAGTCTTATGAAAAGAATTAAAGGAGAAGATTATGTTTAAAGATAATGAAACGCTACTTAAAGCTCTGAGCGATATGTATTCGGACAAGACAGAAGAATATTTAAACAGTCTTTCCGATGATGACTATGAATATTCTGAAAAGTACAATCGTAAAATCCGGAAAATTGTCAAGAGTCAACGCAAGCCTCACTATAAATTTTTAAGCAACGTTTTGAAGTACGGAGTTTGTGCAGTGGTATCAATTATAGTTTTTTCAGGCTCTATTATCACTGTATCAGCTTTTTGTAAACCTCTGCATGATTTTATAGTGAATATTTTTTCTGATAATTTGAAGGTAACAGTAAGCGATATCGGAAATGCACCGACTGAGATAATCGAGCATTATGAGATAGGCAATCTTCCGGAAGGTTTTGATGTGATTTTTCAGGTGTCTGAGCGTCAGCTTGCTTCAACAAGCTACAGCAATAGCACTAATTACATTTATTTCGGTCAGTATGCAAAGGAATTCTATAAAGATATTGATTTTGATAATTCTGAGTTTTATCTCGATGAAAACAATCAGGAATATCTTATATCTGAATTAAATGTGGGCGGATTGGGTGTAATCTGGGACAATGGTGATTACGTTCTTCATATAAACAGTGATTTACCGAGAGAAGAACTGCTTGAAATCTGCAAATCTGTAAGAATTGAGGAGGTAAATTGATGCTGAAAACAAGAAAAACAATGGTAATTATTGCTACGGTTATATTGATGTCATTTACCTGCAGCTGTCAGAATAACAATTCAGACAGCAGTTCTGAAACTAAACGCGAGAAACTGAAATTTGACAACGCAATAATGGATACCGATAGTGTTGATGTATGCTACTCTTTAAAGCTTACCCGAAAGGAATGGACTAAGGACAGCCTTACTGATTGCTATACTGAAGCATTTACTGAATTTTCGGGACAAGTTATAAGCAAAGACGATTTGATATATGACTATCTTGGTGAAAGCGAAGACAGCGGCAAAATAGATGACAGCTTTTATATGTTATATAGTGATACAGAAAATGTGAGTTCAAGATATCAGCATTTTTCTTGCTATTACAAGTCTGAATTTAATTATGCAGGCAAGCAGATATCACTTGTTGGGTCCCAGGAATATTTCTCTGAAAATACTGATAAAAGAATTTATGATAAAGCGGAGAGCTGCATAAATATGGTTGAAGATAGGTTCACAGGTTTTCTAAGTCCTGAAACATACGATATGTTTCCTTACAGATATCGGACAGGAGATAAGGGATGTTTTTTTCAATATGGTGTGAAATACAAGGATATACCATTTGATACCTCAGTTTATGTTTCTATGGACGAGGATAATCCCGGTACATACCTGAGTGCAAGCTTTGCAGAGATTTTGATTGACAATGAAAACAATATCCGTTCATTTACAAGCTATAACAACTGGGATGTAAGTGAAACGGAGAAATATGAAGAAATACTCTCGTTTGATGAGGCATGTGAAATAGTTGAAGAAAATATTTCTGAAGATGTGGTTTTCAATGTGACAAGAGCCGATTTGGTGTATAAGCTGATTGAAGCAAATGACGAAAATACTTTTACCCTGTACTGGACTGCAGAGCCTTGCTGGAAATTTACAATTGATGCAAGCGGCATAGCTGCATTCCCGAGAATTGCATTTTTAGTAAACGCTGTCACAGGTGAATTTGAGTCTTATCAACTATCTTAGTAAGGAGAAAATCATGTTGACCGACATAAAGAAAAACCTATACTCCCCGAAATTTTTAATAAGCATTTTTTTGATTTTCCTGCTTTGTCTGCTGTCAGACGCACCGTCAGTATCAGCAAGAGTTCCGCTTTCGGTACTTGATGAAATGGTAAAAATGCGGCGTGAGATATGGCTTGAAAAAGGAGTGCGTTTTTCAGCGCCGTCAGTTTTTTTCGGATTTGACTGTTCCATATGGTACAGCGTTATTCTTCCTGTTATTGCCGCTTTTCCCGTGATTTACAATTTCAGCGATGAATGGTTTGGTGATAACTACATCATGACGCTTTCGAGAAGCGGATACAAAAAATACACCATAGGAAAAATTTTGTCCGCTTTTATTACGGGATTTATGACAGCCATTCTGGGACTTCTCCTTTTTGGAATTACTGTTTATCTTATTTTTCCGTCAGTTAATGAGTTTGCAAATGCAGGAAAGCTTTATTTAAGCGGCACGTATGCAGAGCCTGTAAAGGCGATAGCCGCAAAAGTAATAAATAATTCTCTTATATGCGGATCTTATGCTGTTTTAGCGATATTCCTATGCCTTGTTATAAGGGACAAGTTTTTCTCGCTCAGTGTATTGATGGTTATAAACTACTTTTCAATAAAACTTGAAATTAAATTTTTGAATTCAGAAGCATTTCTGAATAATGAAGAAATCAGGTGGCTCAGAATATTTTTTCCGAACTGTCAAAAGGATATGTATTATTTCTTTCCCGATTATCTTGATATATCATTCTATTTTTACATACCCGCAGTAGTTTTTCTATGTCTTGGAGTCTGTGCGATTTCATTTAATCTTATCAAAAGGAGGTACAGATATGGTTCGTAAAGCATTATCTGTTACACGAAATGAGTTTGTATCTCTTATTCACAAGCCCAAGCTACTCCTTATTATAGTGTCAATTGTATTTATGATTGACAGCGTTGCAAAGCCGATGAAAGATTTAAGCATGGAGCTTGGATATCAGCTGAATATTGCAGAGCCATTTATCTTTATTACCTCTAAGGGTATTAATATTGTTATTATTCCGCTGATATTTATTGCGATACTTTCAGATTTTCCATCTGCTGAAAATTCAGGATATTTTTCGCTTATAAGAAACGGCAGAGTTTCATGGCTTATTGGAGAAACGCTTTTCGCCGTACTGTCTTCGGTTATCTATATTCTTATTATTTTTCTTTCTGTTGCAATATACTGCGGCGACAACAGCTTTATCGGAAACAACTGGAGCGACTACACACTCAGAACATACATAGACTATCCCGATGTTTTTCTCTATGGAACAATGTTTCTTGATACTTCCGTTTACACTCAGGGAACACCGATTGAAATACTCTTTCAGACTCTTTTGCTTATGATGATGTATATTTTCATTCTTGTAATGCTTATGCTCATGTTCAGGATTATCGGTAAAAAGTCTTTTGGTATTATAACTGCAATCGGTATCACTTTTGTTGGACTACCATCTTACGCAACTTCATCACCTGCCCGTTGGATTTTTCCAATAACGCATACAGCATACAACTGGCATTTTAACGAGTTTTTTGCGGAGCCGTATTGCAATATGAGTACATCATATATTTATTTTATCACACTTATGACAGTACTTGTTCTTACAAATATATATCTTGTGAAGCACTCGCAGATTGGAGCTTATTATGAATAACATTATTGAGATAAAGGGAGTTAGTCTTACGCTCCGAAAAACGCAGATATTAAAGGATATAAATCAATCGTTTGAAAAGGGCAAAATTCATGGTCTTATTGGCAGAAATGGAAGCGGAAAGACTATGCTTATGAAATGTATCTGCGGATTTATTAAGCCGACAGAGGGCGAAATTACAGTTTGGGGAAAGAAAATCGGCAAGGAAAGCGACTTTCCAGACAGTACGGGTATAATAATTGAAACACCAGGATTTATCCCATATTATTCGGGATATAAAAATCTTAAGCTGCTTGCCGACCTTAACCGAAAAATCACAGGTGAGCAAGTGAAAAAGTCGATAAAGCAGGTTGGTCTTGAACCGGAACTTAAACGTCATGTAAAGAAATATTCTCTTGGTATGCGTCAACGTCTTGGTCTTGCACAGGCAATAATGGAAAATCCTGATTTGCTTATTCTTGACGAACCCATGAATGGTCTTGATAAGAACGGCGTTTCGGATATGAGACAGTATCTGCTCAGTTTAAAGGAACAGGGAAAGACAATTCTTATTGCCTCTCATTCGGCTGAGGATATTGAAATACTCTGTGATACCGTCTGTGAAATGGATAAAGGCATGATGACTAAACTTAGTGGAATCGAATAACTACAGACTCCCCGTGCAGAACGATTAATCCGCACGGGGAGTCTTGTTGTTGTATATTGTTATTTCCTCATTCGGTTATCTTTCTTCCCTATGGGTGAACGCAATACTTCTGTCTTTATATATTGACCGTAGCGGGAAAGTATAAGGACTTTAAAGTGTACCCCATGTCAAGGACACTTTTTATAAAATTTTATACCCACTCTATTCGTTTGTTGATAATGGATTTATTCCTGTTGTAGTATAACGGTAAAACTCGTTTGGGGTCAGCTTTTCCAGATTCCACTGGCCTCTG
>JAFXEW010000001.1 GCA_017513625.1 Lachnospiraceae bacterium | reverse complement strand
ATGAACCGGGAAGTACGCACAATGACAGAATCGTATTCGGAGAAGGAATTCTGGCAGAAAGCGTGGAGGTATACCGCGAAGAAAGTCATCTGGTGCTGCGCTACAGTGAGAGTGATAAGGTTACGATACAGAATGTGTACTCAAACTGGGGGAATGCATACTGGGTAGAGGAAATCGAATTTGCAGACGGCACCGTATGGGATATTTCCGTAATAGCAGAAAAAGCCGGTACATATCGTGGAACAGATGGAAATGATAGCTTCTCCGGTTATGGAACCATGAAAGGTTATCATGAGGATGAAGTCTACCACATGGGAGCAGGTAATGATACTGTGAATGCAGGCGATGGTAATGACCGTTTAAATGGCGGAGAAGGTGATGATCGTTTGTACGGCGGAGCCGGAAGAGATTTAATAAACGGCGGAGTCGGCAACGATACGCTGGATGGCGGAGCCGGAAGTGATATCTATTTATTTAATCCCGGAGACGGTGCGGATACAATCTCTGACTACGACACCACCGAGAATAGCGTGGACACCATAGCCATGGGTGCAACGGCAGACCAGTTAGTATTCAGTCAGTCAGGCTCTGATCTTTTGATTTCTGTGCTGGGTACAGCTGACTCTGTGAGAGTGCAAAACTGGTATCGCGGAAGTGCTTATCAGATAGAAAACATCCAGTCTGCAGACGGTTGGTCGCTATCCAATACCCAGGTGGATCTGCTTATTCAGTCCATGGCATCCTTTGAAAGTACTTCGGGTGTGACTTGGAGTGAGGCTGTGGCTGCCGGTAGGGAAGAAGCCAATACACTTGTTTGTCAAATGTGGGCAAATCGAGATTAGAAGAGTGGGGGTGCAGTGAAGTGATTCATTGCACCTCTTCTTTTTTAAGGGCACAGAAAATTCTTGTATAATAATAAAAAATAAGGTAAAATCTTCACGTATAGCTGGTTATGGCAAACTTGTGGAAACATAAGGACGCAAAACATGAAGTCTACGTGATGGGATATTGAATATAAGAAATATGCTGTTATAAGATGGTTCGGTTGCAATGAGGGGAGCATTGCAATCTTTTTTTATGCCAAATCTGTATTTATGTCAGGCTGTAACGGATGTTTTGCAGAGCCGTCCGGCAGAAATGGAGGAAGAAGGATGAGTAGAGAGTACACGTTAGAGGAACTCGTAACAGAAGTACGAGAGGGCAGAATGTCGGCGGATGAGGCTGTGGCCAAGATACCGGATATTGTGGCGAAGAAGGAGTATGCCTTATTAAGCTGTGGCCTGAATGTGTCAGAAGTTACGAATTTATTCTGCAATTATGTAAAAGGTGTAATGGGGGAAACTCCGATATCTGAAGTTCCGGATACTGCACTGAAGGACTTAATTGCAGATGGTAAGATAAAAACGGCAGACGCATTAAGATATGTCACGGAAGTGGTAGGATATGTTTCCAGGATTTGTTTCATTGACCAATACAAGGAAGCTTTTGATTCATTCCTGGAGCGTCACAAAGATTGGAAATATATGCCTAAATTCTTATTAATATACAAAGGACATTTGCAACAATTGTTGGGGGAATTGAGCAGTGTTCTTGGTAATGTTGTGGATGGTTCCAGTTTTGCAAGTGCCATAAGCAGAACCTTTTTGGGAGAGGATGACAAACAGCAAATGGAAGGCTTTATAGATGTTTTGTCATTGGTTTATTCCAAGATTCCTTTTGTTGGTACGGTAGCGGGTATTATCTGTGAAACAGGTAAAAACTGTCTGGCAGGAGCCTGTGAGTTGCGCGAAGCAGCCAAGAAAAAACAGGCAACGGCTCAATTACAGCTTGCGTTTGGCGATGTATTATTGGATGACCAGGTATATATAAATTTTAATACTTTTCTGAAAGGGTATTGTCGGGAAAATGTAGGTGCGGAGCACGTCAGCAAGTTGTATATATCTCAGGAGATTCTGGAGAAGCGTCTGGGACCCGATATGGACATAGATAAGCTGCTACCAACAGATGTGTTCTTTTTGATGAGCGTAACGAAGGATTCTGCTTATGGTAGTTTTTTCATGGAGTTTATGCTTGAATATCTGGGTAAGGATGAGAACTGGATTATAGAGAAAATGGAGGAATATTGTCAGGAAACATTATTTTTCTATGATGCGGTTTACAGCGCCATGAAAGAGGTGAAGAGCGATTGGAATAGGATACAGGAAGGAATGGACGGACTTTTTGGGGGAGGTTCCGGAAGTGGTGGAAGCGGATATGGTGGTCAGGATACAGACGACGAAGATTCCGATGATAGTGATGGGGATGATGGAGAACCCGGAGGAGACGGAGACGAAGGCGGCGCCGGAGGCAGCGGAAGCACCGGGGGCGGCGGAAGCACCGGGGGTAGCGGAAGTACCGGGGGCGGCGGAAGTACCGGAGGCAGCGGAAATAATGGAGGGACTTCAGGCAGTAAAGATGACAATGGGTCTGGCCCTCGTGATGATGGTGATTCATCATCATTCTGGGAGGATTATATAAATCGTTTACAAGATGCTAAAAAGAAGTTTGTCAGAGTAGACCCCCTTGTGCTTGACCTTAATAATGACAATGTATTTGCATCAAGTGTTGAAGATGGTGTGCATTTTGATTATGAAGGAGACGGATTTAAAGAAAAAACGGCATGGATGACGGAGGGAGACGGCATGCTGGTCCGTGATGTTAATGAGAACGGAAGCATAGATGACGGAACAGAATTGTTTGGAGACAGGACAGTGATGTCTAACGGGGAAGTGGCCGTGGATGGTTTTGAGGCATTGACTGATTTGGATTCCAATATGGATGGAGTGGTTAATTCACAGGACGAAGTCTTCGATAAATTAATGATTTGGACAGACAGCAACAACGATGGTATTTCACAACAGGATGAATTACACACGTTGGAGGAAATGGGGATAGAAGAAATCAGCTTGTCCGGTAATGGTCAAAAATCGACTGATACCCATGATAATATTATCAGCGGAATGACGCAGGCAGTACGTGAAGACGGTACAGTTATCAATGTGGGCGAGTTATTTTTCGTAATGAATACATCCCAGACATTAAAAAGGGATGATATTGTGCTGGATGAGGATGTGCTGGATATGCCGGAGATAAACGGTAGGGGAAAGGTTTACTCTCTGCGCCAGGCTATGTCTATGAATGATGAATTAAAAGGACTGATTACCACATTTATTGCTCTGGATGACAGGACAGCAAAGAAAAATATGATGGATGATATTTTAATCCAGTGGACCGGTTCTGCAGGTCTGAATTTGCCCAGCAGAGGCAGTCATATTGATGCGGTACGGTTAAGGGTGCTTGAGCAGTTTTACGGTGCAGAGTATGTGGGGGTGAATGGTGCTAATCCTAATGCGAATGCGGCTCCTATTCTAAATAAACTATATGAGGATTTAAAGTATCATATATATGCAAATCTTATCTTTAAGACGGATTGTGTCAAATATATGGGTAAGGAAGGTGTAATGTATGATGGCACCGGTGATGGAAAGGTTAGTCTGGCATTACTGCAATATTTAGCTCAGCACGATGTTTTTGGAGATGGGGAACTGCTCAAGGAGAATGTGGAAATCATTGCGTACTGTATAAATGACACCGGAATATATTCCGGGGATATGATATTGTCTGACTTATTCAGCGTTTTTGAAATCAATACCGAATTGTTTGACGCAGTATGCCGTGGTATTACCAGAAGCAGTTTTCAAACTACGGCAGAACAATTAATCGTAAATGGTGATATAGACGACAATTACATAAAGGGTACACAGGAGAGCAATACTTTATACGGTGGTTCGGGAAATGATATATTTGTTACAAGCGGAACGAGCACTATACAAGGCGGAGCCGGAGATGATGTCTATGTGATTGGTTATCATAGCGGTAAAATAGAAATAAGGGATTCGGTGGGGAATAACCGGCTTTGTTTTGAAGAAGGAATTACTGTAGAAGATGTGGCAGTCTCAGTGACAGAAAACAATGGTATCGTGTTACATATTGCGGGAAGTGACACAGAGGTGGTATTTCCCTATTTCAGGAGTTTACAATCTAACCGTAAGTTCTATTTAGAATTTAGTGACGGAACGGTTTTCGGACCTGATGACGTAGACAGTCCCTTCCGACATATTGTTGGTACTGAGGAAGATGACACCATCGATGCAGGCTTTGATAAGAGTATGAAAGTTCAGGCCGGAGCGGGAAATGATAATATCCGAGGGTCGGCCGGCAAGGATGAGATATACGGAGAGGAAGGAAAGGACAACCTGACAGGAGGAGACGGAGACGATATCCTGGTAGGAGGAACCGGTGAAGACAGAATGCAGGGAAGTGCAGGAAACGACACCTATAT
>JAFXEW010000050.1 GCA_017513625.1 Lachnospiraceae bacterium | reverse complement strand
GACTGCCCGATCACGGATCTGGATACCCGCCACGAGACCTATACGGCACTCCTGAGCAGACTTTCCCTTGCGTCAGATCACAGACAGAACCTGCTTAACCGCGGTCTTACAGACGAGATGATTCAGTGCCTGGGCTATAAGACAACACCGATGGTTGGCACTACCATACTGGCAAAGCAGCTTCTGTCCGAAGGATTCTATCTTTCCGGAGTCCCGGGTTTTTATCATAACGATGAGGGCCAGTGGACCTTCATCAAAAACTTCCGGGGTATTCTGATCCCTGTAAGGAACCATGAAGGCAAGATTCAGGGACTTCAGCTACGGCGGGATGACGTATGCAAGCGTAAATTCCGCTGGGTATCCAGTGCCGGCAGGCAGGATGGCTCAAAAGCAGAATGCTGGACTCATTTGGTAGGGCCGCCACAGGAGACTGTGATCATTACAGAAGGCCCCATGAAGGCAGATGTAATCTACTCTCTGACCGGGCAAACGGTTCTCGCTGTGCCTGGCGTCAACTCACTCAATCATCTAAAGGCTACGCTTAAGTATCTCAAAGAAAACGGAACGAAGCAGATTATGACTGCCTTTGACATGGACTACCTTACGAACCCCCATGTCACCAACGGTTACAGGGATCTATCCGGTATCCTGGCTACGCTAGGTTTACCCTACGGCACCTATCTGTGGAATCCAGATCATAAAGGACTTGATGATTATGTATGGGACTACTGTTATCATCAGGGAAGTTGATAGGGAAGGGGCGAGCCGTTGGTTCGCCTCTTTTTTTAGCACAATTTTGAACACCTATTCTAGGATTCCGCCTTTGTAAAAGTAATTTGATACATGAAATTATGAATGTAAAAGCCGTTTGGTGGACAATCGGCTTATTATCGTCTATGATGTGGTTGTTCATGAACAAAAACTCAATTTCAAGAGGTGGCATTACTTTATGGAAATAGGTACTTTAATTAAAGCGGCCCGTAAGAATTCTGGCCTCACTCAAGAGCAAGCTGCGGAGGCACTTGATGTCAGTAGACAGACTCTTTCAAACTGGGAAAACGGAAAGACATATCCAGACATCATAAGCGTCATTACTATGAGTGACCTATATTCTGTAAGTCTTGATTACCTCCTAAAGGAGGAAACGTCAATGAAACAATCATACAGAGAATATCTCGAAGAAAGTACCAACACCGTAAAAAGCAAGGAGCGAAACGGAAAGCTGCTCTTGATTCTGACTACATTGGCGATTTGGGCAGTTTCCCTTCTTTGCGTGGGTTTGGTATACGCTGGTGCAGATGCCAGTGGGTACAGTCTGATTGTGATTTGGATGGTACTGCCTGTAACATTCCTTATTACATCCATAATGGTCGGCAAAAATAACTACTTTGGCAGGTATATGTGTACTTATCCCTTCGGGTTTTGTCAATAAGGATAGAGAAAAAAGTAAATTATTTTTATGAGGTTACAACATCGGATTGAATAAGGCGCAGTACCTTGTCGGTAAAGGTTTCCCGGCTGGTCTGGCTGAAATGGAAATAAATATCAAAGGT
>JAFXEW010000049.1 GCA_017513625.1 Lachnospiraceae bacterium | reverse complement strand
GACTGATCAGTACAAAACCAATAATTACATATACTACGAGCAACCAATATCTAACATTTTTTTTCATGTGTTAATCCTCCCTTTCTATTTCAGATCTTCTTCATCAAATATAAATACTTCCTCTATGGTCATATCAAAATACCGGGCAATCTTGTATGCAAGCATAATGGAAGGGTTGTAGCGACCGTTTTCCAATGAGCTGATGGTTTGCCGGGATACGCCCACATTTTTGGCGAATTCTTCCTGTTGAATTCCACGTTTTTTCCTGATTTCTTCTATTCTGTTTTTCACCGGAACCTCCTATATTATCTAAATGTAAAGCTTGCTTTACCTTGTGCATTTTTAATATAACATAGGATGCAAAATATGTCAAGCTAGCTTTACATAAAATGTTGTACGTTATATTTATCTTCATTGGCAAGGAAGACGGACTGTGATAACATAGTATATGGAGTATTACTTAAGGACGCGTAAGGCGGAGGAAACAACTGTTGATGAGAAAGAATGTAAAAGATATTTCGGTAATCGGCAGAGCAGATGGGCCCATATCGGTGTTTTTGCTTAAGAAAAATGCTAAACGTACATGGAAGCAGCGGTTTCACCGGTTTATGTATAAGTTAAAAAGAGCATATATAATTAAGAGAATTAAGGCGGAAAATCATACCCTGGATGAGGTAATGGAGTATATTACGAATATACACGGATTCACGGAACTTCCAAAAGATTCTTCTAAGGTACAGGAAGAGTATCGTCAGATGCGGGCCTCCTTCCTGATGCAGTATGCACCGGAGTTATTGGGAGAGTATGAGGATATATCGGAATTAAAGAGTGAGGCACCGGAGGATATACAGGCCCATCTGGAATATATTCAGAGGCGCACTCAAAAAGCAATGGAAGTTCCCGTGGAAGATTTTGATATTGATTTTCACCGGTTTGTAAAAGTTATAGGCGATAAGAATCATACGATGGATATTATAATCGAAAAAAGATTTGCCTATATTGGAGGAGGTGCAACTGGAAGCCAAAAGATAATTAAGGAATTTAACCGTATTTTTAAAGCAGTTTACCAATATTATGGGGTAACCGGAGAGGATATAGAAGCGCGGTCGCCCAGGTATGAAGAATTGCTCAGAACATTGAGCCGGTAATTGGATGCGGACATCGGAGGATATATAAGCTTGGGGTGTTCGAGTGAGTGTTTATGTGTTATAATGGATTAAATGCCAAAGCCCGTTGGGATTTAAGATATTAAGGCTTTAGCATAGGGAAGAGTTACAAAAAAGTATGCTATGCAAAAGATAAAACAGGAGGTTTATATGGAGTATCATGTAGCGAAAACAGGAAATGACAGTGCCGTGGGAAGCAGGGAAGCCCCTTTTCTCACCATTTCCCAAGCGGCCCGTGTGGCTGTGGCCGGGGATAGTATATATGTACACGCAGGTGTGTACAGAGAGTGGGTAAGTCCTGCAAACGGTGGTACAGAAGATGCACGAATCGTTTATCAGTCTGCAGGAGACGGTGAAGTAATAATTACCGGTGCAGAGCGTATTACGGACTGGAAAAATGAAGGCGGTCAAGTGTGGAGCACTGAGGTAGACAATAGTTTATTTACGGTCCGCAATCCTTTCAAGGAAGATTTATTCGGAGATTGGCTTTTTAAAGGGGCATTTGTTCCTCATCTGGGAGATGTGTATCTGAACAGAAAGTCCCTGTACGAGGCAGAGTCCGTAGAAAAGCTGCAGAATCCGCAGGTATGGGACCAGGCTAAATATTCTGAAGATTCCAAGCTTTTGTGGTATGCAGAAGCAGGAGAAGAAACCACTAAAATATGGGCCAATTTCGGAGAGGCAGATCCCTGGACAGAGAATGTGGAAATCAGTGTGCGTCCTTTTTGTTTCTGGCCTGAGAAATCAGGACTGAATTATATTACGGTAAGAGGTTTTACCCTTTGTCAGGCTTCCCCCCAGTGGGCACCGCCCACAGCATTACAGGAGGGGCTTATCGGACCTCATTGGAGTAAAGGCTGGATTATTGAAGATAATGTGATTTTTGAATCCAAGTGCGTGGGTGTGAGCCTGGGTAAGGATATCAGCAGTGGTCATAATGAATGGTCCAAAGGCAATACCAAGGGCGGTACCCAGAGGGAGCAGGAGGTTATTTTCCGTGCCCTTCACGGCAATTGGCACAAGGACAATATCGGTAGCCATATAGTACGCAACAATATCATTCACGACTGTGAACAGGCGGGTGTGGTAGGACATATGGGTGGTGCATTCAGTACCATTACCGGTAACACCATATACAATATTCACCATAAGCGTATTTTTCATGGTGCGGAAGTGGCAGGTATCAAGCTGCATGCGTCCCTGGATACCCAGATTACGGGCAACAAGATATATGCATGTTATCGTGCGGTATGGCTTGACTGGCAGGCACAGGGTACCAGAATCAGCAGGAATGTATTCTTTGACAATCTTTCCGAGGATTTCTTTGTAGAGGTTTGTCACGGTCCTTATCTGGTAGACCACAATCTGTTCCTGTCTAAAATGAACTTTAGAAATCTGGCACAGGGCGGAGCTTTTGTACACAATCTTTTTGCAGGAAGGATTTTGCTCCGTGAAGAGATGTCACGTTGGACACCCTATCATTTTCCTCATGAAACAGCAGTAGCAGGCTACAATAATTTCACCGGCGGCGACGACCGATATGTGAACAATCTGTTCCTGGACGACGGCGACGAGGATAAGACAGTGAAACCCATGACCTTCTTTGAGCATTTACCTCTGCCTCCACGCAAGGAAAATAAGGAAAGCGGTCAGATTATGGATGGTGTGCCGGATGACTCCGTTTGCTATCTGTACCCGGCAGGACTTTCTGCGTATGATAAGTATCCTGACGGCAGTGAAAAGAGACCTTGGGAGTATACGGAGGAAGAGCGGAAGGAACGTATTGAAAAGTATGGTAGTGTGTATCCTTTAGGGCGTTGGGCGATTCCCGTGCAGATTAAAGGAAATGCTTATTTCGGCGGAGCGGTAGGATGCAGTCATGAACCGGATGCGAAGGTATGCCCGCAGGCAGCTATTACAGTGGAACTTTCCGACAGGAAGGATAAAGTATATGTAACCATTCAGAATGCGGAGCTGCTGGGCGGCGAAGGCTCACAACAATTATCTGCAGACACTCTGGGCACATCCTATCATGCAGAGATGGCATATGAAAATCCTGACGGCACTAATATCGTCTTTGATAAGGATTTCTTTGGAAAGAAGCGTCCTGAAGGCAATGTAACACCCGGACCTTTTGAGGTGATGGGTGAGGATTCTCAGGTTGCGAAATTTGAATTATAAGCATGGTGTTTTAGCGGAAAATCCACTAAAATGATAATTAATCAGCAGACATATGGGCCCGGAATCTTCAGGATTCCGAGCCCTTTTCAGTGTAGTGCCCCTATGCCGGTGGTGTTTGCTGTCTTCTTGCAGGAATGTCCCATGAACAGACAATTATTTCCGGAGGAAAATAGGATGAAGCATCAGGTATATTGCAGATTGCATATAAGGAAATGGAAGAAAAGCACGGAGATAGTTTTGATGACTTTCAAAGACAACATGCAACTAAAATCCTGAATGTTTATGTGCGGGAGCGTTTCACCAAGGAAGAACGTGTACAGATATTTGCCGAGTTAAATGGTTTCCATAGTGCAGAAGAATACGCAAAATGGCTGTAAAGTAAGAAATGCGTCGACTGATATTGTGAAGAAAAGAGACGTACATTTATAGCTGAATGTACGTCTCTTTTGGGTTTTCAGTATTTGCTAAACAAAGTGAAATTCTCTATTCGTTAAACAAAGGGTCGTCATCATCGTCATCATTGAAGAATTCTTCAATCTCTTCATCTTCTTCGTCAAAGAATTCTTCAATTTCGTTGTCGGAATCTACTGTATCTGATTGAACAGAATCGGAATTTGGGGTATCGCTTACATTTTCGGACGACTCATCAATTTCTTCCAATTCTTCAAAAAAAGTATCGCTATCATCTACAGAATCATCAGTGTCTGCAGTAGAGGTATCCTGGTTATTAATACTGTCATTTGTAGCTGTATGGGAAGGGGCTGAAGTTAATTCATCCCGGGTGCCGTGGATATCCTCTGTAGTAGTCTCAGAAAAAATAGCAGACTCTTCATCATCGGAAAAGAATTCTTCAATCTCTTCTAAAATCGTTGTATCTTCTTCCGTGTCACATTCTGTGGGAGCATCGTTCTGTACTTCGGCGATTTCATCATCAGATGCTTGGGTTTCATCAAAAAAAACATCTTCTGTATGCTCTGAACCGGCGGTATTCATGTCATCTTCATCATCTTCGAAGTTTTTATCGAAATCAATATCATTATCAGCTTCAAAAGTGTTGTCAAAATCCATGTCAGCATCGGTTTCAAAGTCATAGTCAGCCTCCGGATTTGAAGCAGATTCTAAATCGACCACGGTTTCTTCTGAAGCCAAAGTATCTTCATCTTCAACGAGAATGTCCTCATTCAGTACATCAGTTTCATCAGATGAGATATTTTCAGTTAAAACCTCGCTGTCTGCATCTGAAGGAACGGCGTCCTCGGCGTTTTCATCTGCTTCACATTCTGCGTTATCAGCATCAGACTCTGCGTCATCTGCGCAGACGTCATATTCTGCGTTATCAGCATCAGACTCTGCGTCATCTGCGCAGACGTCATATTCTGCGTTAT
>JAFXEW010000048.1 GCA_017513625.1 Lachnospiraceae bacterium | reverse complement strand
TATCAGCGAATGAATGAGAAAAACCGATTAGAAAAAAGCCTATCAATTTGGGGTGATGCAATAGTATGGAGTGACTTTCATAAATATGACAAAACATTTAATAATTGGGATTAGCCATCAACACATTTTGTCCTATAACCCTTTTTATTTGCGGGAATTATGTCTGCGTACATCCGTGGTGTTTTTAGCCCGGTATTCACTGGGGCTGCAGCCCTTATGCTGCTTAAACAGACGGTTAAAGGTTGAGATGCTGGGGAAACCGGACTGTAGTGCAATTTCCGTAATGGAGCAGTCGGGCTTGGCCAGCATTTCTTCGGCTACGCGCAGACGGCAGTAATTTACATAATCGCAGAATGTATAGCCGGTATACTGCTTAAACAGTCTGGAGAAATGGAATTTGGAGAAGCCGATTTCGGCAGAAACCTGTTCAAGATCCAAATCTTCCATATAGTGGCTGTTCAGATATTCCAGCAGATTGGTAAACTTTTGCTTATATTCCTTCTGCTTATAGAGGCGTACATTGGGGAACATGTCCGCAATGTTTTTTTGCGCCAGGTCGATTTTGACCAGGATAGTAATCAGCAGGGAATATATGGTGAGCTCTGCGTATTCATTCATATTATAATAGGTGTTCCGTATCTGCAGTAAATCATGATACACTTCGCTGTGAATGGCAGGGAAGTGCTCTTTATTAAACAGAACGGGCTGCAACAGCAGTGCCTGAAGGCCGGTAAATCCTCTGATGCCTGCAAGAGGTGATGTATCAATCAGAAAAATAAAACGGCTGCCGCATGTGGGAGCCGGCAGGTAATGTAATTCCCTGGGTGGGATAATCAGAAACTCGCCGGGCTGGATTACATAAGTAGTCTCTTTGACCACTGCTTTGTAGGGTTCATCCACAGGCATAAGTATCTCCAAAGCATTGTGCCAGTGTGTGTCGAAGGGGTAGTTGCCGTCGTTCAGCCAGATGCGGATATTGGAGTCTTTGTAGTAATCTACAAGCTCTTGGGCATTGTCCACGTTGCGGTAACCCGAAAAGTCAATGTTTACAGAATTGTAATTAGGTGCTTCAAATTCCTTTTCCATCGTTTTGTCCTTTGTCGAAATAGTACGAAACCCCAAGATGATGATGTCGCAAATTTTGCGTTGGCAAATCTTGTGGTCAATTAACGGCAACTTGATTAAAAACTCTCATTTTTGTGAAAATGTACCGTGTATAGAGTATAATTATTGTATCATCTGTTTGCATAAAAGTAAATGTTGCACAATAAAATTTCAAAAGTTTAGGCATAAATAAGCAATCTGTGAAGAAAAAAGAGCAAGAATTAGGAAGCGCTTTGGAAGAAGGTAATATATAATGTGATATAAGATGGAGTGTGCTATGGTCATATTTGCGCCCTTTTTTGGGGAAAATGTGATTTTTGGCGGATGAAATCCAATGATTTTTTTAGTTTACACATGGAGGCGACTATGAAAGACTCTACAAAGAAGTTGTTGTTATTAGGCGGCATAGCATTGTTTATCGTGTTAATTTATGCCATCAACGGACTGACCACCGCTGATAGTTATCGCGCTAAATACGAAGGCTATGACCTGACGGAAGACGTAAAGGGTGCAGAGAGAAAGGGGACATATTCTCTTTATCTGAGCGCTCATGCGGATGCGAAGTATCCACAGAAGAATGTGGAGATTTCCGTGATGGATTTTCAGTCCGGAGCCGGAATTGAAGAGCGCAGTATTGATTACGGCAGAGACGCTCTGTATACAGAATCCGGTTCTTTTGTTGAATGGGAGGTTAATATCCCTGAAAGCGGTTTTTATAATGTAGAAATGGAGTATATGACTGTAGAGTCCCGCGGTGTTGCCGCAGAGCGTGCTTTCTATATTAACGGAGAACTGCCTTTTGACGATGCAGAGAACATGACGTTTAGCAGACTTTGGGTGGATGCCGGTCCTGTTAAGAAAGATAACCAGGGCAATGAAATCCGTCCTACCCAGATTGAGCGTTTTGAGTGGCAGAGTACATATCTGAAAGACGATATGGGATATATCTCCGAGCCGTACTGCTTCTATTTTGAGAAGGGTGCTAACAAAGTTGCCATTAAAGCTGTTAATGAACCGTTGGTCATCGGTGCGATTAATATTAAAGGCGTTGAAAAGAGAGATACATACGAAGAGTATATTGCAAAGGTGGGCGGTAAAGAGGCTACAGGCGAAGGCTTAAGCTATTACCAGCAGATTCAGGGTGAGGCATCCACTGTTCGTTCCGATGCATCCCTGTATGCGAAGTACGACCGTTCTTCACCTACCACACAGCCCAACAGTGTAATGAAGACCCTGATGAACTACACCGGCGGTGATTCATGGCGTTCATCCGGTCAGTGGATTGAGTGGGAATTCAGCGTTCCTGAGGATGGTTATTACAACATCTCCGTAAAGGGACGTCAGAATTATCAGCGTGGTTCCGTTTCCAGCAGAAGCGTATATATCGACGGCGAGATTCCTTTCAGTGAAGTAGAAGCAATCAGCTTTGATTATGACAATGACTGGAATCTTCAGACCCTGGCAGATGAAAACGGTGATCCTTACAAGTTCTATTTAAAGAAGGGTGATCATACCATTCGTCTGGAAGCTACACTGGGCGATATGGGACCTATTCTTGAAGAATTGGAGAATTCCACCGCACGTTTGAATCTGATTTACCGTAAGCTGCTGGTATACACCGGTGCTACTCCTGATAAATACAGGGATTACAAGATTCATCAGCAGTACCCTGAAGTAATCACTGCAATGGATCTGGAAGCAAAAAGATTATATAAGATTGTAGATGACGTAGTTGCTTATACCGGTCAGAAGGCTGATAAGATTGCCACAGCGCAGACACTGGCTGTTCAGCTTGAAAGATTTGTAGAGAAACCCGAAAAGATTACTGTAGAGTTTGCAAACTTTAAGGAAAATGTTTCTGCACTTGGTACTGCTATCCTGAACATGGCGGAAATCAAGCTGGATGTTGACTACCTGGTAGTTTCCGGTGCAGACGCAGAAGTTAAGAAGGATAAGGCGGGTATTTTCGCAAGTATCTTCCATGAAATCAAGTCCTTCTTTGCATCCTTCATCGTAGACTATGATGCAGTAGGTGATGTATACGAAGGTTCCGAAGGAAAAGATGCGATCAAGGTTTGGGTAACCACCGGTCGTGACCAGGGTACCATCTTAAAGACCATGATTGACGACACCTTTACTCCCGAGACAGGAATCAAGGTAAACGTGGAAATCGTTAACCCCGGTTCACTGCTGAATGCAGTACTTGCAGGAAGAGGTCCGGATGTGGCACTTTCCGTAGGTGCTGATCAGCCTGTAAACTACGCCCTTCGTAATGCAGTTGAAGATTTGACACAGTTCGATGACATTGACGAGGTACTGACAGATTTCTCACGCAGTTCATACGAACAGATTGGTCTGGACGGTGCATTATACGGATTGCCTGAGAGTCAGCAGTTCAACGTAATGTTCTATCGTACAGATATTTTAGAGGAACTGGGACTTGAAGTTCCTCAGACATGGCAGGATTTGATTGAAATGCTTCCTACCATTCAGGGTAACAACATGACGGTTGCTATTCCTACAGCCGGCGGTAGCAGTGCTTCTGCACCCGGTGCTACTGTAGTAACCACTAACAACCCTGACCTTACCATGTATTTCACGTTGCTGTTCCAGTACGGCGGTGATTTATATAATGAAAAGGGTACCAGAACCGTAATTGATACGGAAGCAGGTGTAGAGGCATTTGCCGATTACACCAAGTGGTTTACCGACTACGGCATTCCTATTATTTATGACTTCCCCAGCCGATTCCGTTCAGGTGAAATGCCTATCGGTATCCAGAGTTATACTTTATACAATACATTGGTTGTTTCCGCTCCCGAAATCAGAGGTCTTTGGGACTTTACCGTAATCCCCGGTACCGAGAGAGTGGATGAAAACGGCAGAACCTACATTGACAGATCCAACTTTACATCCGGTTCCGCATGTATGATGATAAAGACCGATGACCAGAACATCAGAGATAATTCATGGGAATTCATGAAGTGGTGGGTGTCTAAGGATACACAGGTTCGTTTCGGTCGTGAAATCGAAGCATTGCTCGGTTCTTCTGCTCGATATGCAACTGCTAACAGAGCAGCAATGAAAGAACTGGCATGGAGTCCGGAAGAGATTGAAGTTCTGGATGAACAGTGGGATTGGAACGTAGGTATCCGTGAAGTTCCCGGCGGTTATTACACCGGACGTCATATCTCCAATGCTTGCCGTATGATTATGATTAATCATGAAGATCCCAGAGAGACCATTCTGGACTATGGTATCGTAATTAACGAAGAGCTTACGAAGAAACGACGCGAGTTCGGTTTACCCACTGAATAGGAGGCAGGCATGAAAGAGTATATTAAGAAGTATTTTGCCTTGCGCAAGCACAACTTCCAGGTTGGCGTGAAGAAAGCCAAGAAGAGTAAAATGTGTTATGCGTTCCTGGCACCGTATGCATTAGTATTTGCGGTATTCTATATTGTACCGCTGGTTACATCTATTTTCTTCAGTTTTACTTATTACAATATTTTGGAAATGCCCAGATTTATTGGTTTGGACAATTACACCAGCTTGATTCTGGATGATGATATCTTCCTGAAAGGTGTTAAAAACACCTTTATGATTGCAGTTATAACAGGTCCTTTGGGATATTTGATGTCCTTCCTGTTTGCCTGGCTGATCAACGAATTACCCCGTTGGATCAGAACCATTGCAATCGTGGTATTCTATGCTCCTTCCATTGCAGGTGCAGCGTGTCTGGTAGTATTCTCCATTCTCTTTAGAGGTGATGCATACGGTAATATGAATGCACTGCTCATGGAGATGGGCATTATTGACACACCTATTCTTTGGTTCCAGGATCCCAGATATATGCTTCCTATTTGTATGGTGGTTATTCTCTGGATGAGTTTGGGTTCCGGCTTCCTTGCTTTTGTTGCAGGTCTGCAGGGTGTTGACCGTGCACAGTTTGAAGCAGGTTACATGGACGGAATTAAGAACCGTTGGCAGGAACTATGGTTCATTACACTGCCTAATATGAAGCCCATGCTTCTGTTCGGTGCGGTTATGACCATTACCCAGTCCTTCGGTGTTTGTGATGTTACCATGCAGCTGTGTGGCTACCCCAGTACCGATTATGAGGCGCGTACAGTTGTTACACACCTTTTCGACTACGGTTTCACCCGATTCGAAATGGGTTATGCATCAGCAATTGCAACAGTACTGTTTGTAGTTATGATTTTATGTAACAAGGGAATTCAAAGTTTATTGAGAAGAGTAGGAACCTGATATGAGCAAAAAGATGAAAGTAGAAAAGGCTTACAAGCCGAAAGCGAAAATTTTAAAAAAGAGAAAACCCAATCGTTCCTTAGTTGGAGACTTCTTTCTGTATCTTTTCCTGCTGGGTATGGCGTTTTTAATGGTTTTCCCCTTGGTGTTCTCGGTCAGCAGTGCCCTGAAGCCACTGGACGAATTGTTCCTGTTCCCGCCTAAGATTCTGGCGCAGAACCCTACTTTGGACAATTTCGCAGATTTGTTTGTAACCATGGGTAAGTCCTGGGTTACATTCTCCAGATATATATTTAATACCGTATGGTTGACATTTGCCGGTACGGCAGGACATTTGATTGTTGCTTCCATGGGTGCATTCGTACTTGCAAAGTATGATTTCCCCGGCGGAAAGACATTCTTTAAAGTAGTTACCGTATCCCTGATGTTTTCCGGATACATTACTCAGATTCCTAACTATCTGATTCTGAATGCATTCGGCTGGATTGATACATACTGGTCACTGGTTATCCCCGCATTTGCATTCCCCATGGGCTTCTTCCTGATGAAGCAGTTTATGGAAGGTTTGCCCATGTCACTGATTGAAGCGGCAAAGATTGACGGTGCGAGAGAGTGGAGAGTATTTATTGACATCGTAATGCCTAACGTTAAGCCTGCATGGTTGACCATGATTATTTACTCCGTACAGAGCTTGTGGAACAACCCTGCAAATATGTTTATCTACTCCGAAGAGAAGAAGACATTGGTATATGCACTGCAGCAGGTAGGTGGCGGCGGTATCGCAAGAACCGGTCAGGTTCAGGCGGTAAGTATCGTTATCATGGTAGTGCCCATTACAATATTTATTATGTCCGAGAGCCAGATTCTTGAAACAATGGCAAGCTCCGGATTAAAAGATTAATGATAGGATGAGGTAAGATATGAGAAAAACAATGAAAAGACTTTCTGTATTCTTGGCATGTATTATCATAGGCTTAAGTTCATCCATGGTAGTAAATGCTGAAAAAGGTTATACTTATAACTTTGACTATTGGGGAGACGTACAGTACTCACCCGATGCATACACTGTAGCCCAGGTGTTGACCGGTGTTGACATGGGTCTGGATTCCAAGCTGGTGAATCCCAGTGCGCTTTATGTACGTGACAATCACGTGTATATCTGTGATACCAATAATCACAGAATTATTGAGCTGGAACGCGATGACCAGGGTATTTTCTCTTTGGTAAGAGAGTTCGACAGTTTCTACGGTGATGTAGAGATTAACACATTTAATACTCCTACCGATATCGCAGTTTCCGAAGCGGGTAATATTTTTATCGCTGATAAGAATAACAACCGTATTGTAAAGCTTGATAAAGACTTGAGATTTATTATGGAGTTCACTAAGCCTGATGACCCTAACTTTCCTCAGGACCTGAGCTTCCTGCCCGATAAGCTTTGTATTGATACTGCTGACCGTGTATATTGTATCGCTACAAACGTAAACAAGGGTGTTATCAAGTTTGAAGAGGATGGTGAATTCTCAGGATTCATCGGTGCGGCAGAAGTAACCTATTCCTTTAAGGATTGGTTGTGGAAGAAGTTGTCCACCAAAGAGCAGAGAGCTCAGATGGAAGCATTTGTTCCTACAGAGTACGAAAATATTTTCATGGATCATGAAGGATTCATTTATGTATGTACCAGTAAGGCTTCTCCTGCTGAATTGGATGCCGGAGATGCAGATGCGGTTAAGAGACTGAATCTGATGGGTTCCGATATCCTGGTACGTAACGGTAACTGGTTCGTAATTGGTGATATCCATTGGGACGAAGGCGGTGGATATACCGGACCTTCCCAGATTATTGACGTAACTGCGATGGATAATGATATTTATTATCTTCTGGATAAGAACCGCGGACGTATATTTGCGTATGATGACCAGGGTAATCTGGTTTACGCATTCGGCGGAGCCGGTAATCAGGATGGATATTTCAGACAACCTGCAGCGATTGAACATATGGGGCACGATCTGTTAGTATTAGATTCACTGGATTGTAGTATTACCGTATTCAGACCCACAGAGTTCGGTCAGAAGATATTCGATGCGGTTGAGCAGTTCCAGGCAGGTGAGTATACCAAGTCCGGTGATACCTGGCAGGAAGTTATCGCTTATAACGGTAACTACGACCTTGCTTACATCGGTGTAGGTAGAGCGCTGATGCGTCAGGAAAGATTTGGCGAGTCTCTTGAGTACTTTGAATTAAAGTATGATGAAGAAAATTACTCCAAAGCCTTCAAGCAGTACCGAAAAGATGTGGTGGAAGAGAATATTCTCTGGGTAATTATTGCACTTGTGGTTATATTCGGTGTTCCCACAGCTATCGGCAAGATAAAAGCCATTAAGCATGAAATCGATACTGACGAATATTTTAGAAGGTGATAGGAGGCAGACATGTTTAGTTCATTAACAAAGAAAGAAACATATACAAAGTATTTTAAATCATTAAAGTTTGCCTTGTATTGTACCACACATCCCCTGGATGGGTATTGGGACCTCACACATGAAAAAAGAGGTACGCTGGCAGCTGCTAATACAATCTTGTTTTTAACAGTACTTGCCAGAATTATGAAGCTTCAATATACAAGCTTTATTTTCAACAAGGTATACTGGGAAGATATCAATATCTTCCTGTACATTGCCAGTATTCTGTTCCCCCTTGCACTCTGGTGCGTAGGTAACTGGGCGCTTACCACATTGTTCGAAGGTAAGGCCAGACTGAAACAGATTTATATGGCAACATGCTACTGTATGATTCCTTATCCTTTGATTCAGTTCCCGCTGATTATTTTCAGTAACGGTGTAACTGTGGATGAGGCAGAGTTCCATAGCATACTCAGTGCATTTTCCCTTGTATGGGCAGTGTTCCTGATTATATTTGCAATGATGCAGATACATGAATATAAATTGGGTAAAACATTGTTCTTCTGTGTTGCTACCATTTTTGCAATGCTGGTTGAAGTGTTTATTCTGTTACTGTTCTTTAGTATGATTAGCCAGGGTGTCTCTTACTTTATCTCCATGGGTAGAGAGATCATCTTCCGAATGCAATAGGATGGAGGGTTTGAGCGACTATGAAGAAAAACAATAAAGCAAAGAAAAACGGTTTAGGCGCGGCTTTTGCAGCCAAGCTGAAAAGCCTCATAGGACCCATCATTCTCTGTTTAATTATTCTCGCAGGTGTTTTGGTCGTAATGTTATACGAAGTGCCTGAAGAAGTTGAAGAGGTAATTCAGGTAAACGGATATGAAGGCTCCGATGATCCTATTGAACTGAAAAGTAAAAGCGGTAAGATTAAATTTGTTATGGATCCTACCACTACCCAGTTCTATGTGGAAGATACCCGTTCCGGCATGAGATGGGATTCCAATCCCGAAGGTGCAGAAAACGATGTGATTGCACAGACTGTTGAACGTGGTAACTTAAGATCCACACTGGTACTTACATACAGTACCATCAATGGTGTTGATACCATTTATAATAACTATACTTACAGTATGGTAAATCGGATTTATGATATCGAAGCAACAGATGATGCTATTACCATTCACTACTCTATCGGTGATACCGATAAGGAATATGTGATTCCTCCCGTTATTACCGTAGCGGAAATGGAAGAATGGATGGCTAAGATGAACAAGAGTGATACCGTTCTGATAGAAATGTATTACCAGAAGTTCGATCTTAATAAACTTGGTAAAAATGACAATAAGGAAGAATTATTACAGTTCTATCCTATCATCGAACAGGAGCCGATATTTGTTCTCCGTGACGGTACCAAGGATAACATGAGAACCAAGTTTGAACAGTTATTCGGCGATGCAGGTTATACTTATGAAGAGTATCTGGCACATAAGGAATTAAATCTGAAGGAAAAGGTATCCGACAAGCCTGTTTTCAACCTGGATATGATTTATCGCTTTGACGGTGAAGATTTAATCGTTGAGATTCCCATGGAAACCATGGAATACAAAAAGGATTATCCTATTTTGTACCTGAGCGTACTTCCTTTCTTTGGTGCAGGCGGTACTGCTGATGAAGGTTATATGGTAGTACCCGAAGGCGGCGGTGCTGTCATTAACTTCAATAATGGTAAGGTGGCACAGAACAGCTACTACGCAAATGTATATGGTTGGGACTATGCAACAGCAAGAAAAGCGGTTGTACATGAGACCAGAGCACACTATAATGTATTCGGTATAGCACGTGACGGAAACAGCTATATCTGTATTATGGAAGAGGGAGCTCCCTACGGTGCGGTACAGGCCAATATCAGTGGAAAGATTAACAGCTTTAATAACGTAAACGCACAGTACAATATCGTTACACGTGAACAGTACGATGTAGGTACCATCTATAATGGTAACATGTTCGTTTACAATGAAAATCCTTTGGAAGGCAGCATTAAGCACAGATACAGATTTATCAATTCTGACAGCTATGTGGATATGGCTAACGACTATAATAAGTATCTGGTAAATAAATACGGTGATTATCTGACCATAAATGATGATAATAGTACTCCCGTAGTTGTTGAAATCCTTGGTGCAGTTGATAAGGTAAGACAGATTCTGGGTGTTCCTGTTTCCAGACCTCATAAGCTCACTACTTTTAGCGGAGCAGAGAACATCGTTCATGAGTTAAATGCAGACGGAATTGATAATATGTCTGTTAAGTTAACCGGTTGGATGAACGGTGGTGTTAAACAGCAGGTACTCAATAAAGTAAAACCTGTGTCTGCGCTGGGAAATAAGAAATCCTTACAAAGTCTGATTGACAGTTCCGCTGAAAAGGGCATTGATGTATATCTGAACGGTATGACAGACTATGCAAAGGACAGCAATATATTTGACGGATTTATGGTATTCACTGATGCGGCACGCTTTGCAAGTAAAGAAAAGGCTGAGCTGTATGAGTATTCTACTACTACATTTAGTCAGCGTGATGATTTGGATGAATATTATCTGTTAAGACATGACCTGATTATGGAAGGTATAGATACGATGCTGGAGACTGCAGATTCTTACAATGCAGGTGTATCCTTTGAAAACCTGGGTAAGGATTTATCATCCGACTATAAGAGAGGCAATTATCATAGCAGACAGAATGTTCTGGAAGTACAGATTGAGAAACTGAAAGCTGCTGATGATGCAGGAGCTAAGATGATGATCAATACAGGAAATGATTATGCAGTTCCTTATGTTGACATGGTGACCAACATGGATCTGGGTGGTTCCGGATATACCATTATCGACTATGAGATACCTTTTTATCAGTTAGCGCTTCACGGATATATCAACTATACGGATGAACCTTTGAACCTGGCACAGCACATGAATGAAGTATTGCTTCGTTCTGCAGAGTTTGGTGCGGGCTTATCCTTCACCGTAATGGAAGAGACTGCTTTTGCATTGCAGAAGACACTGTATACGCAGTATTTCGCAGCAGATTATTCCTTATGGCATGACAAGATTTTAGACATTTACAAAGAGTACAATGATGATTTAGGCCATACCTTTAATCAGAGAATGGTTAATCACGAAGTTCTGGATACCGAGATTACCTGTACGACATATCAGGACGGAACAAAGGTATACGTTAACTATCGTGAACAGGATTATTCAGCAGGCGGCGTAAAGATTCCTGCAAGAGATTATGTGGTAATTAAATAGCCGTCAGAGTAAAGAAAGGGTATAAAGATGAAAAAGCAAAAAAATAAATTAGCGGGCCTTCAGAAAAGAAAGGCAATTGCCGGTTATATATTTATTTTACCTTTCATCATAGGTTTCTTGGGATTTATGGTTAAGCCATTTGTCCATTCATTGTACATGAGCTTTTGTGATGTGGAGGTAACTCCGAATGGTCCAATCAACCATTTTATCGGATTAGATAATTATGCAAGAACATTCTTACGTGATGTTCAATTTAACCAGCTGTTAACGGATGAGCTTGGCCGAATGGTTATTAATGCACTGGCTATCATGGTTTTCAGTTTCTTCGTTGCACTGGTTTTAAATCAGAAGTTTAAAGGACGTGCGTTGGTTAGAGCTATTTTCTTCCTTCCCGTTATCCTGTCTTCCGGTGTTATCCTTGGTGTTGAATATGACAATACGCTGCTTGCAGCTTTGCAGGATACCATTCAGGAATCCACCGGTGTGAGCGGAATTTCAGATATTGTAAAGGAAATTCTGGTTACAGCAGGTGTAGGTGTAAAACCTTTCGAGATAGTATTTGATATCGTGGACGGAATCTACGATGTGGCAATTGCTTCCGGTATTCAGATTATTATCTTCCTTTCCGGTCTGCAGACTATTTCTGAGAGTATGTACGAAGCAGCAGCTATTGAGGGCTGTACAGCATGGGAGAGCTTATGGAAGATTACCTTCCCTATGATTTCCTCCTTATTCCTTGTAAATATGATTTATACGATTGTAGATTTCAGTATGCGTACGGATAATGAAGTTATGGACAGAATAACCTTTGTAATGACGGTTAGTCTGGAATACGGATTCTCATCTGCGATGGCCTGGTCCTATTTTGCAATCGTAATCGCAATCATCGGACTTGTTTCACTGATTATTTCTAAGGGGGTTTATTACTATGAGTAAAGCAGCTACAACAGCAAAAAAGGCTCCCTTGAAGAACAGATGGGAAGCATACTGGGAAAGAAATAAAAAATCTGAAGGATATTTATTCCAAAAGAGCTGTAAGAGTGCGGCAGTAAAGGTATGTAGAGCAATTATGCTTTTTGGTATGTGCTTTATGATTCTTCAACCCCTCTTAAATAAGATTTCCATTAGTTTCATGGAGGAGCAGGATCTCTATAATGCAATGGTTATTTCCATACCGGAACATTTTACGACTGCAAATTATCAGCTCACCGCTTATTTGACCAATTATGCAACTGCATTTAGGAATACTTTTGTTATTTCCCTTACAATTGCAATTGTCCAAGTAGGTATGTCCACATTGGTTGGATACGGTTTTGCAAGATTTAATTTCCCTCTTAAGAACTTCTGGTTCGCGTGTGTTATATTGACAGTTGTAATTCCTACACAGGCAATTTCAACTTCCTTATATTTACACTTCCGTTTTTTTGATATATTTGGTATAATAGAATTGTTGACGGGTGAAGCACTCAATTTAAGAGGTTCTGTATTGCCTTATTATCTTATGAGTGTGACCTGTATGGGTCTGAAAAACGGTTTGTACATATACCTGATTCGTCAGTTCTTCCGTAATATTCCCAAGGAATTGGAAGAGGCTGCATATGTGGATGGTTGTGGTACATTAAAGACCTTCATCAGAATTATGTTACCGGATGCGAAGCCCATCCTTACATCCTGCTTCCTGTTCAGTTTTGTATGGCAGTGGACGGATAGCTTCTATTCCAAGACCTTCCTGGGTAATACCTCTCTGTTATCAGTAGAGCTTTCCAGATTGGGTGACAGACTGATGCAGTATATTCAGATCGACCTGCGAAACGCAGCAGGTGCATCTGTAGGTTATACCAACTGTATTGTTGCAACAGGTACATTGATGGTGGTAGTTCCCCTGTTAGTATTGTATTTGTTTGCGCAGAAGGGATTCGTAGAGTCCCTGAGCAGTTCCGGTATCAAGATGTAATTAAATACGGTATATGTTTCCTTACGTAAGGAGCCTGTATTACCCGGAAAGTAAAGTACAGGCTCTGTAAGGAAAAGTATATAAAAAAGGAGGACATTTCAAAATGAAAATGAAAAGTGTTAAGAGATTAATTGCTGCAGCGCTTGCAACTGTTATGACCGTAGGTCTGGCAGGCTGTGGTGATGATGCTGCATCTACCGGTGGTAGCGACGCAGATAAGGACAGCAAAGAGCCCGCAGTAAGCACAGATGCTGCTTCTACTGAGACCGGCGAAGTTAGCCCTTACCCTATCTACAAAGATGCTGATGGTAACGTTTATGATTTAGGCGGCATGGAAATCATTATCCGTGACTGGTTCTCTGGCGAACCCAAAGAGCCTGAAACTGCTTTCGAGCAGGCACAGAAGGAATATCGTGACTGGATCCAGGAGACCTACAACTTTACTATTAAAGAGCAGGCTATCTCCGGATGGGCAGATGTTCCCGCAGACTTCAACAACTACGCACAGACCGGTGGCGATGAGAACTACATCTTCACTCTGAGAACTGACCCTGCTGTAGTTGAAGCTATGCACAGCGGATTAATGTATGACCTGGCTACTTTAGATTGCCTTGACTTCTCCGAAGAGAAGTGGAGCAACGGTGTTCATGAGTACTATGCAGACGGCGGCAGCATCTATGGTATGCGTGGTATTGATGCAGAACCTCGTGGAGGTATGTACTTCAACAAGAGACTGCTTCAGGAAGCTGGTATCGATCCCGCTGACGTTTATAAGTGGGCAGAGTCCGGTGAGTGGACATGGGATAAGTTCGAAGAAGTTTGTAAGACCGTTCAGCGTGACGTTAACGCAGATGGTGTTACCGATGTATATGGTTTAGCTACCATGACTTCTTGGTTCTATGTAGCAGCTGTTTACTCTAACGGCGCTAACTTCATTAACAAGGTAGACGGCAAGTTCGTTAACGAACTGGAAACCGAAGCTACCATGGAAGCTATCAACTGGGCAGTTGATATCTACAATACTTACCTTGAGACCTATCCTGAAGGCTCTAACTGGGATTACTTCATGACCGCATTCAAGAACGGTCAGGCTGCATTTGCAGATGGTGAAACCTACATGGCTGGTCAGGAATATAAGGAAATGGAAGACGACTTCGGTTTCGTTCCTTTCCCTAAGGGACCTAAGGCAACTGAATACAACCACGTAGCATCTGATAACCTTTATGTAATTCCTGCTTGCTACGATGAGCAGAAGGCTTGGAACTTAGCATTTGCTTACAACCTGTACACCGAGCCCATTCCTGGATTCGAAGATTTCGCAGCATGGAAGAACAACTACTATCAGTCCTTCCGCGATATCGAGTCTGTTGATCAGTCCTTAGTAACTCTGGTTAACAACTCTCGCGTAACCTATCATGCACTTGTTCCTGGTATTGATCTCTCCAATGACTTCATTTGGGGTATCAGCGCAGACAAGACTCCTGCACAGAAGGCAGAAGAAATCAGAGATGCATGGCAGGCACTGCTTGACGAAGCTAACAAATAAATTTTGTTTCTTATAATAGCATAACTAATAATTTAAGTGGGATGGCATTTCCGGGTACCATCCCACTTTTATATTGTCCAAAACATTAGATAAATTTTTTGTTTAAAGTGTCTCAAATAGAGCAAAAAATCACTTGTTTCAAGTGAATTATGCAAAAAATGAATAGTGTTCTTTTGAGAAATGTGATAAAATGCTTATATATTGAATATACTTGGAGTGTTGTTTGCCGGATGCTGCAGATGACAATTCGGAAAGGTATGGGGCATAGTTTATGGGCAAAAGAGTAAAGAAATTTAAGACCAAGGTAAACGGAAGGGAAGTCGCTAAGAGAGCGAAAGCATCGAATGGTTTGTTATCGAACTTTAAAAATTTGTTTATTTCCAAAGATGGGAATGGTAAAGATACTACATCCATTGCAGGTAAGTTGCGTTCTTCTTACATATTTACCATTGCACTGTCCTTAATCGGAAGTATAGTTGCATTGGTTATGCTGGTATACATCGGTGCTCAGATGAGGCATTTTTATGAAGAGAATTATATTGTAACTACGGAGTGCTGGGAGGCCAGATATGAGCTTGTTTCTGCCGAGGAAGCGATGTTAAATGCATCTTTGGACAGTGATGCAAAATATGTAATTGAGCAGGTGGCCGCATCCAAAGCCTCCATAGAAAACATAAAAGTAGTGCTTGATCAGTTAAGAGTGCATTATACCGGTGATGATTCCGTTTTTGATGCTATAGAAGTTAAGAGACAACAGATATTGGAATTGTATCCTGAAATGGAAATGAACGCTTCGTTCGGCCTTGGTTCCAAAATCTATACTACCCTGAAAGATAAAGTGCATCCCCTTACTACTTCCATAGGTGAAGATTTGGCCAGAGTAGCACAAGAAGAGGAAGCAGCCGCATTGAATAGTATCGAGGTGGCGGAGGTTCTGGTGATACTGGCGTTTGGTGCAGTTATTGTTGTTGTTATTATTTCGTCCCTTGTGGCATTATCAATTGCTAACAGAATTTCCAGAAGTATTACAGAGCCGGTAAATGAAATTGAAGAGGCGGCTCAGAGACTGTCAGAGGGTAATCTGAATATAACCATTGATTATTCAGGTGATGATGAGTTGGGCAGATTAGCAGACAGTATGAGGGAGATTTTTATATTCCTCCGAAATGTAATCAAGGATGTGGATGTCTTATTGGAAAGAGTTTCAGGAGGAGACTTCACTACTGATACGGAGAATGAAGCAGTATATATAGGTGATTTCAAATCTCTGATTGTATCCGTCAGAAAACTTACAGCACAGCTTCGCAGCACTTTGACAGATATTGACGAGAATGCAGCACAGGTTGCACTTGGTAGTAGTCAGATGGCAGAAAGTGCACAGTCGCTTGCTGAAGGCGCTACTGAGCAGGCAGGAGCTGTTCAGGAACTTACAGCAATGATTAATAACCTGGCAGACAGTGCAAAGGAGACTGCAGAGAATACTAAAGCATCCTTCGAACAGGCTATTTCATATAAGAATGAAGCAGAAATGGGACAGCAGAATATGGCTGCACTTTTGGAAGCAATGGAAAGAATCAGTGTGACATCTACGGAAATCGAAAAGATTATCGGTGAGATTGAAGACATTGCAGACCAGACGAATCTCGTATCGCTGAATGCATCTATCGAAGCTGCAAGAGCCGGTGAAGCGGGACGTGGTTTCGCAGTAGTAGCAGATCAGATTGGTAAGCTTGCAGCAGATAGTGCACAATCAGCTGTTAATACCCGTGAAATGATTCAGAAGTCCCTGGATGAAATTTCTAAAGGTAATCAAATCACCAATACTACCAGTGAAGCACTTAGCAAAGTAGTGGAAGGCATCAATGTAATTGCAGGTTCCATGCAGGAAGTTAATGCAAAAGCTTTGTCGCAGGCTGAGTCTATTGCTCAGATAGAGACTGGTATTGAGCAGATTGTAGGCGTTATTGAAAACAACTCTGCAGCTGCTGAGGAAACATCAGCAACCAGTGAAGAATTGTATGCACAGGCTGAAAGTCTAAAAAATCTGGTTGGTCAGTTTAAGCTAAGTGAAGAGGACGAGTTTGCAGGAAGTGCTTTTAACTTTGACGATATTGAAGCAGACTGGGACAGATAATTAATTTTATATCATATGGAATTTGCACCCCCTTTTATCAGGATAAATTTCTGATAAGAGGGGGTTTGTATGTGCGAAAACTCCCGGTGTCAAGAATGTGGCCATGCATTTGGTATCTGTATTCTACATAAGATATATAAAAACCAAAGGCAGCAATGAATGGATTGTAAAGAAAAAATATTGTCTGAGAATTATTATGATGTAATTACGGATTTTGCTTTTAATACAAATATACAGAATAACAGTATGTATGATTTATGTTCAATTAATTTGGAAGAAAAATACAGTCTTATCTATATTAACATGCAGGGGATACAAAATTTAGAAGAAAATTTTTTTGAGTATCAAAGGATACCTAAACTGTATGCTCCTATGCAGGATAGTCTTCAAAATGTATTGCCGGATGAAGTGCCGGGTAATGCGCTTGGAGATATACCGGGAGGCGGCATGGTATTTGATTCCTATGATTGGTTTATTTCGGGGATTACAGCGGTACAAAGGCCACCGCTTAATCTGACGGGACGTGGAGTGTTGATATGTATTATTGACTCGGGTATTGATTATAGAAACCCGGCTTTCATAGATGAAAACGGTAACAGCAGAATACTTGCACTATGGGATCAGACTGTGCAAAGTGGACAAAGTCCGGATAACTTCCCATATGGAAGTTTGTATTCAAGGCAGGATATTAATAGGGCATTACAGGATGAAAATCCATATTCGATTGTACCCAGCAGAGATATGTCGGGGCACGGAACCCGAATGGCAGCGGTGGCATGCGGATATATCCGGGAACAATACATAGGTTCGGCACCGGAGGCAGAACTGGTGGTAGTCAAATTAAAAGAAGCAAAAAAATATCTGCGTGATTTTTATCTTTTGCCGGAAGGTGCGCTTGCGTATCAGGAGAATGACATCATGGCAGCCATGGCATTTGCTGATAATTACGTAGTGCCTTTCCGACGTCCGATGGTATATTGTCTAGGGGTTGGGACAAATCAGGGCGACCATAACGGAAGCTCAGTCTTGTCCTCTTATATAAATGAACTGGCACGCAAACGGAGCCGTGCTATGATTGTGTGTGGAGGAAATGAAGGAAATACAGGACATCATTATCGCGGTATTTTACGGGAGACTGGAGAATATAGAGGAGAAAATGGCGAACAGGTATTAGGAGCGGAGGCGGAAATACGTGTGGCAGAAGGGGTCCAGGGACTGTTTCTGGAATTTTGGGGAGCCTCGCCCGATTTATACAGCGTGGTAATCCGTTCACCGGGGGGCGAAGAAATACCGGCAGTACCATTGGGATTACAGCAAAGTATCACTTATCGCTTTGTATATGACAGTACGGTGCTTACCATAGACAGTGAACCTGTAGAAACGGCCACCGGTGAGCAACTTATGTTGTTCCGGATGATAGCTCCCACTGCCGGTATCTGGACATTCCGTATATCTGCCAGAGGAAATATATATAATGGAAGGTTCGACATGTGGCTTCCGGTAAGTACATTCCTAAGCGCACAGGTCACATTTATAACACCGTCACCGGATGTCACCATTACAGAACCCGGTATGACAGAGGAAGTAATCACTGTTTCTGCATATAACGGGGAGAATAACAGTTTCTATATTAATTCCGGGCGCGGATTTATGCGTCTGGGGGGGATTAAACCGGATCTTGCTGCACCGGGAGTAAATATATCTACATTACGCGGTAAAGAAACCGGGAGCAGTCTTGCTGCTGCAATGACGACAGGAGCGGTAGCACAGTTTTTACAATGGGCTGTGGTAGATGGAAATAATGAGGTGGTGGAGACAAGAGAGATAAAGCAATATTTGATACGTGGCGCAGTAAGAGAGGGAGATATGTCATATCCAAATGAGCTTTGGGGATACGGTAGATTAAATCTACAACGGGTTTTTGAGGTATTGGCAGGTATTTAATGAGAGTACCCTGCATGATGCTGTTTTTGCCTGCATATACTTAGAAAAACAAGCAGAAGATGGAGTGGATGGTGTGAAAGACGGAATAAGGGAAATATGGCCGTTTTTGGGGCAACTGCTGGCGTGCCTCATATGTCTGGCACTAGGGATTTGTGTAGGAAATATAGATGGCGGAAAAGCAGTTATGAGCAGCAGTGTGGATATTACCGGCGAAAACCGGGAAGCTGTCCGGAATTGGGGGATTAGTTTTAAAGAGTCAGGAGAAAGACCGGGAACGGAGCTTTCACAGGAAGTACTAAAGAAATACAATGCGTATTGCATGGGAAGTGCGGAAGAGAAAAAGATATATCTGACTTTTGATTGCGGATTTGAAAACGGTAATACGCCGGAGATTCTGGATGCATTGAAAAAACACAACACACAAGCTACATTTTTTGTGGTGGGCCACTATCTGGAGTCAGCACCGGAGTTAGTAAAGAGAATGGTTGAAGAAGGGCATACAGTAGGTAATCACACTTATCATCACCCTGATATGAGCGCAATCTGTACACAGGAGTCCTTTAATAAAGAACTGGAAGAGGTAAATGCTGCATATAAAGAATTGACAGGTCAGGATATGGTAAAGTATTACAGGCCTCCCCAGGGGAGATATACGTTAAATAACCTGGCAATGGCTAAGGAGGCCGGTTACAGTACTATTTTCTGGTCACTGGCGTATGTTGACTGGGAGCAGGATAAACAGCCGGACCCTGGTAAGTCCATTGATAAGTTGTGTGACCGAATTCATCCCGGGGCCATTGTACTGTTGCACAACACATCCTCTACAAACGCAGAAATACTGGATGAATTGCTGACCAAATGGGAGAATATGGGGTATACCGTATGTCCGTTGGAGGAACTGTGTGAAGATACTAAATAGAGGGTGCTCTGAATGTATGGTAAATAAAACGGTTACCATACATTCTTTTTTTCAGAAAATTTGCAAAAATAGGTTTTTTTGTGTAGATACTTAAACGATTATATGATAAAATAGATGTATATACGGTATGGGACAAAGGAGAAAATTATGGTTCAGGCACAAAAGAATAAAGACGACATATCTATCTATATTGAGGACCAGGAATTTATAGCTAATACTTACGTATTGAAGAGCTTTTCAGTGACGATGCTGCTTTATGCCATTGTATTTATTTTAAACCTGTTGGGTATATTTATCGTGGATGAAAGACTAATGTATCAAAGTTTTATCCCCTCTTTATGTATTTATCTGCTAACGGTTTTTATGACGCATAAGGTATCCCGTTCTGACCCGAAGGTAAAGTACTTTATATTATTCTGTGAGGTACTTGTTTACACCGTCATCGGTGTATCGATTACTTACCATGCACTGTTGTTAACCATGTTGCCCTTTTTATATGCTACATTGTATTCGTCAAAAAAGATGATGTATTACGTGTGCGTACTTACTGTGACAAGTACAATTATTATTGTGTATGGGGGATACTATTTCGGCCTTTGTGATGCTAATATGGCACTTTTGACCTCAACTACACTACAGAGTTATATGCAGGATGGACAGTTTACTTTGACGACAGTGAATCCTAATCCTAAGCTAAATCTGATGCTGTTTTTTGTGCTTCCCAGATGTATGATTTACATTACCTTTATGTTTGTGTGCAGAAGTATCTTTGTGATTGTAAGCGGCAGTGTGGAGAAGGCACGCCTTACGGCGGATTTGGAAAAGGCCAAAATAGAGGCTGAGAATGCTAACCGGGCTAAAAGCCGTTTCCTTGCAAAGATGTCCCATGAAATACGTACGCCCATTAATGCTATATTGGGTATGAATGAGATGATTATACGCGAAAGTAATCAGGAACCCATACTTGAATACGCACAGGATGTAAAGGATTCCTCCGAGCTTCTTCTGAATCTGATTAATGAGATTTTAGACTCTGCCAAGGTAGAATCGGGTGTGGTGGAAATCGTGGAAGAAAAATACGGTCTGGCAAGTCTGCTCAACGATTTATATAATATGATTCAGATAAGGGCAAAGGAGAAGAATCTTGAACTTATATTTGATGTAAACGGGAATATTCCGGGAGCCTATATCGGAGATGAAAAGCGTATTAAACAGGTGCTTCTGAATATACTGACCAATGCAGTGAAATATACGGAACACGGTTCAGTTACGTTTAAGGTAGATGCTACAGTGGCAGAGGACAGGGCTACCTTGCATTTTGCAGTTAAAGATACGGGAATCGGTATCCGCAAAGAGAACCTGAGCAAAATATACGAAGACTTTATGCGATTTGATTCTACCAAGAATAAGAACGTGGAAGGAACCGGGCTGGGTATGAGCATATCCAGACAATTCCTGAAGCTTATGGGTAGCGAGTTGCAGATAGAAAGTGAATACGGTGTGGGCAGTGTATTCTCTTTTGATTTGGAACAAGAGATTGCCGAAAAGGCGCCGCTGGGTAATTTTAAAGAGAGATTACGTCAGGCTCAGGATAAAAAAGAAGAGCGAATTCTTTATACAGCGCCGCTTGCCAAAGTACTGGTAGTGGATGATAACCGGATGAATCTAAAGGTATTTAGCAAGTTGCTGCGTCAGACCGAGATACAGGTATATGAAGCTGACAGCGGTAAAGCATGCCTTGAAATGCTTAAGAAGAATTCCTTCCACATGGTATTTTTGGATCATATGATGCCGGAGATGGATGGTATAGAGACCTTCCGTATTATTAAAGAGGAAAGGCTTTGTGAAGGAGTGCCGATTGTAATGTTTACGGCCAATGCCCTGGTGGATGATAGGGCTAAATATTTGCAGGAAGGATTTGATGATGTATTATCCAAGCCTATCTTGCCCGGTCATCTGGATGCGGTAATATTGAAATTATTACCTGAAGATTTGTTGGAAAAACAGGTAGAAAAGGAAAATCAGCCTATGGAATCGGGGATTACCGCACTGATTAAGAAATTGCCGGAACTGGATATTAAGACAGGTTTGGCTACCAGTAGCGGGGATGAGAACTTCTACATGGAGCTTCTGAAGGATTTTACGGAAATGCCGATAAAACAAGAGTTAGAACAGTGCATGGAATCTCAGGATTATAAAAATTACTGTATTCGGATTCATGCTTTTAAAGGAAGTGCGTATTCTGTAGGAGCTAAGGAAATTGGCGACTTAGCCTATGAGATGGAAAAGCTTACAAGGGAATCCATTCCTGCAGAAATTCCGGACATGCAACAGCACTTATATGAAATGTACGATAGAGTATGTTCACGTTTTCAAGAACTGGTTTCACGGAAGTAATCGGATGATGACGTGAAGAATGGAGGCACTATATGGTATCGTGGTTTTATCTGATTGTTTTTATTATGGCATTGACGATGACGGTGTTTTTTATGACCCGAAATAAAAGAGTGGACTCTCTGTGTATGCTTTTTTGTATCCTGGTAACCATAAATTGTCTTGGACGATATTTATTAGCGAAGGCAACCGGTGTGGATATGGCTATCCTGGCAAACAAATTGCTTTATGTAGGTGGATGTTATGCTCCCTTTTTGACGGTTATCTTATTGACGGAGCTTTCCAATATAAAAATGTCGAAATGGTTCAGGGCCGGTCTTTTGGCCATCTCCACTTTCTTATTGATTCTTGTGTTCAGTATCGGTTATTCGGATATCTATTACCGGCACGTGGAACTGGTTCAAGCGGATGGATACAGTTATCTGGTAAAAACTTACGGTCCCCTGCATATATGCTATCCGATAATGATGATAGTCTACATCATTGTAGTTCTGTGGTATCTGTACAAGATTATCCAAAAAAGAAAGCAGGTTTCCTTCCGGCTGGTACTGACTATTTGTATTACCGCGGTAAGTATTATTTTACTGTACCTGATTGAGTTGGTAATACACTGTGAATTCAGTCTTTTGTCCGTGGGTTATCTGGTGGGAATCATGTTTATGACTGAGTATTACGAACGAGTGACTATTTATGACATGACCAGCAATATATCCAGTTCCATCGAAAGGATGCAGGATTACGGGTATATTGCATTTGACCGTAAACTCAGATTTGCCAATGCCAATGATTATGCCAGAAAGCTTTTCCCGGAAATAGAAAACTGGACCATAGATAAGCAGGTTCCGGCATCCAACAGTTACCTGTATAAGGAGGTTATTCAGTATCTGTGGGATTGGGACGGGGAAGAGCCTGAGAACAAATATGTATGTGTAGATGATAAATATTATCAGCTGGATGTCAGAGCGTTAACCTACGGCAGAAAGAAAGACGTGGGATATCTGCTGGAATTTTCGGACCGTACTCTTGAAAAGCAGTATTATAATACCATAGAAGAATATAACGACCTTATGGAAGAGGAAGTGGCCGTAAAGACTGAGGAACTGCGTATTCAGCAGGCTAAAATGAAAAAGCTGTATATGCAGACCATTGCGGCCCTTACGGAAGCGGTGGATGCTAAGGACAGATATACAAGCGGTCATTCCAAGCGTGTAGCAAAGTACGCACGTATGATTGCAGAAAGAATGGGTAAGAGTAAGGAAGAACAGGATGATATTTTCCGTGCCGGTCTTTTGCATGATGTGGGTAAAATCAGAATCCCTGCAGAAATCATTAACAAGCCGGGTAAACTAACGGATGAAGAGTACAATACCATTAAACTTCATCCGGTAGCCGGATATCATATTCTGCGTGGAATATCGGATAATGATTTTATTGCTGTGGCAGCAAAGTATCACCATGAGAGGTATGACGGAACAGGATACCCCAACGGACTGTTTGGAAGTAATATTCCTGAGGTGGCCCGTATTCTAGGGGTTGCGGATTCTTATGATGCTATGACTAGTAACAGAAGTTACCGTAAAGTATTGCCTCAGGATGTGGTACGCAGTGAGATTCAAAACGGTATCGGTAGCCAGTTTGATCCTGAGGTGGCTCGCATTATGCTTAACATGATTGACGAGGACAAGGATTATACCCTGAAGCAGTATGATGTTATGAAGAGGTACATTCTCAGTGTGGATGATGAGCCCATGAATAGTAAAATCATAGGTCATATCATGAAAGACGAGCCGTTGTATGAAGTGGTGACGGCAACCAGTGGTATGGAAGCGCTGAAGATGTTGGAAAAGAAGGAATATGATTTGATTTTGCTGGATGTGAGAATGCCGGGAATGGATGGATTGGAGACTCTGAAGAGGATTCGCGAGAAGTACCAGACACCGGTGGTTCTGATGACAGGAGATAAGACTCTGGATATTTCGGCAGAGTTTGCTGAATACGGATGTGATGATTATATCACAAAACCCTTCCTGCCTATCGTTGTAAAGGAAATCGTACATAATATGACAGAGTGTACAAACCTGGAGAATTACCAATAAAGAGAAATAAAAATGCACTTTCTGCAGATTGCCCGGTGTGGCAGCAGGAAGTGCATTTGGTATTTATTATAATAGCTGTTCTATTTTGGCAAGCAAATGTTCATAAGTGTCTACGAACTGATAAACCATTTCGCTGATATCAGTGCCGGGATTTTCTTTGGCTGCATATTCAATGTTACGGGCCATATCACCCAATTCTTTTGCGCCCATATTCAGCAACTGGCCTTTTAAGGAATGTGCGTGGATGGTCAGATTGGTATAATCCTTGTCATCCGTATATTTTTGCAATTCTCGAATTTGCTTCGGTGCTGAATGATGGGCAATTTTTAATACATGTAAGAATAAATCCTGTTTGCCGCCGCAATGTGTCATGGCATCGGATAAATCAATTTCAGGCTCAAGTACAGTCAGTGAAACAGTTGCCTGTGTACGGACTTCCCGGATACTTAGTTTGTCTGCAGGGATAAAGAATTTAATAAGTTTTTCCAACATGTCCCAGTCAATAGGCTTGCTTAAATATTCGTCAAAGCCTTTGGCTAACAGTTCTTCCCGGACACCGGTTAGTGCATTGGCAGTCAGTGCAATAATCTTACAGGGGCCGCCATGATTGTATAGAGGAGATACTTCTCTGATGCGCAGCATGGCTTCGGTTCCGTCCATATGGGGCATCATCTGGTCCATGAAAATCATATCATACTGTGTGGTTTCACATCTGGTGACAGCTTCTTCACCGCTGGCAGCTGTATCCACGGTAAAGCCGAACATTTCCAAGGTGCTCTTTATAACCTTGAGGTTTACCGGATTATCGTCCGTTACCAGAACGTGAGTGTCATGAATGCGAATATTTTCCTGTGTGGTTACAGGCTCGGAAGCAGGAGCTACCGGCTGGGTGCTCATGGGAGCAGAATTTACTATCTTTTGAGGTATGGTAACCGTAAAGGTGGAACCTACACCGTAGATACTGTCAACTTTTATGGAGCCGTCCATTAATTTCACGTAGCCGTTTACGATGGAAAGTCCCAGACCGGTGCCTTCGATGTCACTGTTTTTCTTGCTGTCAAAACGCGAGAAACTGTCAAACAGATGCTCCAGGGCAGACTCTTTGATGCCGATACCGGTATCAATGATGGAATATTCCAGAGTGGCCATTTCGCCCTGCACATCCAGCAGGCGGATGTTAAAGTGTACACTGCCTTCTCTGGTGTACTTAATGGCATTATTCAGAATATTTACCAGAATGCTGCGGATACGCGTGGCATCACCATATAATTCGCTGGGAATACGGGGGTCTGCAGTCATCTGGAATAACAGGCCTTTTTTTTGTGCCTGTACGTCTATAATCAGATAAACATCCTGCAGCAGATTGCGGGTTTGATATTCAGTACAGAACAGCTCCGTCTTGCCCGAGTCAAGCTTGGAAATGTCCAGAATGTCATTGATGATAGCCAGAAGGTTGCGGCTGGAATTTCTGATGTCTGATACATATTCGTATACGGAACCGCTGATATCCATTTTCAGAATCAGTTCCGAGAAACCCATGATAGCATTCATAGGAGTACGAATTTCGTGGGACATATTGGCCAAAAATGCCGTTTTGGCACGATTGGCAGCTTCTGCATCCTTACGGGCTTCTTCCAGACGTTGCATGTTTTTCATTCGCTCAGACAGATCACTTACGATAACAATATAACCGATGACATCGTCGTAACGGTCAATAATTTTGTTTACGGACAGATTGCAGTAGATATCATTGGATAAACAGGTAGTGTCTATGGAATGACTGTTTGAAGTAAAACCAAATAGGGTGTCGGCATCTGTACGGAAAAGGGTTTCAGGGGTAAGAGCCGCCTGGGAAAGTGTGTCCTGCCTGATGCCAAAGAATTTAGCAGCAGCATCATTGGCAAGCTTTAAAGTATATTTACTGTCGTATACCAGTACCGGAATGGACAGGGAGTAGTATATGAACTCAGACATATTGGTAATATTTATCTTGGAGCGTTTATCTGCACGGATGGCTACAAAGGCTACAACCATGCCCCAGAATTGTGTAATGGTACTGCCGGGGATGGCAGCCATACCCATAAGAGGCAATACGGTGTCCAGAATGGTTCCGAATAGTACAATGGCGTCCATCAAAAGAATAAGTTTGCCGAAGTGGCGGATACGTTTGAGGGGGGAAAAGCACATATATATACTGATCCCCAGAATGGATAGGGCCACCAGGACGCTGTATATGGTGTATATGGTATTGGCAGGGCCGGGTTTAAAGGAATAGGTCATGCCAAGGGTATCCAGCTTATATATGGTCTGGCTGCGTTCCACGGTAAGGAAATAAATGAAAAATCCGGCCGAAGCAAGTATATAGAAAAAGCGTGAAAGATTCCGGGGAAGCTTTGATAAAAAACATGTGAGAATAAGTGCGATAATCAGGTACAGCATGGTACCGATCATACCTATTGCGCGACAGTGATAGGCAATTTCCGGATCGGTTTGCAGAAAGAGGGCACCAAAGCCCATGCTCCAGATACCGCTGCCCAGACAGAGGGCGGCAAGAAGCTTATTCTCTGTCTCCTTACGTTCAGGAGACCAGAGAATAAGTATCGTTAAGAAATATGCAAGCACACTGCTTGCAAACAGAATAAGGGGACAAATATACTTTATGAATTCCATATTTTTTCCTCTGTAAAAGTTGAAACCGATTGAGGGGTTATCATCTTAATTATATCAGAAAATGGACGATTATGCACTAATTTCGTGGTGAATCTTTTTATCAATATAATTATAAATCATACTGATGGCAAAGCAGAGGATACCGGATACAAAGAAACTCAGTGCATGTCCCAGAGTGTTGGTGTAAGTAATGTCTACCATAATCAGTTTGAAGGTGCTGATCATGGAAAGTGCCAGACCGAAAATACGCAGGGATTTGTAATTAAATCTGAAGCCCAGGATAATGCAGCAGATTGCAAATACAAAGAAAATAATACTTACACAGTAATTTGTGGTGTCAAAAGAATCCAGAATAAAATATATTAGTACTGCGAATTTGATGCCCACATATATACCCCATAAGATATTATCACGTTTATCCAGCAGATTTTTACTGTTTACCAGGAATACAACCAGGGTGGCAAGGATAATCCAGATATGCAGGAATAAAGTATCCGTGCAGCCGATGTATACTATACCGACCAGCATTTGGATTGCATTGACAATATTATACAAGGCAGGATTTTCCGGAGCATCGGTCTGTAAATTGCGGCCAAAACAGCTCTTTTGCATGCCGATATTCAGAGCAGCAAAGAGGGTATAGCACAGCACATCCTTCAGCTCACTGCGTAAGGTGAGAGCCGGTAACCAGCCGATGCATTCTGTCAGTACGTCCCGCAGTGTACAGGCCAGGAGCAGCAGTGTGAGCACGTAAGCAATATATTTGTACTTAGCACTGTACTGCTGACGGAATCTGTAAATGAAGAGAAATACAAGTGCTGCCATAGCATAAATACAGAGAATAAGCGGAAGTGTCCGGGTATATTCATCCAGAATCCAATATACAAGCACAAAGGGCAGGTATTTAAATAAAGTATGATTGCGGATAAAACCGAGTATCAATACGGGCAGTGCCACCAGAAGGAGAGCACTGTAGCCTACCAGGATGTCCATGCAGTATACACCTACCATGGCTGCGCATACCAGAATGACCTGGGGGATATAGCGGCAGACAGGATTCATACGTGGATGCCATTCCATTACCGCCACAAGGGATCCGAATATCAAATAAATTGCAAGGCCGCATACCAAAGGCGAAAGGTCGTCAAAGGTGCTGAAGGAAAACAGGAATAGAAGCAGATAAATGCATGTAAATACAGTAAAAGCGCCGGAGGATTCCTCAGAAGCAGTCCACAGCATCAAAGCGACTGAGGCGGCCGTAAGTACAGAAGTAATGCCGCATACAAAATATATTTCGGGTGTAAATATCAGTGCAGAAAAACTAAGGATTCCTAAATTTACCACGTTAAAACAGTGGAATACGATATTATGTTCCTGTTCCCTTTTACAGTGAGCAATATAAAATACTACGGCTGCAGCCAGGTAGAAGAACAGTAAGATGGTAAATTTGGTAGTATCGTCATTGAGATGACAGAGAATACAACCGAATATTACAGCAATAAGTATACCCAGGTGGCCGATAATTTCAAACAGCATATTTCTAATGGGTGAGAGGAAACAGACCCCTGCCGCCCAAAGAGCAATCAGGATATAGAGAGTTATATCACCGAAGGCTTTGAAATACAGATTGCTGAGAAGCAGTGATATATACAGTGCACCCACACCGCAGCCCGTCAGGGCTATATAAAAGCGGTTTTCTTTATCTTTGCGCAGTTTATAGAGACCTGTTCCGATAAAGCCAAAGCTTACCACATAAGTGGTAATCATTTTGGCGGTGTCGTTAAAATAAGGCAAAAGTAAAGTTGCAAACAAAATCAGACTGATAAATATCAGTACTGAAGCAAAAATACCCATAATGGATTTGCCGATGGTCTGCTCCAAATCCTTGGAGAAGGACTTGACAGGAGCCTGTTTCTGAACCATGTAAGGGGAAACAGGGCGTGCAGGGGGCGTTGCAATAGCGGGAGATGCTGCTGCAATTGAAGAGACTTCAGCAGAAGGCTCGTTAACGGGAGTCTGCATGGGGGATGATACGGTAACGGCCTGTGAGAGGGCGGGCTGCGCCGCTTCGGGGGCAGTCTGCCTGCCGGTAGCTTCCTGCTTTAGCAGTGTAATCTGTTTTTCCAAATGCTTCAGCTCAACGGACATAAAGTCCAGCTTGTCCCGGAAAAGGGCAGAATCGTCTTCGCTGCTTTCTGTTAACAGATGTTGCAGTTCTTCTCGGTTTTTTAACAACTGCCTTTCGCAAGCCAGTATTTTATTAAGTCTTTCGCTCATAAGAACCACTCCTTTGTATGTAATGATTTGCTCAAAAATAGTTTAAGATACTTCAGTATTCAATTTACCATAGTTTTATATGTTGTTGCAATATTGCTACTGGTTATTTGGGATAAGATGTAATACAATAGGAATAGAAGAAATCCGGGGTGTGGCTGTAAGCGCCGCACAAGTAAGTTCGGATGGAGGGAATATCATGAGTGGAAAATTGGCCAAGTGTCGCAAGCGACTGTTTGAGATATTGGAAGTAGGGAATGATCTGGACCATTTCAGCAGAATATATGATTTTATTAATGCCATAGCTATAATATCAAACCTGGTTGTCAGTATATTGTATACCTATGAAGAGGTGCGTCAGCAGTATGGTTCGGTTTTGTTGTTGGTGGAAAATATAACGGTATTGCTGTTTGTGGCTGATTATCTGCTTAGAGTATGGACTGCCAGATTTTTGCATCCTGATATGTCAGAACCCAAAGCAGTGTTCAAATATGTGACATCCTTCATGGGTATAGTGGATTTGTTATCTTTTCTGCCGTACTATTTACCTTTTTTCTTTCCGGCAGGAACCATTGCATTCCGAATGATACGTATAGTACGCATCCTTAGATTATTCCGAATTAATGCTTACCATGACTCGTTAAGTATTATCAGGGAAGTTATATACGGAAAACGGCAGCAGCTGTTTTCTTCAGTATTTATTATTCTGGTGCTGATGCTGGCTTCCAGTTTGTGTATGTACAGCCTGGAGCATAAAGCTCAGCCGGATGTGTTTGAAAATGCATTTTCCGGAATCTGGTGGGCATCCTCCACGCTATTGACGGTGGGGTACGGGGATATATATCCCATTACTACTATGGGAAAGGTATTTGGTATTTTCATATCCTTTTTGGGAGTGGGTATGGTAGCTATTCCTACCGGTATTATTTCCGCAGGTTTTGTGAGCCAGTATTCCAGTATTCAAAAGAAAATGACCTATGGATATGAGGCAGATATGCATTTTATCAGGATTCAACTGACCGACGTGGATAGCTGGACCGGAAAGCGGATAACCGATTTAAAACTTCCAGAGGGTATTATAGTTGCCATGATTAAACGCAAGGGAAAGCATCTGGTGCCCAGAGGGGATGTGGTATTGGAAGAGGATGATACCATTGTGTTGGGTGCGGAACCCTTTGAAGACCATGAAAGTATTAACCTGAAGGAAATTGTGCTGCAGCGTGAGAATCCCTGGAACGGACTGCGTATCAGGGAACTGGATATTTCCAGACATGCCGTAATCGTACTGGTGAAGCGCCGCAACAAGGCATTGATTCCCAAGGGAAATATGATACTTAGGGAAGGAGACAGAGTGTTCCTGTATACACAGCTCCATTTCTCCAATGCAAACCATATTGAAATCTGAAGCTAAATGTGTCAGGTTATTGGAGGATTCCCGGGCGGAGTTTTGTGTGTCCGGCCCGGGAATATCTATGAGTCCGGATGCATTAAAATAGACATGGATTTAATCCATGTCTATTTTATTATATTCTCCGTTAATCAGGGCCAGGAAAGCAGTTACCTCCGGCTTCAATGAAAGGAACACATCGGTAATATCGGGGTCGAAACGTGTACCCCGCCCGGCTTCGATGGCTGCGAACGCTTCATCCGGGGAGAAGGCTTTTTTGTAGACACGGACAGCAGTCAGGGCTTCAAATACATCTGCAATGGCTACGATTCTGGCAGAAAGCGGGATGTTGGTGCCTGCTATGCCGAAAGGATATCCCTTGCCGTCCCATTGTTCATGGTGGAAGGTGGATACATCAAAGGCCATCTGTACGGTGTACGGGTCTGTGATATCCTGCATTACCTGACAAACCAGTTCACCACCGGTCTGTGTATGAATCTTCATGATAGACATCTCTTCTTCGGTAAGCTTCTCAGGCTTATTCAGAATAGAGTCGGGAATACGGATCTTGCCCAGGTCGTGTAAAGGTGTTACCTGACGCAGGATGGAAACGAAACGTTCATCAATCTCGTCAGCGTATAAGCCGCGTTGCAACAGAGTGGATGCCAGCAAATCAGCAAACTCGCTGGTACGTCTGATGTGGTCGCCTGTGCTGTGGTCACGACGCTCCACGATGGTTGCCATACCCAAGATGATGCCTCTTTGCATTTCAAGCATTTCCTGAGTCTTGTCAGCCATCTGGCTTTCCTGCTCGGCTACCTTTTCCTGCAACTGTTCTTTGGCTGCCCTGGTCTGGGTGGCTTCCGTGTAACCGAACACATACAGCATATAGGAAATAAGGCCGCAAACAGCCAATATAATAAAAATAGTCAAAAGAATATAGTCGATGGTTCCCCTGTGTAACATGGAATATATACCTAACAGACACAAAAGGGTACTGCACAGTACCAATACTCGCTGGAGGTGTAAACGATTTAAACGTGGGGAAGATTTTTCACGCTTGGTAGAATCAGTATTTGGCATATATAGTTCTCCTATTGTATATGTTCATATTATACCCGTTAATACTTATTTTGGTCAAGATATGCGTGCGTTTTCCGCAATATGTTGGTATAATATGGCAAAAGGAGGTAAGAATATGAATAATGAGATGGAAGTTTTGGTTAAAAAGTTAAGAAAAGAATTATTGGTGACACGTATTTTTACAGGTGTACTCAGTTTAATCATGATTGCGGTGCTGGTGGGCGGTTTTCTGTTATATAAGGAAGTCAGCGGATATTTAACCGAAATGCAGGCTGAGATGAATGCTACCATGGCAGAGGTGGAAGGTTACATGGAAGATATACTGCCTGTGGTGGATAAGTTTGAGCAGATGGATATAGAAGCGTTAAATAAGACTCTGGACACCATGACCGGGGCGATGGCAGGCGTGGACTGGAAGCAGGTGAGTGAACAGTTAAACGGCCTGGATATGGATGCGTTGAACAAAGTTATCGACAATCTGGACACCAGAGAGCTTTCGGTATCCCTGAAAAACCTTAATGACGTAGTGGAAAAATTACAAAATATTACCGATGGAATGAAGTCCTTTTTTTCTAAGTTCACAAATCGTTGATTACGCAACGAAAAAATATTGAAGTTAAGAAAAGTTCGTAATATAATGAAAAAGTATTTTCCGATGAATGAATTTGGAAGAAAAAGTAATTAGTCTGATTAATAAAGGAGAGACGACGATGAAGCAGGACATGATTGTAATTCTGGACCTCGGCAGTACAGAAAATACAGTAGTTGCAAGACAAATCCGTGATATGGGTGTATATAGTGAGATACATCCCCACGATATTACTCCCGATGAATTAAAAGCAATGGACAATGTAAAGGGAATTATCATTAACGGTGGCGAGAACCGTGTAGTGGACGGACAGGCTATCGACGTGGACCCTGCTATCTATGCATGCGGTTATCCTGTTATGTCTGTAGATCATCCTACCGCAAAGTGTGAGCAGCAGCTTACGCAGCTTCCGGATGATGCAACCATGCGTGCTTTCCTGTTTGACACCTGTAAGGCAGAGGCAAACTGGAACATGAAGAACTTCATCGAAGACCAGATTGAGCTGGTTCGTCGTCAGGTAGGAGATAAAAAGGTACTGCTGGCTTTGTCCGGCGGTGTAGACTCTTCCGTAGTGGCAGCCCTGTTACTTAAAGCTATCGGCCAGCAGCTGGTGTGTGTACATGTAAACCATGGCCTTATGCGTAAGAATGAGTCTGAAAATGTAGTAGAAGTATTCCGTAATCAGTTAAAGGCAAACCTGATTTATGTGGATGCAACTGACCGTTTCCTGGGTAAGCTGGAAAATGTGGCAGATCCTGAAGAGAAGAGAAAGATCATCGGTGGAGAATTCATCCGCGTATTTGAAGAAGAAGCAAGAAAGCTGGAAGGTATCGATTTCCTGGGACAGGGAACCATTTATCCCGATATCATTGAAAGCGGTACCAAGACCGCAAAGTGCGTAAAGTCCCACCACAATGTAGGCGGTCTGCCTGAGGATCTGCAGTTCGAGTTAGTTGAGCCTTTGGCACAGCTGTTCAAGGACGAAATACGTGCTTGTGGTGTAGAACTGGGTCTGCCTGCTGAAATGGTATACCGTCAGCCTTTCCCCGGTCCCGGACTGGGTGTACGCTGCCTGGGTGCCATCACCCGTGACCGTCTGGAAGCGCTGCGTGAATCCGACGCCATCCTGCGTGAGGAATTTGCCAAGGCCGGACTGGACAAGACCGTATGGCAGTACTTCACCGTAGTTCCTGATTTCAAGGCAGTAGGCGTGCGTGATAACGCAAGAAGCATGGGCTACATGGCAGTTATCCGTGCCGTAAATACCGTGGACGCCATGACCGCTACAATCGAGAGAATTGATTACGATATTTTGGAGCGTGTTGCTGACAGAATCACTGCAGAAGTTCCCAGCATTAACAGAGTGTGCTATGAGATTACGAAGAAGCCGGTGGCAACGATAGAGTTCGAATAATACAAATGAGCCAAGAAATGCCGAATTTACGGCGTTTCTTGGCTCTTGTTTTTTGGTGTGACAATCAAATGACAATAATTTTTGGAAAGTACTATTTTTCTGAAGAATCACTGCCACGATATTCATAGTTCCAGGTATTTTGACCATGAGATAAATATTGTGAATTGTCATTAGGAGCTGAAGTAGGAACTACAACATCACTTGGTTTTGTATCTTGCCCACTGGCAATAGTGTTTAAAAAGTCTTGAATATTATCCATAATAGTGCCTCCTTTCTATGCAAAAATTAAAAGTATGTATTCTAAAAAACTAAAGAATACAACAATGCTCATAAGAATTGTTACTGTATGTATTTTTTTATAAGATTTTTCAAGAGCATCGTTGTTTGCTAAAACAAATTCTGTATATTGTTTTACGGCAAGCATATTTGCTTGGCAAGACGGTTTATTCCACAAACTGTAATCAATTAATAATTTGGGGTTAAAACGATGTAACTTGATTGGGCGCAATCCGATGACAAGTAAAATCATAGATAATATGTAACATATACTGATTATTACAAAGATTATGATACAGATTACAAAAACGATTCCCTGTTTGGTGGTTTCGGGAAAAGGTAATTCTGTTAATTTGTCTAATAAGGTTACTACGAAAGCGAAAAATATACCACAGAAGGTAATCATAATATTGACTTTGTTGTCATATTTATTGGCGCGTTCGGTAACATGTCTATATTCTTCAAGTGTTATTTCTAAGCACTCAGCAGAAGAATCATATGATACATTTTCTGAATCTACTTTATCAATTTTCACATTGTATTCCATATAGCTATTCTCCCTTCTTCGGTTTCCTCTTCCTCTTCACATAAGAGAAATCCGGAAACAAGTCTTTTAATAATTCTGCTGTTTCTTCTGAATCTTCATCTTCGTTCATATTCTGAACCATTAATTGGTCATCATCATCAAGATTCAATGAAACTGTATATTCTTTATCTGATTCTACTGGATTCATCGGGAATTTAATCTCTTTAAGATAGTATTCTGATTCTGTTATTTCCCCATCTTCTAATCTGTCTCTTAAGCGTGCCCAATACTCAACCATCTTTCGGAAGTTGTCAAGGTCTTCCTGAGGACGGGGACCAGTGGATGAAAGCCGTTCTTCAAATTTAAAAGTCAATTCCCCACCTTTCATAGTAGGGCGGAGTCCGTATGCCCACTCAATATCAAACAGCACATGGAGTGCGCTGAATATATTTGCAACATCTGGATCAGATAACGCATAAAAGCTGACATTAAGATTGTTGGCTATATTCAATAGTGTTGCTGCATCCGGATATCTGTTACCAAGTTCATAGTTACGGATGGTAGATTCATTTAATCCGCATTTATCCGCTAATTCCTTTTGTGTCATATCAGATGCAATTCTAAAGTTTCTAATCAGATAGCCTACCCGGCTAGTGAAATTTTCGCCCATTTAACTGCTCCTTATATGTATAATCGTTGTTTGGTTCTAC
>JAFXEW010000047.1 GCA_017513625.1 Lachnospiraceae bacterium | reverse complement strand
ATGAAGAAGCAGTGATTAAGATGCTGGATATAATGCCTGCAGACTGCAGCGTGTGTTATGCCATGCCGGACTTTGCGGCATCAATGGTGCGGGAGGCACGGCAGGATGGAAAGAGTGACGGCGCAGTCAGTAGCCGGCCCCTTCGGAATGTATGTTATACCCTGAAGGATGCCATGTATGTACGTTGCAGGGATATCAGAAAAGCAGAAGTGCCGGAGGTCGTGGCGAATGTATTGCCGGCCGGCCACGGAGATGTTTACGCAGTCTATGAGAAGGAACAGCCCATAGGATATATTTCCACGGAAGCTGACGGTGCGGTCCTTTGGCCCGTTATGGAGCCGGGATATGAAAGCAGTGATGCAGAGCGTTCCCTGCTAGCCTATGCTGTTAACCGTTGTAAGGATAAAGGAGGGATTCCCTATCTGCAGATTCTTGAGGAGGATGGGGCGAAAATTGTGGCATTGGAAGCCATGGGACTTTATGCAGCTTCTGAATCTGTATGGAAAATCATCTGCTGATATATGTCTTGGGAGTTAGCATGATTTGTTGAAAAAAGTCTTGCAATCTGCAAAACATTATTGTATAATCATAACGTTGTGTAAACGAGATGGTCCTCTGTTATCCGTAGATAGGTATTAAGAACATCCATTTTATGAAGGAGGCTCACGAAATGAGTAGCATTATTAAGGAAATCGAAGCAGAACAGTTAAAAGAATCTGTAGACCAGTTTTCAGTTGGTGATACCGTAAAAGTATACGGTAAGATTAAAGAAGGTAACCGTGAAAGAATTCAGGTATTCGAAGGTGTTGTTATCAAGAGACAGGGTGGCAGCAACAGAGAGACCTTTACCGTAAGAAAAGCTTCTAACGGTGTAGGTGTTGAGAAGACTTGGCCTTTACATTCTCCTAACGTTGAGAAGATTGAGGTAGTAAGAAGAGGTAAGGTAAGACGTGCTAAATTGAACTACTTAAGAGACCGTGTAGGTAAGAAAGCAAAGGTTAAAGAAATCGTAAGATAATGACTGCGGAAAGAGGACAATTACGTATGTAGTTGTCCTTTTCTAATTGGTCATAGTATGGTATACTTCAATGTGGGGATGTATATGGTACGCAAGTGGCCGGAAACATGCAGTTTAAGAGATGTAGTTGGGATAGGAAAGATGAGAAGGAATCAGGGACTGAGTTTTTACAGAAGAAAGAAGAAGTGGAACCCGGTGGTGGTAAGGGAAATATTCAGCTGGACAGCAGGTGTTCTGGTGGCAGTTTTTCTGGCAGTGGTGCTGAACTATTTCTTGGGGCTGCGGATAGGAATGGTAGGTACGTCCATGGAGCCCACACTGGAGAATGAGCAGTATGTATTGGTGGATAGATTCAGTTATTCAATAATGTCTCCTTCCAGGGGAGATGTAGTAGTATTTTTGCCCAATGGCAACCCTAATTCCCACTATTATGTTAAAAGAGTGGTGGCAGTGCCGGGAGACCGGGTCAGGATCTCAGGCGGTGACTTATACGTAAATGATGAAAAGTCGCAGTGGTCTGCAGATATGATATTGGATGGCGGAATAGCAGAGAATACTGTCACACTGGCAGCCGGTGAGTATTTTTGTATGGGGGATAACCCCAACAGCAGTGAAGACAGCCGTTCAGCTAATATCGGTCCGGTAAAATCGGATGATATACTGGGAAAGGCTTGGTTCAAATTGTCTCACGGGGAGGCAAAAATGGGACTGTTAAAGTAGTCCGGGACAGGAAGGAATAGGAATGAATTATCAATGGTATCCCGGTCATATGACCAAAGCCCGTCGTATGATGCAGGAAGATATAAAGTTAGTAGACTTGGTGATTGAACTGGTGGATGCGCGGATTCCCTTAAGCAGCCGCAATCCTGATATAGATGAACTTGGTAAAAACAAGTCCAGAATCGTTCTTTTGAACAAATCGGATTTGTCAGATCCGGCAGCGAACAGGGTCTGGATGGATTTTTTTAAAGAGAAGGGTATTCATGTGTTGGAGATCAATGCAAGGAGCGGAATGGGTATTAAAGCCATTAATCCGCTGGTGCAGGAGGCCTGTAAGGAAAAGATAGAAAGAGACCGTAAGAGGGGGATTGTAAACAGACCTGTGCGTGCCATGGTGGTGGGAATCCCCAATGTGGGTAAATCCACTTTTATTAACTCCTTTGCAGGAAAGGCTTGTACCAAGACCGGGAATAAGCCCGGCGTAACCAAAGGGAAACAGTGGATCAGGCTGAATAAGAGTCTGGAACTTCTGGATACGCCCGGTATTTTGTGGCCTAAATTTGAGGACCAGAAGGTGGGACGGAATCTGGCATTTATCGGTTCCATGAACGATGAAATCATTATAAAGGACGAGCTGGCATGTGATTTGATACAGGTACTTAGTGAACTGTATCCGGCAGCGGTTCCTGAGCGTTATCAGATAGAAAGCAACGAAGATGCGGTGAGGACACTGGAAGCCATAGCTGAGAGCCGTAAGTGCTACCAGAAGGGTGAGCAGCTGGATTTGTTAAAGGCGGCTGATTTATTACTGGATGATTTCAGGGGCGGTAAATTAGGGCGCATTTCCCTGGAACGGCCGTAACTACATTGTCAGACTTGGAGGATAAAGATGAAGAGAGTATTAAAAGAATTATTAAGTACAGGCCTTTATTTGCTGATAGTATTGATATTTACATACCTGATGATTACCTATGTGGTCCAACGCACGGTGGTGGACGGCGGTTCCATGGAATCCACGTTGCAGGATGAGGATCAGCTTCTGGTGGACAAGATTTCGTACCGTTTCAAGGAGCCGGAGCGTTTTGATATCATTGTATTTCCTTATAAATATGCAGAGGATACCCGTTACATAAAACGTATTATCGGTATGCCCGGAGAAACCATCCGTATCGGTGAGGACGGTACTATTTATATTGATTCCGGTTCCGGAGAAGTGGAACTGAAGGAGTCTTACGGCAGACAAATCATTAAGGACCCCGGTAGAGCGAAGGAGCCCATCACATTAGGCCCTGATGAATATTTTGTAATGGGGGACAACCGGAATGCCAGTAGTGACAGCCGTGAGTTTGATGTGGGAAATATTAAGCGTGGTGACATTATAGGTAAGGCATGGGTGCGTATCTGGCCTTTTGAAGGGTTTGGTACATTGGATTAGAAGGGGTACTTATGAACGCAAGAAGTATTGGTGAAATTAAAAATCTTATGCAGGCGGCATCTTTGGAGGAGCTGCCTGCATTTATTGCATTTTATGAGCAGGACGAAAGAAGCAGTGTGCAAAAGCTGGTGGAAAGCGCCAGAAAGAGGATATTGGCCATAGAAAAGGAAGTTGCACGTACGGAGGCATTAAAGGTCTATGAGCGTGAATACGGACATCTGGGTTGTGTATGCGGTATTGACGAGGTGGGCAGAGGTCCCCTTGCAGGGCCGGTAGTAGCCGGCGCGGTGATATTACCCGAGGATTGTGATATTTTATATATAAATGATTCCAAGCAGCTCTCCGAAAAAAAGAGAGAAGAGTTATATGATATTATTACAGAAAAAGCGGTGGCATGGGGAATCGGTTATGCTACACCGGAACGTATTGATGAGATTAATATTCTGCAGGCTACATATGAAGCTATGCGGGATGCCATTAATGCACTGCAGGTGCAGCCGGATGTACTTTTAAATGATGCAGTTACCATTCCGGGGGTAGATATCCCTCAGGTGCCCATTATCAAAGGGGATGCCAAAAGCATTTCCATTGGTGCCGCAAGTATCATTGCCAAGGTAACAAGGGACCGTCTAATGGTACAGTATGACAGTGTGTTCCCGGAATATGAATTTGCCGGAAACAAGGGCTATGGAAGTGCGTCCCATATAAATGCATTGAAGAAGTACGGCCCTACACCCATACATAGGAAAAGCTTTATTAAGAACTTTTTATAATACATGCAGTATGCTATGAGAGGTAGTTTATGGTCAGACCGAAAAGTGGAGAAAGAATTACCAAGGCGGATACCTATTTGAACTGTGCAGAAGTTTTTGCATACAGAAGTACCTGCATAAAAAGAAAATATGGTGCGGTTATCGTTAAAGATGATGTAGTTATTTCTACCGGATATAACGGTGCACCCAGGGGTTTTGAGAATTGTTGTGATATAGGAATATGTCCCAGGATAGAGAAAAACATGCATCAGGGAGAAGGATACGGGATTTGCCGTGCAATTCATGCCGAAGCAAATGCACTGTTAAATTGTTCCAGGCAACAGACCCTGGGCGCGGATTTGTATTTAACGGGGGTTAATCCCGTGGATAATTCCATACATAAAGCTAAGCCTTGTCCTATATGCGCCAGGACAATTATACAGGCAGGAATAAATAATGTTTATATGCGTGTAGGCGAGGGAGCGGAGAATTATATTGTGCTTCCGGCAAAAGAGCTGGAATGGGTACAACAGGCAGGGATATAGTCGGACTATCCGGCATATAGCCTTCGGCAGTAAATAAGGAGAAATAAAGAAAGGAGCAGTCAATGAATCCGGCCAATATTTTTTTGAATCATAAGCCACTATCGACACAGGACTATCAAACTGGCAGTGTAAACACCAATCAGCAACTGACTCCTGAAATGATTAAGCAGCAAATCCGTTCCCTGACTCCAGGTCAGACCATTCTGGGTGAGATTATCGGTAAGAGCGGCAGCGATGTGCAAATTAGGCTTTTGGGCGAACTGCTGATTCAGGCCAAACTGGATGGAGATATGAATCTGGAAGTGGGCAGAAATATGACCTTTCAGGTAAAAAATAACGGCAGTATACTGACCCTTAGTCCTCTTTATGAAAATATGGCAACGGATGCCACTGCCATGAAGGCGTTGGATATGGCAGGTATTCCGGTGACGGATAAAACACTTGCCATGACAAATGAACTTATGAAACAGGGACTTCCCATTGATAAGAACTCCTTGCAACAGATTTATAAGGAAATTCATGCATTTCCCACTGCAGAAGCGGGGGATATTGTTCATTTGCATAAATTCGGAGTAGAAGTAAATGAGGCAAATCTGAATCAGTATGCGATATATAAAAACAGCAATAACAGTCTGTTACAGGGCATGAACAGTGTATTGCAGGATGTGCCGGATATATTGGGAGAGATGGCTGCCCAAGGCAGGTATAGCGAAACTGCTGATTTGCTGAAATTGTTTCTGCAGCTGGCCACGGGAAGAAGTACTGAAGGCGTTGGGACAGGTGTACCGGTTGTGCCCACAGCTGCGGAGGTGGCTACGGAAGTAGGGCAGGGGAGCATGGGTAAGGAAGCGCCGACGATGCAGTTGAATGTAAGTACTGATGCGGCAGACAATGCAATCGGAACAAATGCTGTATTGCAGCAGGTATCTCAGGAAGAGATGATCTGGGACGGCAGAAGTATAAGGGATATTTTGATAAAAGCAGGGGAAGAACCGGCAGCAGTTGAGAAGCTGATACAGCAGTTTGAATCTTTGCAGGACAGTAAAAGTGTGGGTGACGGCAGAGATTTACTGCAGCAGTTATTTGAACGTATAAAGTATAAATGGCAGATTAACCCGGAGGAAATAGAGACACCGGGAAAGGTGCAGGAGCTGTACAGAACTTTGGGAGAGCATTTGACAGAGCTGGCTGAGCATATGGAGCAGGCGGCAGGTACCCATTCCAATGTGTACAGAGCTACTACAAATATGGTACAAAATCTGGAATTTTTACAGCAATTGAATCAAATGTACACTTACGTGCAGCTTCCCGTACGCCTGCAGCAGGGAGAGGCCCATGGTGATCTGTATGTATATACCAATAAAAAGCATCTGGCGGCTAAGGAAGGGCAGATTAGTGCTCTTTTACATCTGGATATGGAACATCTGGGTCCGGTGGATGTATATGTGGCCATGCAGAGTGAAAAGTTGAGTACGAATTTTTATCTGCAGGATGATGAAATGCTGGATTTTATCAACGAACACATGGATATTTTGACAGAACGCCTGGCTAAGAGAGGATATAATTGTACCTGTCAGTTGCAGGTGCGTGAGTCGGAAACTGCGGAAGAAGAGCCGGCACCGGGAATAGACGGTCTGCTGGGAAAAGAAGTGGGACTGCCCATTTCCATGTATTCCTTTGACGTAAGAGGATAGTATGCGACAGAAAGCTAAATCGGGGGAAGGAGGCCTTGAATGGAAGGAAAAGAGCATAAAATAAAACAGGCCATAGCCTTGGAATACAATCCGGAGGAGGATGCCCCCAAGGTCATTGCATCGGGTAAAGGGATTTTGGCGGAGCGAATTATCGAAAAGGCAAAGGAAAGCGAGATTCCCGTGCATCGTGATGATAAGCTGGCAGATACACTTTCCAGACTGGATATAGGAGATATGATACCGCCGGAGCTTTATGAGGTAGTGGCGGAGATTCTTATATTTGTGGATTCCATGGATAAAATTAAAGGGAAGATGAAGTAGAAACGGCGGCAAAAGCCGTGAGAAGTATAAGGGGACAGGAGTAAGGGGATTGAATAACAGAAGTACGGGGAATGAAAAGGAACAGCTGGCTTGTGATTACCTGCGTGAAAGGGGCATGGAGATTCTGGAACGGAATTTCAGGACGGCCAGGGGAGAAATTGATATTGTGGGATATCATGAAGGATATCTGGTATTTGTGGAGGTAAAATACCGAAAAACCAAGACAAAGGGCTGGGCCGCGGAAGCGGTTGATTACCGTAAACAGTACAGAATCTGCCGAACGGGGGATTATTACAGATACAGGCATCATGTGAGTGAACGTCAAAGTGTTCGTTATGATGTACTTGCCATTCAGGGAACGGAAATTTGTTGGATAAAAAATGCATTTCCGCACCTGTATCATGTATAAAAGTTCAGAAAATATTAATTTTTTTGTAGAGATTACTTAATAAAAAAATGATTTAATATTACTGTAGTGTGTAAGGGGTGCACAAATCAATCATGAAAGGCTGGAAAGGTTACCATGGCAAATATTTTAGTATGTGATGATGATAAGGAAATAGTAGACGCTATCGAGATTTATCTGTGCCAGGACGGCAATAAAATATTTAAGGCATATGACGGCGAACAGGCTATAGAAATATTAGGGCAGGAAAATATACATTTGTTGATTATGGACATAATGATGCCCAAGCTGGACGGCATCCGTGCCACTATGAAAATCAGGGAATACAGCAGTATACCCATTATTATCTTGTCTGCCAAATCCGAGGACTCAGACAAGATACTTGGACTGAATATCGGGGCGGATGATTATATTACCAAGCCCTTTAATCCTTTGGAACTGGTAGCAAGAGTAAAGTCCAACCTGAGACGTTATACATCCCTGGGAAGCCTGGGTAATGAAAGTCAGGCTGTTTATCAGGTAGGCGGATTGATGATTGATGATGAGACCAAGCAGGTAACCGTGGATGGGGAAGTGGTAAAGATGACCCCCATCGAATATAATATTTTACTTTTGTTGGTTAAGAATCAGGGAAAAGTATTTTCCATTAACCAGATATATGAAAATATCTGGAATGAGGACGCTATCGGCGCGGACAATACCGTTGCGGTACATATCAGACATATCAGGGAGAAAATAGAGATTAATCCTAAGGAACCCAGATATCTGAAGGTAGTATGGGGCGTTGGCTACAAAATTGACAAGCAGTAGTCTTAAGGGGTAAAAGATGAAGAAGATTAACTGGAGACGGGTATGGCCCGCTTTTCTGCAGCATTGTATTTTTATGTGTATAATGCTTCTGATAGCAGGCATCCTGTTTAATTCATTTATTACAGTGCAGACCGGGCAGGGCACTAAAACATATGAGCTGGACCCGCTGGATGCAGGGGATAAGTTCGAAGAAACAGAACTTTATCACACTATTTTTACAAATGCCATCGGAGAAATCATCAATTTGGTGGTTTTGAAAGAAGAGATGGAAACGGAAGGGTATTTCAATCCGGACAAGATGATTAATATATCCGAATACGTGAACCGTAAGGTGCCCGGAGCCAACTATGAAGTGACTGCTTTCTACAGGCTGGAAGATCTGATCAAATGGGGCAAATACGGAGTTGTGTATACAGAACGTATTATGAATAAAGAAGAATTCATGGAATATTTTCCTTTAGTGTATTCCGTGGATAATTTTGGTGTGGATGAATTCGGACAGTTATATTTTAAGGGCTTTCACGGAGAACAGGAAAGCAGAATTATTGAGGAAGAAACTTCCGAAGAGCGTTATGCAAGGGAAGCAGCTTTGGCTGCCCTGCTGGAAGCAACACCTGAGGAAAAGTTGGAAGAACTGATTTTTTCCTACCTGATGGCGGGGAATTCCCGGGTATTCAGCATGTCCAAAGAAGAGAACAGTCAGCCGGTGATTCATGTGACTATGCTAAACTGTCGATATGCGAATGAAGACGGGGTAAAGCTGATAGCAGAGCAGGTAGACAATTGGACGGATTATGTGGAACTGCAAAACAACCTGGTGCAGGCAGTTGAGAGTCTCCATGCCAATTACGAGCAGTATAGAATCAGCAATTCTCTTTATGCGGGCATAAATACGAATTTGAAGTATTGTATCCGTTTTTCGGATAAACAGGGGGTTCATACCTATTCCAACATTCCTGAAATGCTAACTGCCGGAGAAGAGGATGTAACGGAATTCTTTTCGGAGTATAAAAGATACTTTATATATTATCCGGACGATTTGACTTTTTCAGGCAATACCAATCTGACGGAAAGAGATGTTTATGATAATCTCAGTGCCAGTGCCTATGCTTTTCCTGAAACAACCCATATCTGGATGGGGATCGATACGGATTATGCGGTAAAGGGAGATGCCTTTTATAATGCTAATGAGGTGTATAACCGGGTAGTTCCGAATGTGTCTAAAGTGATGCTGGCCATTTCTGCGTTATTCATATTGTGGGTAGTTATCTGGGTGTATTTATCGCTTACGGCAGGTGTGATTGAGGAAGAAGACGGTAGCATACGCTATTATCTGACCTGGATAGACCATATATGGACGGAAGTGGTACTGGCCCTTGCGGTGGCAGTAGGCGTAGGATGTTATATGGGTTTACGGGGAATTATGGATATAGCAGCCATTGCGGATGTGCTTCATAATACGAACAATGCTTATTGGGGCATCAATATGACCCGTATTTATGAATATGGAACTTATGGTTTGTATGGATTTTCATTAAGTTTTGCTTTTACAACCATATGGTACAGCCTGATGCGGCGAATCCGCTCCGGCAACTTATTTAAGGAAAGCCTGTGTTATTATATATACAGGGCAGTCCGTGCGGCTGTATTTCATATTTTGTATCACAGCAATGTGTCCACCAGGATTTTATTACCCTATAATATCTTTTTGCTGATGAACTTGATTGCGGTATTTGGTGTATTTCAGTTTATGGGTAATATACCTGTCGTACTGCTTATTGTAGCGCTGATTGTAGTGTTTGACGGAATGGTCGGTATTTTTATCTTTAAGCAGGGAATGGAGCGCAAGGAAATCGTAGATGGTATTAATAAAATCCGTGACGGCGAAGTGGAATATAAGGTAGAGGTGGACAATCTCCATGGCGCCAACCGTGAATTGGCCGATGCGGTCAATAATATCGGAGAAGGTATCCGCAAAGCAGTGCGTACCAGTATGAAGGATGAGCAGATGAAGACGGACCTGATAACCAATGTGTCCCACGATATTAAGACGCCGCTTACGTCCATTATCAGTTATATTGATCTGCTCAAGCGTTTGAAGTTGGAAGAGGAACCGGCCAAAAGTTATATTGAGGTGCTGGATACAAAGGCACATAGATTAAAGCAGTTGACGGATGATTTGGTGGAGGCTTCCAAGATTTCCTCCGGAAATATAACCTTAAATATGGAGGCATTAGATTTGACCGAGATGGTCAAACAGGCAATCGGAGAGTTCTCCGAAAAGCTGGAAGAAAAGGATTTGCAGATTGTATTTACGGAATATGAAGAGAGTGCCTGCGTTTATGCTGACGGCCGCAGAATGTGGCGTGTAATTGAAAACCTATTGAATAACGTCTACAAATACGCACTGGAAAGCACCAGAGTATATATTGACTTGGTAATTGAGAACGGAATCGTACACCTCTCTGTAAAGAATATTTCTGCATATCAGATGAATATTAAGCCGGAGGAACTGACAGAGCGTTTTATCCGTGGAGATACTGCCCGAAGTACAGAGGGCAGCGGACTGGGACTATCCATAGCTAAGAGCCTGATTCTGGCGCAGGGAGGAAACTTCGTGATTTATCTGGATGGCGATTTGTTTAAGGTAACCATTTCTTTTCCCGAGTATAAGGTAAAGGAAGAAAATGTGACGGTTGAAGAATAGTAGAATCAGAAAAACATGGAGCCGGGGCACCATGTTTTTCTTGCATCATAGGTGTTAGGAAATAAGTGAAGAAGGGCTTGTTTAACGCAGGTGACTGTTAAGATGCAATTAAATTCATTCCTGCTTTTATATGAGTTTATGCCAGACGGAAGACTTGGGAGAAATAAGAACATAAAATGAAAATGAAATCCGACAAATGTAAGGGAAGATTGAATTAGTCGGAGTCTGCGTGAAGAATTATTAAGGGGAGTCCAACGAAATGAAGAAAGTTAGGAAAAAAGTCGGAGATCATAGCAGGTTCGCAGAGGGGACATCCGGCTAAATGAAGAGAAATGGGTAATTAGTAGGAAATAGGAAGATGAAATGAGTTTAGCTGTAACAATATACTTTTTTGTTATATGGTGCAGGAGATAGTATGGATAGAGTGAGACTTGAAGAATTGAAAATGGATACAAGGGATGAAATGTTGAGATTTCTGAAGAAATTGTGGAAGCAGGAAGATGCGGAATGCCCTATGTGTGGAAACCGTCTTGAACTGTTGCATAAGAAGGCTAAAAAAAGTAATTGTGACTGGCAGTGTAAGTCCTGTGATAAGATATTCAAGACGATTTATCTGTTGGATGAACTGAATGGGGGAATTGGGAATGAATGAACAGGTACGGTAACTGATTATCGCAGGAGGGATGAGTATGAAGATATTGATAATAGGCGGCACCAGGTTTTTCGGAAAGCATACGGTAAAGGCACTTTTGGAAAAAGGTCATGAAGTGTACATTGCAACAAGAGGAATCACTGCGGATGAATACGGGGACAGAGTTAAAAGAATCATTATAGAGAGGACGGATGCTTCCGGCATAAAAGAAGCATTGGGCGGTGTACATTATGACGTGGTAATTGATAAAATTGCATATTGCTCCAATGATATCAGGTATGTAATGGATGCAGTGGATTGTGACAAATATATCCATATGTCCACCACGGCAGTATATGCCCCCAAACATTTGAATACCAAAGAGGATGATTTTGACGGATGCGCAGGAGAGTTGATATGGTGTGACAGAGATGCGTTTACCTATGAACAGATCAAGCGCCAGGCAGAGTATGCTTTATGGCAAAAGTATCCTGACAGGAAATGGATTGCGGTAAGGTATCCTTTTGCAGTGGGACCGGATGATTATACGGAAAGGCTGCTTTTTTATGTGGAACATGTTATAAAATCAATTCCCATGCATATAGATAATTTAGAAAATCAGATGGGATTTATACGGTCTGATGAGGCTGGAGAATTTATGGCCTTTTTGGCGGATAAGGAGTTTAGCGGGGCAATCAACGGCAGCGCGGAGGGGACTATTTCACTAAAGGAAATCATTGACTACATTGAACAAAAAACAGGCAGGAAAGCAATCATCAGTGCAGACGGCGAAGCAGCGCCCTATAATGGGGAGCCTGAGTACAGTATTAATACGGAAAAAGCCCGGGCGCTGGGATTTCAGTTTTCGGTACTGCATGATTGGATATTTGCTCTTCTGGATTACTACATTAAAAGAACCACATGCTAAATGAATTGCCCCCCAAAGGTTCGGCTTTGGGGGGCATTATAAGTTGTTAATATCATAACTTATATTCTAGAGATCATAATCAAAGAATTTGGAACTTCTGGCATTGTATGCATCCAGAATGTTGTGAATTTTTTCGGTAGTAGCAAGTACATTGGTAAGGGAAGTATCATGATTCATAAAATCAATGATAGAGGCAATGAACTTGCTCATGTCTGCTTCAATAAAATAGGGCTTGGTATGTAATGCGGGAGGAAGATAGGTGAGGTTTGTGGTAATAACCTTATCAAAATACCCCTGTTCATAAGCATTATCAAAAGAATCCAGGCCATCGGTGAATAAACCGAAGGTACAACAGATGTATACCCGGCGGGCATTCATTTCTTTTAACTGGCGTGCAGTATCCAGCATACTGCCGCCGGAGGAAATCATATCGTCGATGATGATAACATCCTTGCCGTCGATATTGTCACCCAGAAATTCATGGGCAACGATGGGGTTTTTGCCGTTTATAATAGTGGAATAGTCACGGCGTTTATAGAACATTCCGGTATCTACACCCAGTACGGTGGCAAAATAAATGGCTCTGTCAAGGGCTCCTTCATCGGGACTGATAACAATCAGATGGTCCTTGTCCACGATCAAATCTTCTTCAGCGTTCAGTAACGCTTTGATGAACTGGTAGGGCGGTGTGAAATTATCGAAACCGCTAAGGGGAGTAGAGTTCTGTACTCTGGGATCATGTGCATCAAAAGTAACGAAATTCGTCACACCCATGTCACGCAGTTCACGGAGCGCGTAGGCACAATCCAGTGATTCACGTCCGTTACGTTTGTGCTGTCTGCCCTCGTAGAGGAAGGGCATGATTACATTGATGCGGTGTGCCTTGCCGTTGCATGCAGCAATCACACGTTTCAGGTCCTGATAGTGGTCATCGGGTGACATGCGGTTGGTATAACCGTTCATATTATATGTAATACTATGGTTGCATACGTCAACCAGAATAAAAACATCTTTGCCGCGGACGCTTTCACGCAGGTGTGCTTTACCTTCACCGGAAGAAAAACGGGGTGTCTCACAGGTAAGCAGGTAATTATCCTCTATATAACCATGAAAAGCAGGGTCGCCCTTGGCAATATCATTGTGGATATTGCGGCGGAATTTAACCAGATAATCATTTACTTCGCGGCCCAAACCTTCAGCGGATTGCAGGGCAATGATTTTAATGGGAGCAACCGGTAACGCTTTTTCGATTTCACTTAAATTCGGCATACTATTTCTCCATTTATCTTTATTAAATAACAATTAATTTATAACATTATGCTAGTGACACGTCAAGGAATTTCTAGTATCATAGAGTTATATTTTATGAAAGTGCAGGATATTGGCGGTGAACAGGAAACATGTGGTTAAACTGGTACGGGAAGGCAGTATTGCCATGGAGATGGGGATAGAGTCCGGAGACAAAATACTGGCCGTTGACAATACGGAAATAGAAGATATATTTGATTATCAGTTCCTGGTGCAGGATACTTATATAGAAGTGCTTGTGGAAAAGCCGGATGGCGAACAGTGGCTTTTGGAGGTGGACAAGGACTTTGATGAAGATCTTGGGATAGAGTTTGAAAACGGCCTCATGGATGAATACAGACACTGCCATAATAAATGTATCTTTTGTTTTATAGACCAGATGCCGCCCGGAATGCGGGAGACCCTGTATTTTAAAGATGATGATTCCAGACTGTCATTTTTGCAGGGGAATTATATCACTCTGACCAATATGAGTGACCATGATGTAGAACGGATATGCCGTTATCATTTGTCGCCTATTAATATTTCTTTTCAGACCATGAATCCGGAGCTTCGGTGTAAAATGCTGAATAACCGTTTTGCAGGAGAGGCACTTAAAAAGGTGGATCGTCTTTATGAGGCAGGGATTACCATGAACGGTCAGATCGTGCTTTGTAAGAATTTGAATGACGGTGCCGAACTGGAATACAGCATACAACAGATGATGAAGTATCTGCCGCATTTGGCCAGTGTATCCGTGGTGCCGGTAGGGTTATCCAAATATCGTGAGGGATTGTATCCGCTGGAGCCTTTCGGTGTGGAAGATGCCGGTGAGGTGTTGGATTTGATTCATAAATATCAGGCAATCTGTATGGATAAGTATGGCTGCCATTTTGTGCATGCCAGTGATGAATGGTATATTCTGGCAGGCAGGGACCTGCCGCCGGAGGAGAATTATGACGGATATCTGCAGTTGGAAAACGGAGTGGGGATGTTGCGCCTTATGCTGGATGAGTTTGAAGATGCACTTTGTCAGGCACGGCAGGAGCAGTCTGTGGTCAGGGCGAGGGAGATTTCTCTTGCTACCGGAAGACTGGCATATCCCTATATCAGCAGCATGGCAGAAAAAATT
>JAFXEW010000046.1 GCA_017513625.1 Lachnospiraceae bacterium | reverse complement strand
AGAAAAGGATATAGCTGTTTATTTGATTGCTAATGAGAACGCAGTTGGTTTCTATGAAAAACTGGGCATGAAGAAATCTGCGGATGTGATGCAGTACAACAAAATCGAATGGACTGAATTCGTAGTAAAATAACGAATTTGAATTTGACGAGGTAAAAATTATCATATGAAGAGCAATCAGCAAAAGTATATTGAATATGTTAAGCGATTTGCGGAAGAAAATAAAAGCCACATTTGGTTAAGTGGTTCGCTTTTGAATGGAACTGCTACAGTGTTTTCTGATGTAGATATAAGTGCTTTTTGTAACATTGAAAGTTTGAAAGAACTGATTTATGGCTATGGAAAACCTGTGTATATATCATTTACACATAAACCGTTGGGCATACTTATCGTTATCTATGAAGATGGCGTAGCTGTAGATTTGGAAATAATCGAAAAAATAGATATTACAGATAGTGAATTCTTCCATACTGATGATATTAAGTTATACCATTACAGTAGAAATGAAAAACTATGTAAAGATTTTTCTTTAAGAGACGATATGCACTATCAAATATCTCGTTTGTTTCATCGGAGTTTGATTAAGTTCTTGTCGGGCAAACAGGATATAGGTGTAAGCGTAGCAAACGAGGTGGCTATATTTATTAATTGTAATATCTTTATTGATAAAGCAAGTTATAGGAATAGCATTGTTGACCTTTTGAAAGTCTTTAATGAACAGTATCAATTACCCTTAGAATACTTCGCTATTTTGTGTGAATTGATAGAGAAGTTGGACGAAGTAAATTGTCCGTGAAGCAAGTAAACAAATCCCAATTTACAGAGGAAAAATAATAATGGAAAAACATATCATATTGCTCAATGGTTCCTCAAGCGCCGGAAAATCCACATTGGCAAAAGCATTACAAGACTTAATAGAGGCTAAAAGAAATGAAAGATATGAAATAGTGTCTATTGATGATTTTCTAAAGATGACAACAGAGGATTTAATATATGAAGATGATGTATTTGATATTTCAGGTCTTCTCTGTGAAAAAGTAATGCAGGTTTTTAATGGCAATCAGGGTGTGATTATTGACCATGTAATTACCAGTAAGCGTATTTTCAACCAATTAAAAGAGACGGTAAGTCCCAAACGTTTGTGGATGATACATGTAACATGTCCGTTGGAGATTATACAAAAAAGAGAGCAGGATCGGAAGGATAGATGTTTGGGTTCCGGCGAAGCGTCGTATACATATTTGTTTCCTAAAGAAGGATATGACTTAACAGTAGATACTCATTTTATGACCACGTCAGAATGTGCTGATAAGATTTTCGATGAGATATTATAGGTTTCTATATTTTACTTTGCAGTAAATAGAGACTTAGAAATTCGATGGAGGGTTTATGAAGATTGAAAAAGTAAGCAGCAATGCTTTTCCCGAAATTAATTTGGATGAATTTAACCGTCAACAGGATATTACAAGAATATATGTCAAAAGGGGCGAAAGCTACGTGCTTGAGGAACAATTCGGCATAATGGATTGGAGTATTGATAAAAAAAGGGAAGTTGCACGGGATCTTGTCCATGATGATTATATTTCTTACCTTGCAATTGAGAAAGGTCGAATTGTAGGATTTATGAGTCTTGTAAAGGAAATGGTTTCCGGACGGATGATTCTTGATTTGATTCAGGTGGACAAGGCTTTTCGCGGTCGGGGAATCGGGCGCATATTGTGGGACAAGGCTGTGGAAGAAGCACGGTTAAACGGAGCAAAAGAGCTGTATATTTCGGCTTGCCCGTCGGAGGAGACAATCCATTTTTACAAGGCAATGGGGGCGGACATTACGGACGATCCCATTATGTCAATTGTAAATGATGAACCGGACGATATTCAGCTTGTTTATCCAATCGGGTAAGTTGATATATTGTGATACAAATGAAGGAGATTTAATAATGGATTACATAAAAGAGAACGAAAAAATATGGGACAAGCGGTCCGAGAATAATGATAAATGGTCAATTTGCGTTTCAAGCGAAACGGTCAACCGTGCCAGAGAAGGGGTTTGGAGTATTGTATTAACTCCTGCGAAGCCGGTTCCGGCTGATTGGTTTCCTGAGAAACTTGATGGAAAAAAGGTTTTGTGCCTGGCAAGCGGCGGAGGGCAGCAGGGGCCTATATTAGCAGCTGCCGGAGCAGATGTAACGGTGTTTGATAACAGCAGAGTGCAATTGGAAAAAGATGAGTACGTAGCCCAAAGAGACAATCTGGTAATAAAAACCGTTCAGGGTAACATGCAGGATTTGTCCGTGTTTGAAGATGAAAGCTTTGATTGTATCGTACATCCCTGGTCAAACGGATACATTGATAATGTTCTGCCTGTATGGAAAGAGTGCGCAAGAGTTTTGAAGAAGAACGGAGTATTGATGGCCGGTTTTGGGAATCCCATAAGCAGTATTTTTAATGTGGGTAAGTTTGAGAAGGGCATATTGGAGGTAGAGAATACAATACCCTATGCCGATATCGACCATATGGATGACCCGGAAATAAAGGCAATTGTAGAAGAGGATGGTTATTATTGGGGCCATACGTTAGAAGACCAGATAAAAGGTCAGACAGATGCGGGATTAGCTATTGTTGGCTTTTATGAGGACATCGGCGGATGTGCACTGGATAGGTATATTAATTCTTCGATTGCTACAAGAGCGATTAAACTGTAGTGTAAATTGGGTGGGAGCGACTAATACCCATTTTGCCATGCTTGAGATCGGAGGTTTATAAAATGATATGCAGACTACCTGAAATAGGAGACAAAGATATATTGCATGCGTATGTCCAAGAGCATTATGATGGTAATGAAAAGGGCATTAGCGCCAGTTTGGGTCTGGCTGCTTCTGAGTATGCGGATTGGGTAGAAACGATACAAAGAAATGCTTTGGTTGGGGATACCTCATGGGGGAAATCCCTGTTATATCTTTGCTTTGATAATGGCAAATTGATAGGCTTATTAAGCATCCGATATGATTTGCCAGAGGCCCTTACGAAAAAATATGGCCATATCGGCTATGGAGTGAAACCATCAGAAAGAAATAAAGGTTATGCAACAACTATGCTTCGGTATGCATTGTCGGTATGCAGAGATAAAGGGATGGATAAGGTCATACTGGGGTGCTATAAGGACAATGTGGCATCGGCAAAAACCATTCAGAAGAATGGTGGCGTATTAATAGAGGAAAATGACAACTACAATGAAGGGATAATAAGCCAGTACTATATGATTAAGCTTTAGGTTATCAAAAATGGATTTGTGGTTTATATTTTAATGCATGAAGATTTATGGGTATTGGATTTTGGGGAGGAAAAAATGAAGATAGAAATACAATCTAATGGAGTGTGGTATCATGGCTCTAACAAAATTTTTACAGAGCTGAGAGCGAATAGTACGATTACACAATGGAAAGAGCTTGCGGAAGCTTTTTCGCATCAGCCCGGCCGATTGTCATACGATGACGAAGGTGTAATCAGCCATAATGGTACGGAAAAAGGATATTTGTACATAATTGACGAGCCGGTAACCGTAGGTGTGGATATATACCAACATCCGGAAACAACAATGGATGTTAATGCAGAATTTCTGACAAAGAGACCTTTAAAAGTGAAATTATTGCAGTGAAAAAAACCTAAGAAATACGATAAAAGAGGAGAAATAACAAATGGTTTACTATATAGACGAGGAACTGGAAATCCGCAATATGGAAGAAGCGGATGCCCAAATTTTTTATGATGAATACACTGCCCAGGGATGGCACCCGGAGGTTGAATATTATCTGATGAGGATGAAGGAACAGGCTGAAGGGAAATGTGTTGCCCTGACAGCGGTATATCAGGGGAGTCCTGCCGGCTCTGTTTATGTGTACCTGACTGCCCATGAAGGGCCGTTTAAAGAAAAAGATTGGCCGATTATCGTAGATTTCGGTGTACTTCAGAAATACCAGAGGAAAGGGATTGGTACCAGACTGATGGACGTAGCGGAGCAGATTGCGGGGCAGCATGCAGATACGGTCTGTCTGGGTGTTGGTCTGTGTGATGCCTATGGCAGTGCACAGAGGATGTATGTTAAACGCGGGTATATTCCGGATGGATCCGGTGTGTGGTATCAGGACAAGCCCTGTATACAATATGAGACGGTTTGCACCATTGATGATGACCTGGTTCTGTATCTGTCCAAAAGTTTGCTTGAGTGATGCTTGTCAAACATATTAAGGAGGGCGGTTATAGAATTGACAGAAATAGAGTATGTAGTTGCAACAGAAAATGATTTGGAATTTATAAGTGAAACCTATGACGAAAACATCGGGAGTTTGCACGGAGTTTATCGAAGCTACGATGTTTGGAAGCAGCTTCTTTCGGACAATAATTCCACGTACTATATTGTTCGTACAGTAGCACCTGTTGCCTGGTTCAGAATAGATTTAACGGATGATGAATTGTGGCTGGGGATGCTTCAGGTGAAGCCAATATATCACCGAAAAGGCTTAGGAAAATATATTTTGTCGGTAGTTGAAGAGATTGCAAGAAAAAGGGGACTTAGGAAAATCGGTATCCATACTACAGAAGATAATATGGCCGCAAGAGCACTCTATTTATCAGCAGATTACTTAGTAACAGACATAGGCCCTTGTACTACTGCAGATGGTAAAGAAAGAGTAGGTTACACATTTGAAAAACAAATATAAGTTTTAACACGGATTTCAAACGAATCTACAAATATGGAGATTACGGAGGTAATACACATATGAATTTTAAGTATATGAGAATTCAAGGCAGGGAAGATTCTTATGTTACGGAATATCCCAAGGGCGTGTTTAGTCTTTGCTGGAATTTGATTAGAGATAATATGTTGGACGAAGATGAAAAAGCGCTGTTCATTTCCATTGATGAATGGTTTAAGGTGTATCTCCCGGAACCGGAGCCCTGTATTAATCACGAGAAGGTAATAACCTTCTTTAAGTGTGAAGGTACGGAAGAAATGCGTGCAAAACTGGAACCTGCAATTGCTTTGCTGGATAAGTATCAAAAGCCCTATGATGTGGTTTATACGAATTTTGTGGGAACCATTGTTTATGAAGATGATTGGCAGGTGGCAGTACGGGTAGAAGATGGCAGGATGATATAGGCGGAAGTAAAATGTATATGACAAAGGGGGCCTAGATGTTAAAATCAGAGATACTGAAACAAATTGCAGAGATTATGAAAACGGATGCTACGTGCTGCAAGGATAAAACAGATGTGGCATTCCCCCCAATATGAATCGCTGATAAGAGAAGAAATGATGGGAAAGGGAGTACCTGTAGATGAGTATATTGCATGGACGCCGGAGCATCTGGTAAGAGATGTGGATTTGGAATATGTGTTAGAGAAGCTTTAAGGCAGATACAATTGCGGGCTCTCAGAAACCGAGAGTCTTCACTCAAAATAAGATATGGATTTATTATTTTTTTCCTATATACTGTAATCATAAAGTGTTCATAGCGCGCAGGAACCTATTTGATTTACTTACAATATAGGAGGATAAACAATTATGAATGATATATTTTCGAAGAATTTAAGACAATTACGCCGGGATAAGCAGATGACACAGGAGCAGGTGGCCGAAATAATAGGTGTCAGTGCACAGTCTGTGTCACGTTGGGAAACCGGTGCAACTTTTCCGGATATTCTGTTACTTCCGGAACTGTCCAAGCTTTATGGTGTATTGGTGGATGACTTATTTAAGGAGTCTCCGGAAGGCTATGAGAACTATGCAAGCCGTTTATTGGCAGTATATGAGACCACATGGAAGCATGAGGACTTTTTGGCGGCGGCCCGGGAATTTGAAAAGATGGTAAAAACAGACACCATGAGTCCGGAGGATTACCGTAAATACGGTCTGTTGCATGATTATATGTCTTCCGTCTGCACCGGGAAAGCCTATGAGTTTTATGACAAATCCATGGCCAACAGCAAAGACAATGACCCGGATTTGTTTTATCGTGTAAAACGACAGAAAAATATGTTGCGCATTGCAAGAGGCGAAGGACAGGTTTGTATTGACGAACAGAAGAAAGCAATACAGGATGCACCTGACAATGCAGAAGAATATACCTGTCTGGTGGCGGCGCTGTTCAATGCAAAGCAATATGAGGAATGTTATGTTACGGTGAAAAATGCCATGGCCAGATTCCCCCGGGAAGCTATGCTGTATATCTGGGCAGGTGATGTATGCAGAGAGCTTAAGAAGTATGAGGAAGCATTTTACTATTGGGAGAAGCATCAGGAGCTTGACTCCAAATGGTTGGATTCCCGATACGCCATGGGCTTTTGCTATGAAGAAATCGGTGAATTCAGAAAGGCATATGAAGTCTGGACAACCCTTGCAAAGATTCTTACTGAGAGAGGCGGTGTCATTGAGGCTGAGTGGTCCAGGGAGATGGCTGAGAAGTGCTTGAAAAGAGCATAAGAAGGTGAAGAACCGGGGGCATGGGAGTTAAAGAATACTTATGAGTGAATTTAATACCACATTTAATAATGCGGTGGCGGCTTATGAAAAAAGCCGTCCGCTGTACGTGAAAGAATTGTATGAGGATATATGGCGTTACTATCCCTTGGGAGAGGATAGCAAAGTCCTGGAAATCGGTATGGGGACGGGCAAGGCCACAGAGCCTTTCTTGCAGACCGGTTGCAGTCTTGTGGGCATCGAGCCCGGAGAAAACCTGCTTCAGATGGCTGGGAAGAATCTGGCGGGCTATGAGAAGGTCACATTTTTCAACGGAACTTTACAGGAGTATGCTTGTGAGCCGGAGAGCTTTGACCTGATTTATGCGGCCACTGCTTTTCACTGGATTCCGGAGGAATACGGTTATCCCAGGGTCTTTGAGTTACTGAAAAAAGGAGGCACTTTTGCCAGATTTGCTTATCATGCGGGACCGGACTACAGCAGGCCGGAGCTTCAGGCAGACATACAGGCTCTTTATCAGAAATACGTGGGCAAGGGTGAATCGTCCAAGGCCTTTGATATAGAGGCTGCAGGGAAGTTGGCAGAGACCGCTGTAAAGTATGGATTTGAGGACATAAAGTATAGTATTTATCACATGGATAAGGATTTTACGGCAGAAGAATATATGGAACTGCTAAGGACTTATCCGGACCATATGGCCTTGGAAGAGGAGCGCCGGCAGGGTCTTTTTACAGGGATTTATCAGGCAATTAGAGAGTACGGCGGTATCATTACCGTGCACTATATCATGGACCTGGAACTGGCGCGAAAGAGGTAAATCACGAGTAGCCCCCACATTTACATAATGGAGGAAATATCCGGCTGGGACCGGGAGCCAAAGGAGAAGGAAATGCAGATTCGACATGTTGAACAGGAAGATAGGACATTTTGGTTTAGCCTGGACAGACATTTGTCCGAGGAGGAGTTTGAACGTAAGGTGCGAGATAAAATGGGTTATGTTTTGTTGGAGGAAGGCATTCCCGTGGGACTGCTCCGGTATAATTTATTCTGGGACAATACGCCTTTTTGCACCCTGCTTTTTGTGGATTTTGCGCATCACGGCAAGGGATACGGGAAGGCGCTGATGACATTTTGGGAAAATGAAATGAAAAATGCCGGACATGGAATGGCCATGACCTCCACCCAGGTGGATGAGGATGCACAGCACTTTTACAGAAAGCTGGGCTATAAAGATGCAGGGGGATTTGTTGTAAACATCCCCGGCTATGAACAACCCATGGAAATGATGATGGTGAAAGAACTAGGGAGGACAAGCTTATGATTCTCTTAATAGCGGGAGCATCTCATACAGGAAAAACAGCGTTTGCACAAAGGCTGCTGGAACAATATAAATATCCCTATCTATCTATTGATCATTTGAAAATGGGACTTATCCGCAGTGGCTACACCACACTTACACCCATGAGCGACGACAGCGCTCTGACGGAATATCTCTGGCCCATCCTGCGGGAGATGGTTAAGACTGCCGTAGAAAACGGGCAGAACATGATTGTGGAAGGATGCTATATTCCTTTTGACTGGGAAAAAGATTTTGAGCCTGAGTACTTAAAGGAGATAAAGTACCTGTGCCTGGTTATGAGTGAAAAGTATGTCCGTGCACATTTTGAGGACATCCGGAAGTATGCAAATGTGATTGAAGAGCGTCTGGATGATGAGTACTGTACCTTGGAAGTTACGCTTGAAGATAATGCAGTGGTGCTGGCAGCGTGTAAGAAGTACGGGGTGAATTATCTCCTTATTGATGAAGAATATCCGGAAGATATAGCACAATATTTGAAGTAGGGAAGGAAAAGAAGAACTGCCGGGCAGACCGTCCGAGTATATTAGGGAAAAGACAAAGAAGGAGAGCATATGGGTAATCCGTGGGAAAAAATTAAGTTGGATGATTATGAAAATCATATGAGCCTGGAAAGTGTGTACCAACTTCAGGCATTAAACGAAATGATGAAAGGCCAGCTTCAAAGTGAAAAAGTATCTTCCGTGATGATACTGGGTGTAGCAGGGGGAAACGGACTGGAACATATCCACACAGACCGGATTAAAAAAGTGTATGGTGTGGATGTAAACAGGGATTTTCTTGTCCAGTGTGGAAACAGATATGGTTATTTGGGAAATATATTTGAACCCATTTGTGCGGATTTATTAAGAGATGATATACAGTTGCCCCACGCAGATTTGTTAGTGGCCAATTTGTTGGTGGAATATATCGGGTATCCCTGTTTTCAGCGTGTTGCAACGATGGTAGCACCCCGGTACATATCTTGTATCATACAAATAAATACAGGGGATTCCTTTGTGTCTGATTCACCTTATCTCCATGCTTTTGACGGCTTGGGTGAGGTGCATCATCAGATGGAAGAGGATGCGCTGACAAATCATGTGCAGGAAATCGGATATGTACTCAGTGGAAGAATGGAACGAAGCCTGCCCAATGGTAAGAAATTTGTACAGTTTGATTTTGTTAAACAGTAAATAACAGAAGGTCGGATATGGCAGGTAATATTAATAAACATTTAAACATAAAAGAGGTAAAAATATGATTTACGATATTTCCCAAGAAGTATTTTCCTGCAGGGTGTATCCGGGAGATCCGGCGCCGGTGCGGGAGGTTATATGTGATATGAAGCAGGGGGCCCTTTACAATTTAAGTGCCTTTTCCATGTGTGCCCATAATGGGACCCACGTAGATGCGCCCTATCATTTTTTGGAGAATGGATCCACCATTGAGCAGGTGGAGTTAGAGGCCTTTGTGGGAGACTGCTATGTGGCGTATCATGAGGGAAATGTAACGGTCGGAAAGGCTGAGGAGATATTAGGTATCGCCCGGGCAGCAGGGGCCGGAGAGCGTATTTTGATTGCAGGAAAGGCTGTTGTAACGGAGGAGGCTGCAAAGGTCTTTGCCGAAGCCGGCATAAAGCTCATCGGAAACGAAAGCCAGACTGTGGGGCCGGAAAATGCCCCCATGGCAGTGCATAAAATACTGTTGGGAGCAGGTGTGGTGCTATTAGAGGGCGTGGTATTAACAGAAGTGCCCGAGGGTAAATATCTGCTCAGCGCAGCACCTTTGAATCTGGCAGGTTGTGATGGTGCACCCTGCAGGGCATTATTGATAAAATAGTGTAACAGAGAGCAAGATAAAGAACCGGGGAGATATGAGAGGATGAATGCAATGGACACAGGTAAATTAAAAGAGGCCTGGTTGGCGGAAGAAGCGGTGGCTCATATCAAGGGGTGGGACTTCTCCCATATAGAGGGGAGATTTGATTCAAAAGAAAATGATATGCCCTGGGATTATGAGACCGTTATTTGCAAGTATATGAAAAAAACGGACAAAATACTGGACATGGACACCGGTGGCGGAGAGTTTTTGCTGTCGCTGGGGCATCCTTATGAGCTTACAGCGGCTACGGAAGGATATGCACCAAATGTGACTTTGTGCCGTGAGAAGCTGGGCAGTCTGGGTATTGATTTCCGCGAAATGGCGGATTGTTCCAGGATGCCTTTTGAAGATGGAATGTTTGATGTGGTCATCAACAGACACGGCAGTTATGATCCGAAGGAGGTCTACCGGGTACTAAAGCCCGGTGGGGTATTTATCACCCAACAAGTAGGAGAAGACAACGAGCGGGAACTGGTGGAAATGCTTCTTCCCGGACTGGACAAAAGCTTTCCGGGCCATCATCTGGCGAAGCAGGCAGAGCTGTTTGGAAAGGCCGGATTTATTGCTTTGGAGCAGGGTGAGGTGTTCCGCCCCATTCGATTCTATGATACCGGTGCATTGGTATGGTTTGCCCGGATTATTCAGTGGGAATTTGTTGGCTTTTCCGTGGAAAGCTGTATGGACCGGTTGCTGGAGGTAGAACAGAAAATCCGGAAGACCGGATTTGTAGAGGGGCAGGTGCATAGGTTTTACATGGTTATGAAAAAGCCTGTTGATTAAGATGTTGCAAATAGCACTTCCCATATGGCGGAAGCTGTGATACAATAACCACGTTGAAAACATAAGAATATCTAGGGTGTCGGAGGGCAGCGAAGCTGTCCGGTCCGGTGAAAAGGGAAGCAGGTGCAAGTCCTGCACGAACCCGTCGCTGTAAGAGAGGAGTTTTTCTTTAACCATCACCAGGTAAAGTCACTGAGGCAGTCCATTGCCTTGGGAAGACAAAGAAAAGCAGAGATACTTAAGTCAGAAGACCTGCCTTAGATAAGTACGAAGCGACCACGTGGATTTGGTTGGTACATGTAAACAAGGATTTTTCCGGCCGGAATGGACAATGGCTTGAAAAGTCTGTTTGACGTGTGGAAATATCCGCCATTTATCGGATGTTTTGGCATATTCATTTGTTACATGTGACTCCCGGACACTGCGTCCGGGAGTTTTTGCGTTTTCAGAAAGAAAGTGTGAAAATCACATTGATATTTCAGAAAGGAAGGAAGAAATGACAGAACAAACAAAAAAGCAAAGTAACTTGAAATTAATCATCGGGGCAGTGGCGTTGGTGGTACTGATTGCTGCATTTGCCTTGATTTATGTGCTCTTTGGAGCCAAAACCGTAGAAGGCAGCAAGCATGTGTCCATTACGGTGGTGAATAAGGCGAAGGAAGCCGTTACCTATGAGCTGGATACCGATGCAGAAGTACTGATGGAAGCAATGAGAGACGCTGAAAGCCAGGGACTTACATATTCCGGCACGGAAGGTCAGTACGGTATAATGGTAAGTACCGTAAACGGTGAACTGGCTGATTACAGTGTGGATGGCGGTTACTGGTCCTTTTATGTAAACGGGGATTATTGTAATTATGGAATAGACACCCAGCCTGTAGCGGATGGAGATGCGTTTAAGATTGCGTATGAAACATCAATGGTAGAATAAACATTGTAAAAGAGGTAGGAAATTGAAACTGACGATAAAAGACATTACCTTAATAGGTATGATGGTGGCTGTCATTGAAGTGTGCAAGGTGGCCATGAGTTTTTTGCCGAATATTGAACTCACCACCTTTTGGCTTATTATGTTTACACTGTTTTTGGGAAGAAAGGTGGCCTTAATGGTGCCGGCACTGATCCTTATCGAAGGGATGATGTTTGGATTTAATACCTGGTGGATTATGTATGCTTATATCTGGCCGCTATTGGTATTGATTGCATATTTCTTCAGAAAGCAGGAGTCCTTGTGGTTCTGGTGTATCCTATCCGGCATGTTTGGCTTGTTTTTCGGTTTTTTATGCTCCTTTACGTATTTTTTTACAAGCGGTATGGGCGGCAGCACGTCCAATGCTTTTTATGCCACATTTACCTGGTGGGTGGCAGGCATTCCCTTTGATTTAATACACGGCATTGCTAACTTTGTACTGATGATGATATGTTACAGGCCGGTGAAAGCGGTAATGCAGAAAGTGAAAAATGCATGGGCTTGAACAAAATAAGCGCCCTGTCCGCGGTAGACGGAAGATAGAGGTTTAACTCTAGATTCCGTCGGCCGCGAACAGGGCGCTTAATTTTGTCCCAGCTCATAAAAACAGGGACTAATCATAAATTCCAAAGCCGCACATTTAGTAATTCCGCATTT
>JAFXEW010000045.1 GCA_017513625.1 Lachnospiraceae bacterium | reverse complement strand
CCGGGCTGTTTTGCGTCACGACCTTCCGTACAAGGGGCTGCACCCCTTGCGCCGCTTTGCGGCTATCCTTGCCCACTTGCCGACAGGAAACGATTCTTCATATCATTCCCCATCGGCAAGTCTGAAAATCCCATATCATTACATAGACCGTCTACTGAAAATGTAGGCGGTCTTTTTATATCCAAAATCGAATCTATAAGGAGGTCATATCATGTACACACCCAACCCGGAGATTGAAAAACTCCGCAGAGAAAAAGAAGCTGCCGAAAAGAAAATCGAGCAGTACAAGCACCAGATCCAGCGTCTGGAAAATCGCAAAAAGTATTATGAAGACGGTGAACGAGCCAAACGCACGCACCGCCTGAGAGAGCTTGTAGAAGCAATCTATGTGGAAGCACCGGACAAGTCCAGCGGCAAGCGCAGATAGCATATCCACATCAAGTATAACGGCATTGGGTTTATCCCTCTGAATGAACTGATGCAAAAGGAAACGGCGTGCCCGAAGTCACGCCGTCCTCTGAAAACACATCGTTTTCAGTCTTATTTGATTATAACTGTTTTATGGCCACCCACCTCATTATAGCACTTTTTGATTATCTGCCCAATACCTATTTCCCCGCCAAAGGGAATACTATAAGCCCACCTAGACAAACATTTTACTCTATCAATACAAAAAGAAGCTTTCCGGTTACACACAAAAAACGGATGCAATGTAATAACATTGCATCCGAATCAAGCTATTATAGAATTTGCACTCAACAATACTTTTATCACCTTAGCATATCTGTATACAGTATAGTGCAGTAGATTCTATCGGTATACCATATTTATTTGAGCACCTGGATACGTGCAATCGCTCTTAAGAGAGCTGCTTCTGCTCTGCTCATATCCACATCAGAAGTCTTGGACTTTAAGCGTTCTTCTGCTCTTGCCAAAGCAGCCTCTGCTCGTTTTTCATCGATTTCATCGGGCCATTCCACGATTTCCGCCAGTATGGAGATGCCATCGGGCAATATCTCCACAAAACCGGAATGCAGCGCCGCTTCCTTTTCGTTGCCGTCCTCGTAAATCTTTAAAATTCCCGGCTTAATAATTACTGTCAGCGGAATATGTCCGGGCAGAACACCTATCTGGCCTTCTGTGGTATTTAGTTCTACCATGTTCACTTCGCCCTCATAAAATACTCTGTCAGGAGTAATCACACGAAGACGGAATGTAGTATTATCAGCCATATTGTAACCTCTTTTCCGGTAATTTACTGTAACTTAGCCAATACATCATCGATACTGCCGGCATTCAGGAAGTAGCTCTCAGGTACGTCATCATGCTTACCTTCCAGAATCTCCTTAAAGCCGCGGATGGTCTCGTTGATGGGTACATACTTACCTTCCAGACCGGTAAACTGTCCTGCAACGAAGAAGGGCTGGGAAAGGAATCTCTGCACCTTACGTGCACGGGATACTACCATCTTATCTTCTTCGGACAATTCATCCATACCTAAAATTGCAATGATATCCTGCAGTTCTTTGTATCTCTGAAGAATTTCCTGTACACCACGGGCCACCTTATAATGCTCCTCACCTACGATTCTGGGATCCAGAATACGGGAGGTGGATTCCAACGGATCTACCGCAGGATAAATACCCAGCTCCACGATGGAACGGGACAATACGGTGGTAGCATCCAAGTGTGCAAATGTAGTAGCGGGTGCAGGGTCTGTTAAGTCATCCGCAGGTACATATACTGCCTGTACGGAAGTAATGGATCCGTTCTTGGTGGATGTAATACGCTCCTGCAAAGCACCCATTTCAGTCTGCAGTGTAGGCTGATAACCTACTGCGGAAGGCATACGTCCTAATAGTGCAGACACCTCACTACCTGCCTGGGTGAAACGGAAAATGTTATCAATAAACAGCAGCACGTCCTTACCGCCCTTATCACGGAAGTACTCTGCCATGGTCAGACCTGTCAGACCCACACGCATTCTTGCTCCGGGGGGCTCGTTCATCTGACCGAATACCATGGTGGTCTTGTCGATAACACCTGACTCCTTCATTTCATGGTATAAATCGTTACCTTCACGGGTACGCTCACCTACACCGGTAAATACGGAATATCCACCGTGCTCGGTTGCAATATTACGGATTAACTCCTGAATCAATACTGTCTTACCTACACCGGCACCTCCAAACAGACCGATCTTACCACCCTTCTGGTAAGGACAAAGTAAGTCTACGACCTTTATACCGGTTTCCAAAAGCTCTGTTTCAGTGGACTGCTCCTCAAATTCAGGTGCAGGTCTGTGGATGGGCTCATAACTAACTCCTTCGGGAGCAGGCTGATTATCAATGGGCTGTCCCAATACATTGAAGATACGGCCCAAAGTATTCTCACCTACCGGTACGGAGATAGGAGCACCTGTGGCAATCGCTTCCATACCTCTGACAAGTCCGTCGGTAGGACCCATAGCGATACATCTGACAGTATCATCACCCAGATGTTGGGATACTTCTACAGTCAGCTCGCCGCCATCACGGGTAGCGATTCGGATTGCTTCGTTTATCTGAGGCAGATTACCTTCATCAAAGCGGATATCCAATACCGCACCGATGACCTGAGTAACTTTTCCTCTATTTTCTCCTGCCATTTTTACCTTCTTTCCTGCAAATACGGTCAAACCATATTTACAATATTCTCTCTTTAAGAGATATTGCCCGGTGTTTAACCCAGAGCCTCCGCTCCGGCAATAATCTCTGTCAGCTCCTGCGTAATGGAGCTCTGTCTTGCTCTGTTATATTTCAATGATAAATCACTGATCATTTCGTCCGCATTGCTGGTAGCATTATCCATTGCCTGCATACGGGCACCGTTTTCACTGGCCAGCGCTTCCTTTAACGCACCGTAAATCAGACTGGTCATATACTTGGGAATCAGCATATCCAGTGCCTCAACTTCGTTGGGCTCAAAATTCATAATCGCTCCTGCCTTATCATCTGCCTGCTCGGGAGTATCCTTAATCTCCACAGGCAAAAGTCTAAGCATGGTAGGAATATGACTTACGGTATTCTTAAAGGCGGTGTATGCCAGATAAATCTCTCCGATTTCTCCTGCAGAAAAACTGTCCAGTAAATGTCTGGTTAATACCATCGCATCTTCATAGGTGGGGGATTCTATCACTTCCGTATTGTACTCACGGATGTAATACCCGTCCTTTGCCAATGCATCTCTACCCTTACCACCGATTGCATATATCTCCAAATCTTCCTTTTTCCAGCCCTCATGTCTGGTAACCAGTTTTACGATATTGGAATTATAGCCTCCGGCCAAACCTCTGTTGGAAGTAATCACAATCACTGCCTTCTTCTGAGATTCTCCGGGCATCAGGTATTTATGCTCTATATGGCCTACCTTGGACAAAATGCTGTTGACCGTCGCAAACATGCTGTTAAAGTATCCTTTGGAACGCTCGGCGCCTGCTCTGGCTCTCTGCAACTTAACTGTAGAAACCAGTTTCATGGCTTTGGTAATCTGCTGCGTACCCTGGATACTGCTTCTGCGGCGTTTGATATCACGCATTGATGCCATATTATACCCTCACTTCCAGGGGATATGACTATTCAGCCACACCCAAAAATGTTTGCTTAAACTCGGTAATTGCCTTTATAAGAGTTTCCTCAGTTGCCTGGGAAAGTTCCTTCTCAGTTGCAATATTGCCGGGCACTTCAGGATACTTGGTATCCAGGAACTCGTAGAACTCTTTTTCAAACTCGGTAATACGGTCTACGGGTACATCCAATAGATACTTACGGGTTACTGCATAGATAATGATTACCTGGTACTGTACAGGCATGGGAGAATACTGAGGCTGCTTTAATACCTCTTTGATACGCTCACCTTGTGCAAGCTTTTCCTTGGTATCCGCATCAAGCTCAGAACCGAACTGTGCGAATGCTGCAAGTTCACGATACTGTGCAAGTTCTGTACGGATAGGAGCCGCAATCTTCTTCATAGCCTTAATCTGCGCCGCACCACCAACTCGGGATACGGATAAACCTGCATTTACCGCAGGTCTGAAACCTGCATTAAACATTTCAGTTTCCAGATAAATCTGCCCGTCTGTAATGGAGATAACATTGGTAGGAATATATGCAGATACGTCGCCCGCCTGGGTCTCGATAATGGGAAGTGCCGTCAGGGAACCTCCGCCGTATTCCTCACTCATTCTTGCCGCACGCTCCAAAAGTCTGGAATGCAGATAGAATACGTCTCCGGGATATGCCTCACGTCCGGGGGGACGACGAAGCAGCAGGGAAAGTGTACGATAAGCAGTTGCATGCTTACTTAAGTCATCATAGATAACCAATACGTCCTCTCCATTCTCCATCCACTCCTCACCGATTGCACAGCCGGAGTAGGGAGCAATATACTGAAGGGGTGCCAGGTCGCTTGCCGTAGCTACTACTACCGTGGTGTAGCTGAATGCGCCTGCTTCCTCCAAAGTTTTTACGATATTTGCAACGGTAGAAGCCTTCTGTCCGATTGCAACATAAATACATTTAACGTTCTGACCCTTCTGATTGATGATTGTATCAATCGCAATAGCAGTCTTACCTGTCTGACGGTCACCGATGATAAGCTCACGCTGGCCTCTTCCGATAGGAATCATGGAGTCGATTGCCTTAATACCGGTCTGCAGAGGGGTGTCTACGCTCTTTCTGGTAATAACGCCACTTGCCACTCTTTCAATCTGACGATACTTCTCTGTCTGAATGGGACCCTTACCGTCAATAGGCTGACCCAGTGCATTTACTACACGGCCCAGCATGGCATCGCCTACAGGCACCTCAACCACTCTGCCGGTGGTCTTTACCATGTCTCCTTCGTTGATATTTTTATGACTACCCAGCAGAACTACACCTACGTTGTCTTCTTCCAGGTTCAATACCATACCATATACATCACCGGGGAACTCAAGCAGCTCACCCTGCATTGCTTTTTCCAGACCATGTACACGAGCGATACCGTCTGCCACCTGAATAACCGTACCCACATTGGACACATCCAGATCGGACGCATACTTCCTGATCTGCTCTTTAATCACAGAACTTATTTCTTCCGGTCTTAAATTCATGTTCTGTAGCACCTTTCTTCCATAGCCTTGGTCCGACACTTCTGCGTCCCGCCTTAGCCTAACTGGATTTGTAATAATTGTTTCGTTAATTCATCTAATTTGGTTCGGATGCTGCTATCCACCACACGGTCACCGATCCTAATAATCATACCGCCGATGAGTGAAGCATCCACCTTATAGCACATTTCCATGGTCTTGTATTCACTGGTAGCCAGAATCCGTGCTTCCACACTCTTTTTCTGGACATCACTGAGTGCCATGGGGGTGGTCACATAAGCCACACCTATCTTGTCTGCTTCCTTTACCCTATCTATGAAGTACTTGAGAATAGACCGCAGTTCATTGTAACGCTCCTTGGAAACCACAACCTCCAGAAAACCTGACAGTTCACCGCTTGTCTTACCACGGAACACCTCCCTGATAATCTGCAGTTTCTCCTGCTTGGAAACACCGGGGTGCTTCATCAGATTATCAAACTCGGGATTCGCATCCAGAATCTTTACAATCCCCTGCACCTCTTCCATCAGCTCCGCTGTCTTGTTTCCTTCCACAGCTATTTCAAACAGTGCCTCACCATAGGTCTTTGACACTAACTTAGCCATGTTTGATCACCCATTTCCTTCAGAGTCTCTTCTACTAAACTGTCCTGAACGGTAGTATCAATCGCTGCGGATACCACCTTGGAAGCCATCATGGATGCGACGGTAATCATTTCCTTCTTTACATCATCAACCATCTTCTGCTTCTCCAGCTGTGCTTCGGTACGGGCTCTGTCCAAAATACGGGCAGCCTCTTCCTTCGCCTGGGCAACAATCTGGTTCTCATTAGCCAGTGCTTTTTTTCTGGCTTCCGTAAGAATCGCTTCAGCTTCCTTGTTGATTTCTTTCAGCTTTCCCTCGTACTCTTCTTTTAAGCTCTGGGCGCACTCCATATTCTGTTTTGCTTCCTCTAATTCTCCCGCAATCTTATCCCGGCGGTTCTTTAACATTGCCCGCGCAGGATTAAACAGGAAATAACTCATAAAGAGGAACAGGACAAAGATTGCTATAATCATGAGCACTGCATCTGCTACCAGCTGCATACTCAGATCAAACAAATATTCCATTGATTCGCCCTCTGTTAAAAGTATCATTCTTTGCCTCCTTTCTACCGTAATTCATTAAATAAATGATTAAGGTAATAAAGGTTTTAAGAATAATAAAAGGAAAGCAATCAACAAACCATACAAACCGGTGGTCTCTGCTACTGCCTGGCCAAGTAACATGGTAGAAGTAACTGCAGACTTTGCACCGGGGTTACGACCAACTGCTGCTGCAGCATGTCCTGCTGCGATACCCTGTCCTACACCGGGTCCGATACCGGCGATAACTGCCAGACCTGCACCGATTGCAGAACAACCTAAGATAAAATATTCATTGAATTCCATAGTTTCATCCTCCTATTAATAGATTGGTTTTCCAATCAAATTTTACTAAATTAATTTTCACCTCTTGCATTAGAGATGTACGTCATGGTCAGCATACAGAATACATATGTCTGAATCGCTCCGGAGAACAGATCAAAGTATACATGCAATGCTGCGGGCCATGCGCTTGCGACCCACTGAAGCAGACCGTATACCAGTGCCATCATAACGGTACCGGACAAAATGTTTGCAAACAAACGCAGGGACAAAGAAATCGGTACTGCTATCTCACTGATCAGGTTAATCGGGAACCAAATGGGCAGCCAGGGCGGCAACGGCGAACACATATCCTTCCAGATATCCGCCGGCTTATTAAACCGTATCTGATTAATACGAATCAACGTAAAAGTAATCAGACCCAGTGCCAAGGTGGTACCGTAATCGGCCGTAGGGGGCCTTAAGCCCAGCAATCCTGATATATTGCTGAATAAAATAAATATGAAAATTGTTCCTATATAGTTGTAGAAACCGGGAGCACCTTTGCCCATGGTAGTATCTACCATACCGTCCAGTTTTTCAACTATCAGCTCCACAACATTCTGAAATGTGCCCGGCACTTCGGATGCCCGCTTAATCGCTCGGTTAGCCACAAGTGCAAAGCCCATCAGTATCAGCATTACCATCAATATACTCACATGTGTGGTAGTTATCCATACTTCGTGACCGAAAAAAGAATACTTAAAGATTCCGTGAATCATAATGTCAATATCGGCTCCCTGGGATAACATAATATCATACCCCATATTCTCACCTCCCTTTTATTCATTTTCGCGGAACAACTTATTACATAATTTATGAGTAAGGGGCTGTATCAGCGCCGTTACTTTCAAACTCATGTATCCCAGAAAAACAATCAGCGGATACAACACACCGGTAAACGTAATTACCAACAAAACAATAATTACTGCAGCATAACGGATAAAATAAATCCTGGTCATCATGGATGCCGCTTCTGCTTCATAATCCAGCACTTTAGAAATGGAACGGTACAGATGAATACTGCTGACTACGGAAAGTAAAATCCCCAGCCACAGACTACAGGAATACCGTAGCTTATCCTCTGCAAAAATCAGACCTGCAATCTGGCAGACTAGTCCGAAAAAAACAGAGCCTATATGCATTTCCAGCAATGTCCGGTCATAACTTTTCAGTCTTTCCACCCAGTTCATCCGAAAATCACTCCTCCCGGGAAAGCACACGCTTTATGAGGCGGTATACACTGTTTACACCTGCTACTGCCCCTACAAAGAAAAGTATAATCATCCAAAAGCCCGTTCCCAGGCGTCTGTCCAGGTACAATCCCAACAATGTCATCATGCAAATGGGTACTAACATATTAATGCTGCACTGACTGATTAAAACCAACGTGCGGTATACCGATTTATCATAAGGTTTTTTATGTTTCATGCTCTCTTTTACCTGTGCAAATGCCACAATTCCAAATTCTCGCCCATAATAATTAAGCATCCCATAGATTATACCCCGAACAAGCCCTTTTGTCCAGTAAAAGCGCCCATTTTTTAACACCTTCTTTACTGTCTCTTTACCGTTTCTTTACCGGCTTTTGCCCTTACTGTAAAAAAGCTCTTCCGTTTAGTTTTTTCATTCTTTTTCCTTCTTTTAAATTGACTGAAAACAACTTTTGTACTACAATAAATTCATACAATTAATACTTTGGTCCGTACCGGGAAGGAGGCACCCGTGGATACAATAAAGCTGTTTAGAAAACGCCTGATTCCAAACGAATGTATCTGGCTGAAAGAAGATGAAATCATCAAACATGACAAAGATGTCATAATTACCAAGTGGAAGACATTAAAGCCCAAGAGCACCTTTGACCATGGTTGCTCCTGCTATTTTCTGGAAAAGGGCATCAAGGTGAGTAAATTCTACCGTCCCGACGGAAGTCTGCTCTTCTGGTACTGCGATATCTGCATCTATGATTTCATTGAGGAAGAGAATGCCCTTATCGCAACAGACCTTTTAGCGGACGTCATCGTATATCCTGACGGCAGATACACTGTAGTGGACCTGGACGAAATGGCAGCTGCCGCAGCCAACGGTACCATTTCCGTTCCGCAAATATCTTCTGCGCTGTATACCCTGGACTATCTGCTCAATATGATATGTCTGGGCAGATTCTGCGAACTGAAGGAGCCTCTGGAAGAACTATGGCTGTAATTTAGCTTCCATCCATATTCTGACCAAAAATAACCTGAATATGCTAAAAATATAAGGCAACCGCTTCGTGAATGTCATTCAGTTGAGGCATCGCCTTCCCGCATATCATGCAACATAGGCCACCTCCGTGAAAAGCGTTGTGACAAATGTGAGCGTTTCCCGAAAGGCAGCCTTTCCAAGAGGATTTGTATCTTTTCCGGCAAAAACACCTGCCACGGCTTTGTCCGCAGAGGATGTACACGGAACATTGTTTTGGAAGCAAATGCGAGAATTTCTTAATGTGCAGGGCTTTGGAATCGGGTTCCTGTTTTTATGGTCTTGAACAAAATAAGTGCCCTGTCCGCGGCAGACGGAAGATAGAGGTTTAACTCTAGATTCCGTCGGCTGCGAACAGGGCGCTTAATTTTGTCCCAGCTCATAAAAACAGGGACTAATCATAAATTCCAAAGCCGCACATTTAGTAATTCCGCATTTGATTACCACAATGTTCCGTGTACATCCCCTGCGGACAAAGACGAGCAGGTGTACTTCCCGGAAACCGGGCCTATGTTGCATGATACGTGGGAAGGCGATGCCCCAACTGAATGACATTGACCGCACCCGGTTACCTTTCACTGTTTCATAATTATTCATCTGTATATAAACTTAATAAAATACATGTCCGCCGATATTGATACCGTTCAGTCCCGGAATGGGGGTTCTGAAATACAGGCAGGTACCTACATTGGTCTTGCCTGCCATGGCTTCATCCGCAGCCCTGTAACATTTCTCGGTAGCTTTATTAACAGAAAGAGCATAAGCCAGTCTGCCGCTTTTTACAGGCGAAAACTGACTCTTTTGATAAATCACTCCCACCACCGTATCCGGATAACGGGAACTGAGCACACGGTTGATTACTACCGCCCCTACTGCCACCTGGCCTTCGTAGGGTTCTCCGCCTGCCTCGCAATAAATCAGGTTCGCCAGCAGGTATCTGTCACCTTCCGCAAACTGAATCTGGGAAATATCTCTCCATGCCGCATTCTGGGCAGCCTGGGACAGAGCGATCTCCTCTGCCAGCTGCTTACGCAGTTTTTTCAAGTCCTTTTCCTGAGCCTTCAGCTGCTTCTCATATTTCAGTGCTTCCTTCTCCACCGCATCTATCTGATCCTCATACTTTGCAATGGACTTGGATGTCTGGCTGATCAGACCGTTTACCTTAGCCTTTTGCGCTTCTGCTTCCACCTTTAGCGCGTCCAGTTCCAGCTTCTCCTGCTGAAGTTGTGCTTCTTTCTGTTCTACCAGATTCCGACTTTCCACATACTCAGCCATTTTACGCTGGTCATAGGTAACTATATATTCAAAATAATCCGGCGCATTCAAAAAGCTGCTGAGACCATCCCAGCTGAGAAGCGCGTTGATATAACTACGGTCATTTTGTTCGTACATATCTTTGATACGGATGACCATGCACTTATACTGCCACTCAACAGTCTCCTTCGCCGCCTGCAGCTCCGCCTGTGTCACCACAATCTCCGCTTCCTTTTCGGCAATCTGCTGTTCCAGGGTAGTCAGTTCATCCACCACAGCCTGCAGCTTTTCATTCAGTTGATCCAATTCTTTTTTGAGACCTTTTTGCTCACCTTTCAGCCCGCTCAGCTGATCATTTTTATCATCCAGCTGACTCTCTAATTCTTGTTTAATCTTTTCCGCTTCGTCTATTTTCTCCTGAGTAGTCTTGGCCGCATAGACTTCCATCACAGCCACATGCTCCGGAGAAGGTAACAGGCATATAAGTAGGGAGGCAATCAATGTCATCGCTACTTTCCGAAAACTTTTCAAGACTCAGATTCCTTTCCTTTACACTTCAAGCTCTATGGTTTTGCCGCTTGGTTTATAAGCTGTATAAGTAACATTTGCCGCATCAAACATCTTTTTGGCAGCAATATTGGTGGGCGTACCTTCATACTTGTCACTTGCGTACACTACCACCTTAATCCCCGCCTGAATAATGGCCTTTGCACATTCATTACAGGGGAACAATGATACATACAATGTAGTCCCTTCCAGTGAACCACCCCTGAAATTCAAGATTGCATTAAGCTCACTATGGGTTACAAAAGCATACTTGGTATCCAGCACTTCACCGTCCCTTGCCCAGGGAAACTCATCATCACTGCATCCTCTGGGGAAACCGTTATATCCCATGGACAGTATCTTGTGGTCATCACTGACGATACAAGCACCCACCTGGGTATTAGGATCCTTGGAACGCATACCTGCCAAATGGGCTACCCCCATAAAGTATTCGTCCCAGCTTATATAATCTTTTCTCTTCATCTTCATGTAATATTCCGCCTTTCCCGTCCGGTCGTCCTATTTAGTACCGAAAATACGGTCTCCCGCATCTCCCAGACCGGGAACGATATAGCCGTGATCATTGAGCTTTTCATCCAATGCACCGATGTAAATATCCACATCAGGATGGAGCTCCTGCATTTTCTTTACGCCCTCGGGCGCTGCAATAATACAAAGGAAGTGGATATTCTTGCAACCCTTGTCCTTTAACATCTGGATGGCTGCCACAGAGGAACCGCCGGTAGCCAACATGGGATCCACCACAAATACCTCTCTCTCCGCACAATCTGCGGGAAGCTTGCAATAATACTCTACAGGCTCCAGTGTCTCCGGATCTCTGTACAATCCGATATGGCCCACTTTTGCAGCAGGAATCAGGGATAACATACCATCCACCATACCCAGACCTGCTCTCAGTATAGGCACAATTGCCATCTTCTTACCCTTCAGTTCCATTACCCTGGTACTGCAAATGGGTGTTTCCACTTCAATCTCATCCAACTTTAATTCCCTGGTCGCTTCATAGCAGATTAACATAGCGATTTCGCTGATAGTCTGTCTGAAGTCCTTGGTACCGGTATCTTTTCTACGGATAAAGCCGATTTTGTGCTGAATTAACGGATGGTCCATTACAAATACTTTTGCCATACTTTCCCTCCCACAGTATCTTACTGCTCAATCAAATCTACTCTTCTCTGATGTCTTTCATCTCCCGAGAACGCTGTTCCCAAAAACTGGTCTACGATATCTATCGCCAGATTGTCTCCTACAATTCCCGCTCCCATAGCCAGTACGTTTGCATCATTGTGCAGTCTGGTCATCTTAGCTGATAAACTGTCGCTGCAAAGAGCACAACGGATTCCCGGTGTCTTGTTGGCAGTTATGCTGATACCGATACCTGTAGTACAGATTACGATACCCTTCTCGCACTCTCCGGATGCAACTGCCTTTGCCACAGCATGTCCGAACACAGGATAATCACAGCTTTCCTTTGCATAACATCCCATATCCTTGTACGCAATTCCCTGCGCCTCCAAATGTGCCAATACCTTTTGCTTTAAATCAAATCCGCCATGGTCACTTCCTACTGCTATCATACCTTCTCTTTTCCTCCTAGACATATATAATTCTATGCCCCGCCGCTTTCAGCAGACGGTTCATGATGGCCTGTCCCAGTCCGTCACTTTCAAAATCTTCGGAATAAATCCTGGTGACCTGCTCATCATCAAATTCTCTCAAGATGCTGTACAGCCTTCTGGCTATACTTTCCTCATCCTTACGGGTACCTACGGCCTTAATCACTGCATCGCCGAAAAGTCCCGCTGTTTCGTCCGTACAGATGATTCCTACCTTATGTCCCCCTCGCACATCTTCCGGCACCGCTTTGTTGATATAATCAACCACCTTGCTTTCTTCACCGGACAGAATAATCAAATCTCCCTGAGGCGCATAATGACGATACTTCATCCCCGGTGCCTTGGGTACCAGGTCACCGCCACCCTCCAGGATGGCCGCATCCACATCCACCTGTCCCAGCACCTGCTCCAGCATCTCCCGGGTAATATATCCGGGCCGCAGTATCTGGGGCGGCTCCACTGTCAGGTCAATAATGGTGGACTCCAGTCCGATGCCCACCTCACCGCCGTCTATGACGGCATCGATACGACCGTTCATATCCTGCACCACATATTTCGCCAGGGTAGGACTGGGCTTTCCTGATAAATTAGCACTGGGGGCCGCTATATATCCTCCGCCGCAACGGATCAGTTCTGCCGCCACCGGATGGGATGGCATACGCACCGCCACGGTATCCAGACCGCCGGTGGTTTCATAGGGCACCCTGTCAGACTTTTCAAGAATCAATGTTAACGGTCCCGGCCAGAAAGCTTCCGCTATAGCCAGTGCCCGGGGAGTCACTTCCCTGACAATAGGATACATATCTTCAATCCTGCAGATATGCACAATCAACGGATTATCACTGGGTCTTCCTTTTGCTTCGTATATCCTGCGGGCAGAATCCGGATTCAGGGCATCCCCACCCAGACCGTAAACCGTTTCCGTTGGAAACGCAACCAAACCGCCCTTTTGCAGGATTTCCCCTGCCACCGCCAATGCGGCTTCATCCATATTCTGTTCCGTTATGTGAAAAATCCTGGTTTCCATCTTTCGCTGCCTTTTCATATGCGCATACTTTGATTTATTATATCATAACTTTTTTAAAAAGTAAAAGAATTAAAGTGAATCCTCCAAATATCGCACAATGCCCATATGTATTGCCCATGCCATCCGGTCCCTGTACTCCGGCGTGGCCAGTTTAGCCGCCTCCTCCGGATTACTCAAAAACCCGCTTTCCACAATCACCGTAGGTACCGCAGTCTTTTTAAGCAGATAATAGTTGTCATTGGATTTGCTGGGTCTGGAAGTACCGGGTGCTGTAAATTCCTCTATCGCCTCTTCCAGACACTTTGCCAAGCCGGCACTTTGGGCACTTCCTTCATAATAAAACACCTGGGCACCGTGCACACTACTTTCCGGATAACTGTTCTGATGAATGCTGACCACCAATACAGGCTCCGCCTCCTCTATGACATCCAGACGTCCTTTCATATCCCGTATCTTATGTGTTTCCCCATCACTTCCTCCCTCCAGCATGAGATCCTCCGTGCGGGTCATTACTACTTCTATATCATTGACCTCCAGATAGGTCTTCAGCCGCATGGCCAGTTGCAGATTAATATCCTTTTCCAACACGTCATTGCAGCCCACCTTCCCCGGGTCCCTGCCGCCGTGGCCGGGGTCCAATACCACACATCTTCTTTCCGAAGTCCCGTTACCCATGACCGCAAGCCACTTTTCCCCCGTAAGCCCGGACTTTCCTGCTTCCCTGCCCACTATCAGCATTGCCGTCAAAAACAAAGCGCCCATAATAATCCTCAAAATCCTTTCCTGTTTTTCTTTCATTGCATAAATTCCATTCTGCCCCAATCATCTGTATCATTATATGTATCTTTCCTGCCAAAACTGCAATTTTTTAAAATTTATTAAAATTTTCAAAAAAGGATTTCAAAACACGAAAATATGCGGTAAAATAAAGCTGTATTTATACAATTTTATAAGGAGACATCATGAGCAAAGCACAGAAAATAATATCTGCTTTTTTGTCTCTGCTAATAGTCATATGTCTGGTCATTCTGGGATACATGCTGTACTCGGACAAGCAGGATACGGACAGACAACAGGAACTGGTGGCATCCGTCAGCCCGGAACCGCTGCCGGAAAGCTCAGCCGCTTCCGATGCAGACACTGTCACAGAATCGGTTGATCCTTCTGCAAACAACTCTTCCGATGCCGAACAGGATACATCCTCCTCTCCCCCGGAAGAAGAGCTCCCTAAGGTGGAGAATCCCTACCGTGATGCCTATCTGGCAAACCCCGATATGCATGCGTGGTTGCAGATACCCGGTACCGTAATTGATTATCCTGTTATGTGGACCCCTGAGGATGAAAACAAGTATCTATACCTGGATTTTGAAGGTCGTGATAATAAAAACGGCAGCCTGCTGCTGGATACGGACAGCTGCTTAAGTCCCCTCACCACCAATCTGATTATCCACGGACACAATATGAAATCCGGCGCCATGTTCGGCAATCTGACGGACTATGAAAAACCGGACTATTATCAGAAACATAAAAACATCATTCTGTATACCCCCGAATGTCAGCGTAATTACGAAGTCATTGCAGTTTTCCGTTCCCAGGTATACAAAAAATCAGACCAGGTATTTAAGTTCTACAAATTTTTCCAGGCGGATTCGCAGGAAGAATTTGATGACTTTTATAATAATATTAAAAATCTTTCCCTGTACGATACAGGCGTAACCGCCTCCTACGGAGACCGGTTCCTGACCCTGTCCACCTGCGTTTACCATGTTAAAAACGGCCGTTTCGTGGTGGTGGCTAAGGAAGTCGAACCCGGAGACAGTTATCTGCCCGTACGTAACTCGGAATCATAAGGAGGAAGTTATTTATGCGTAAACTCAAAAAACTAGTAACTCTGTTAGCTGCACTTGCGTTGTTTGTAGTTCCTTTCAGCAATACAACCATGACTGCATCCGCAGAAGGCGGCACCACTTACTATATCAAGTTCATGGAGTCCGATAACGACTGGAGATTCCAGATCGGCGGATGGGATGACAGTCTTGGATACGGTTCCCACCTTTACTATCTGCATGAGCACATCAAAGACGGTGATACCATCGTAGTAGACGGAGGCCCCGGCCAGCAGTGTTATATCAATATTCCCGAAGTACGTCTGGCAAATGTTACCTCCAAAGGCGCTAACGTTGCCAACATTACCGCAAAGGAAATCGATGAAGTGTATGCACTTTTCGACGGCACCATCATTTTGAACGGCCATGTTAAAAAGGCATATGTTTATGAAAAATCCGTTGTAAACTTCAATAATGACGTAGATTATCTGGAAGTTATCTGTAACACAGACTCCAAGGTACATGCTTTTATCGGTGTTCAGGGAACAGTAGGTCATCTGTATGCATACGGTGCCAACAACAATGTGAAGTTTGACTGCTACAACTTCAAGCCCGGCACTTTCTCCATGTACGATGGCAATTTAAATGTACTTCCCGAGAACTACACCACCACCCCCCCCGCAGCTTCCGGTACCGCTTCCACACCTGCTGCATCCACCGGTTCTGCCGGCAGCGAATATGATGACGTGCCCAAGACAGGCGAAAACACCCTCCCTTATGTAATGGTATTAGGTGTGCTGGCGCTTTGCGTATGCGGTAAACTTGCATTAAGAAAATCCTTCAGATAAGCTTAATTGAGATTCTGAAACCAAATGAAAAGGAGTGTTGCTCCGCAGATTAAATATCCTGCAGACAACACTCCTTTGTTTATTCCTGTTCTTACTACTTACTTTCTTGCCATTTACGGCGTAGTCGAATTTAATGGCAGGCTGGTGTAAGTATTCAGCAGATTCCAGATATTTTTATCTTCATAACCCAATCTCCAGACTGCCATTCCACCGATATTGCGGTTAATCATTGCATTCAGCTTGGACATCAGGGACTGGGAATCCTCAAACCAGATGCGGTAGGTGCTGTTTCCGCTTGTCCACTCCGCATAGTTCTGGCAGGTCTCTTCATCCCACACCGGCTGCAGATTATTTCTGCCGATAAGGCCCGGCTGGTTCACCATAGTCACATAATCATCCGTCACGTCCGCACCCTGTATTTTCCAAAGTATTGTATAAAAAGGAAGGGCGTTCACTACCTTGTGGGCCGGCACATCCTCCAGGGTCCTGTCCAGTCCCGCAGTCACATAACCGATGCTGGCCACGCTGCCCGGGTCTCCACTGTTATGCCAGTGCTCATCATATCCCATGATAATCACATAATCCGCAATCTGTCCCTGTATATCCAGACGATAGAAGGTATTAAAATCAAAAGGAACATAATTATCTATGGAAAATACCATGCCTTCCCGCCTGCACTCTACGGAAAGCTCACGTAAAAACTGAACATAGTGAGGGCCGCATGCTGAATCCAATCCCTCAAAATCCAGATTAATACCGTCAAGTCCCAGCTGCAGGGCCTGGCTTACTACATTGCTTACCAGATTCTGTCTGGAGGCAGTGGAAGAAAGCACCGCATACTCATCAATATTTATATCATTTTCATTGGCATAATTAAAATTGTCAAGCACACCCCACACGTACAATCCCATGCCATGTGCCCTGTCTACATAACTTTTCTGTCCGAAGTTCCTGATGCTTCCCATATCATCCGTCATACTGAACCATGTTGGCGCAATCACGTTCATGCCTTTGCATCCGCCTGCCATACTTTCCAGAGTATCATTTCCCGCAGGCCCTCCGATGGAATGCCATCCCATGCTCACACGCACCGGCAACTGTCTGGTAGTGTATTCCTCTGTCTGTACATCCGTTACCGGAGTCTCCTGTACTGTATATTCAGGCCCCAGCAGCTTATTTTCCACATAGCCGATAATGCCCTGTGCGTTTTTCACCTTGCACCAGGTTTCCATAGGCTCGAGAATCTCCAAAGCCTCTCCTTCTGACACATCTGTCAAAATCGAGCTCTTGATGCCGCCTTTCTGACGCAGCGCAGTCTCCTTGACAGCATCTGCCTTTACCGCCTCACCCCATGCAGTATATACCAGCATGTGATGGTCATATGTTTCATAGGAAAAATTCACAAACTGCTTTACATAATCTGCAGCCACATATACCTTGTCATCTTCAGCATAACAGGTCACATAGTCCACTTCCGTAACACCTTCGCAATTTTCATACTGCTTCTCTCCGAACCCGGTCTTTACGGTATCCGTAGCCGTGGTATATAACAGCTGTTCCCCGCCCATGTCTGCGTAAAAAATCTCGGAAAAAAGTCTTTTTGCTGCACTCAGTTCAAAATAACATACTCCATCCCTGATAATGCCCTTCTCTTCCGTCACTTCATCTCCCAGCACTATTGTCCTTTCCTGACCGCTGCTGCCGTAATGCTCTGCGAGATCTACTCTCTCCGTACTGTATGAATACTTTTCTGCCAGGTATCCGCCCACCAAAACCGCGCCTGCCGCAATAATCAATACAAGGGCCAATACCACGGGTAAAATCTTTCTTTTCATATGTCAAACCTCTCTATTCTTTATCCTTCTTTAATCTCTCCGTACCGGATAACTTTCATGCCGTTCCCCGATTGCGGAAACTACTAATGCAAAAAAGAACTGCCCGGTCCGCACAGCAGACCGAACAGTTACATTTTACCATATCCTGTCGGTATCGTCATTATCTATTTTCCCTTTATGTACGACCGATTTGACATCAGCATAGGAGGCAATCCACAACTGATTAACGGATACTTCCCTCCGCTTCCCTAACCAAAAGACAGCGTGATATATATTAGCTTCCCCGGAAGCGAAAAGAAACAGATATCCTCTTACCCGGAACCGGCTCCCATGACCGGGGTTCCCCTGTAGAATCTGATTTGAATTATAAACTGAATTTTAACGGATCAACATAATGCAGGCAAATGGTCTCGCCTGTAAGACATCCCCTTTATGCACCTTTACGGACCAAGAAAACCAAGGCGCATATTATAAATATTACCATAAAAGATATACTACAAAATAATGGAATGTATACGTCTTTTATGCTATAATATAAGTGTAAAAACAATGTTTTTAACAAAATAAATAGGATGATTCGGAACGATTTGTTCCATAATAAGAATGGGATAACCGGAATATAGACACAGCCCTCCTTCCGTTCCTTATGGCGGAGGATATCTGCACTTTATATTTTAAGAGTTACTTTATAAAAAAGCAAGCAAAAGGCTATATATAGTCTATATTTCTTAAAAAACTTTAAATTCGGCCGCAGATTATTGACTTACACTGCCCCAACGTATAATATAGTGTAACAATCATCGGAGATTAACCGATGAAATAACTGGGAAAGGTATGGTGATTATATGAAAATTGAAAAAATAAATGAAAACCAGATACGTTGTACCTTGACCAGAGAGGATCTGGCAAGGCGGGAACTCAAAATCAGCGAATTGGTTTACGGCAGCGAAAAGGCCAAGAACCTTTTCAGAGATATGATGAAGCAGGCCAACTACGAGTTCGGCTTTGAGGCAGATGATATTCCGCTGATGATTGAAGCCATCCCCATGAGCGCAGAAAGCATCGTATTGATTATAACCAAGGTAGAGGACCCCGAAGAACTGAACCCCCGTCTGGCACGTTTTGCCCCTTCCGCCGTGGAAGAAGAGGAGGATGCTTCCGGGGAAGCCGACGAAATAATGGATTTGTTCCAGCGCATTCAGGATGCTTCCGAACAAATCGGCGAGGACACTGCAGAAACCGGCGAAGAAAGCTCTGCGCCTCCCGAGGACATTGCAGACCTTGACCCCAGGCTCAGCAGAGTCTTTATGTTTGAAACACTGTCCGATGTAATGGATGCCGCTATGATTGCAGGTCCCTACAGCCATGGCACCAACACCCTGTACAAGACTCCCGATGGAGATGCCTATCTGCTTTTGGTGACTCTGGGTAAGCAGGACAAAACCCATTTTTCCAAGCTATGTAACGTGCTTTCCGAATACGGACACCTGCGCAGGGATTTGTCCTCCTCCAAAGCTTTCCTGGAGGAACACTACGCTCCGCTGATTACAGGCAATGCGTTGTCCCGCTTATATAACTGCATATAATGACAAAGATAAAGCCTGAAGGATTTCCTTCAGGCTTTGTTTATCTATTTCTGCATCACTTACACTGCCTTAATAGCCTCGATTAATGCATCTGCATCAATTCCATGTACCATTGCAGCCTCTGCCAGAGATTCTCCCTGTGCTGAGGGACATCCCAGACAATGCATACCTGCATTTAATAATACGGGTGCTACTTCAGGCTTCATGCGCAAAAGTTCACCGATAGTTATGTCTTTGGTAATTTCAGCCATATCCACATACTCCTTTCTGTTTCTACATCATTATCAGTATAATACTTTCCCCCGATTCTGGCAAGTCTATCCGTATATGGCCCGCTATAGGTCTTTGTACCCAATTAAGTACACGGCGCAACCTTGACACCATTATTTCTATAAAATATAATTAGCCTAGAATTAGAAGTTCGATATTCTAATTAAGATATAATAAATTAATCATATTTAAAGAGGAGGCTATTTCAAAATGAGACCTGAATGGACAAATTTTGTAGACGGCAAATGGGCTACTGAAGTTAACGTACGTGACTTCATCCAGAAGAACTATCATCCTTATGACGGCGATGAGAGCTTCTTAGCTGACGCTACACAGAACACAAAAGACTTATGGGCAATGGTACTTGACTTACAGAAAAAAGAAAGAGAAGCAGGCGGTGTACTTGATATGGACACCAAGGTTGTTTCCACTATTGTTTCCCACGGTCCCGGATACCTTGACAAGAGCAAGGAGACCATCGTTGGTTTCCAGACCGACAAGCCTTTCAAGAGATCCTTACAGCCTTACGGCGGTATCCGTATGGCAGAGAAGGCTTGCTCCGACAACGGTTACGAAGTTGATCCTGAGATCAGCGAGTTCTTCTCCACTCACAGAAAGACTCACAACGCAGGTTGTTTCGATGCTTACAACGCAGAGATGAGAGCTTGCCGTTCTTCCCATATCGTTACCGGTCTTCCTGATGCTTATGGCCGTGGTCGTATCATCGGTGACTACAGACGTGTTGCTCTGTACGGTATCGACAGACTGATTGAAGATAAATTAGAGCAGAAGGATTCCACCGGCCGCGTAATGACCGATGATGTAATCCGTCTCCGTGAAGAAATCTCTGAGCAGATTATTGCTCTGAAGCAGATGAAGGAAATGGCAGCTTCTTACGGCTGTGATATCGCCAGACCCGCTGCTAACGTAAAGGAAGCTATCCAGGCTACCTACTTCGGTTACCTGTGTGCAGTTAAGGAGCAGAACGGTGCAGCTATGTCCTTAGGACGTACTTCTACTTTCCTTGACATCTATGCAGAAAGAGACCTTGCTAACGGTACCTTTACCGAAGAGCAGATCCAGGAATTCGTTGATCACTTCATCATGAAGTTAAGATGCATCAAGTTTGCTCGTACTCCCGAGTACAACCAGATTTTCGCAGGTGACCCTGTATGGGTAACCGAGTCTCTGGCAGGTGTTGGTGTTGACGGACGTCACTTAGTATCCAAGATGAGCTATCGTTATCTGCATACTCTGACCAACTTAGGACCTTCTCCCGAGCCCAACCTGACCGTTCTTTGGTCTACCAGACTTCCTGAGAACTGGAAGAGATACTGTGCAAAGATGTCTATCCAGACCTCTTCTATCCAGTATGAGAACGACGACCTGATGAGACATGATCACGGCGATGACTACGGTATCGCATGTTGTGTATCTTCCATGGTTATCGGTAAAGAAATGCAGTTCTTCGGTGCTCGTGCAAACCTGGCTAAGTGTTTATTATACGCTTTGAACGGTGGTGTGGACGAAGTTACCAAGAAGCAGGTTGGACCTAAGTATCGTCCCGTTGTTGGTGATGTTCTTGACTTTGATGATGTAATGGATAAGTTCATCGACATGATCGAATGGCAGGCAGATGTTTATGTAAACACCCTGAACATTATCCACTACATGCATGACAAGTACTGCTACGAGAGAGCTGAGATGGCTCTGCATGACAGAGATGTTAAGAGATACTTCGCAACCGGTGTTGCAGGTCTTTCAATCGTTGCAGACTCTTTATCCGCAATCAAGTATGCTAAGGTAGAAGTTATCCGTGACGAAGACGGTATCATCGTAGACTTCAAGACCACCGGTGACTTCCCTAAATACGGTAATGACGATGATCGCGTAGATAGCATCGCTCAGGACATTGTACACAAGTTCATGACCGCTATCAGAAGACATCATACCTATAGAAACGGTGTTCCTACCACTTCCATCCTGACCATTACCTCTAACGTTACCTATGGTAAGGCTACCGGTAATACCCCCGATGGACGTAAGAAGGGCCAGCCTTTCGCACCCGGTGCTAACCCCATGCACGGACGTGATACCCACGGTGCTATTGCATCCTTATCTTCCGTAGCTAAGTTACCTTTCAGAGATGCACAGGACGGTATTTCCAATACCTTCACCATCATCCCCGGTGCTCTTGGTAAGGAAGATCAGGTATTTGCCGGCGACATCGAAATCGATTTGAACAAATAATATCTTTCCGGCGACATTTCGATGTCGCCCGGATATACGAAATTGACTTAAACAAGTAAGATATCCCGGTCACGATATCGTGATTAGCTCGAATCAGTAACTAACAACAAGTTTCAAATTCTAAGAGGTATATACATGGACGAGAAGACTATGGTAGACGATCTGGTAAAGTTACTGGATGAAGGAATGTTAAATGGTGTAGGCCACGTTAATGTGGACTATAACGCAGCTACAAAAGAGTCCAAAAACGTTCAGACTATGGGCTGTGCGGATTGTTCCAGAACCCCGCTGGCCTGTAGCGTACCCACCCTGCATCAGGGTTTAGATGATTATCAATAATATAGGAGGACAAAATCATGGCAGTAAACGCAGCTCAGGTTGATAACCTTGTATCTTTATTAGATGGTTACGCAGTTAAGGGCGGACATCATCTGAATGTAAACGTATTAAACAGAGAAATGTTATTAGATGCTCAGCAGCATCCCGAGAACTATCCCCAGCTGACCATCCGTGTATCCGGATACGCAGTTAACTTCATCAAGTTAACTCCCGAACAGCAGGCAGATGTTATTTCTCGTACTTTCCATGAGAATATCTAATTCTCATACGGGAATATTAAGCTAAGAGAGTGCACTCTCTTCAAGGAGATTAAACCCGGGAGTTCTTCTCCCGGGTTTTTTATTGATAAGGAGGTTCTATGCAAGGACGAATCCATTCTTTAGAAAGCTTTGGTACCGTAGACGGACCGGGCGTCAGATTTGTTATTTTTACACAGGGCTGCCCCATGCGGTGCGCTTACTGTCACAATCCCGACACATGGGAAACAAATGCCGGCACTTTAATGGAGCCCGCATATATTATCGAACAGTATGAAAGAAATATCAGTTTTTACAGAGGGGGCGGCATTACGGTCACCGGTGGCGAGCCCCTGCTCCAGATTGATTTTTTAATAGATTTATTTACTCTTGCCAAGTCCAAAAATATCCACACCTGTGTGGACACCTCCGGCATCACCTACAATCCGGAGAATCCGGCTCTGCTGGCTAAACTGGACCATTTAATGACACTTACGGATTTGGTCATGCTGGACATTAAACACATTGACCCGGAGAAACACCGCAACCTTACCGCCCAGCCCAACACCAATATTCTCAAGTTTGCAGAATATCTGTCGGAACGCAATGTGGATACCTGGATTCGTCACGTAGTGGTTCCCGGTCTCACAGACGACGATAAATACCTGTATGACCTTGGCTACTTTATCGGCGGCTTGAGTTCCCTGAAAGCTCTGGATGTGCTCCCCTATCACACCATGGGCGAGTCTAAGTACGAAAAGCTTGGCATGGAATACCGCTTAAAAGGTGTCCCCGCCATGGACAAAAATCTGCTGCTCGAAAAGAAACAGGTAATTCTGGATGGCATCAAAGCCAGACGCCAGAAGATGCAAAAACAGCCATAAGACCCCCTGTCATTGAGTTAGGTCACAGCCTTCTCGCATACCTTGATGTACAGTCACAGCCCCGGAAAAACATTGTGGCAAATGTGAGCGTTTCTCGGAAGGCAGCCTTTCCAAGAGGATTTGTGTCTTTTCAGGCAAGAACACCTGCCACGGCTTTGTCCGCAGGGGATGTACTCGGAACATTGTGGTAAGCAAATGCGGAATTACTAAATGTGCGGCTTTGGAATTTATGATTAGTCCCTGTTTTTATGAGCTGGGACAAAAATAAGCGCCCTGTTCGCGGACCATACGGAACGTAGAGTAAACTCTACATTCCGCCGGCCACGGACAGGGCACTTTTTTGTTCAAGACCATAAAAACGGGAACCCGATTCCAAAGCCCTGCACATTAAGAAATTCTCGCATTTGCTTCCAAAACAATGTTCCGTGTACATCCCCTGCGAACAAAGACGGGCAGGTGTACTTCCTGGAAAAGACACAAACAATAAGGGATTGGAAAGGTGCCTTCCGTCAGAAACACCACATTTGACATTGCGTTTTCCCGGGGCTATGACTTGTGCATCATGGTATGTGAGAAGGTGTGCCTTAATAAAAAACAGATTTTTTAATCTTTTTTTGCAAAACTCCTTGTTTTTTTAGGGAATTTTGCTTGTAATAAGCATACTTTTGTATTACAATGAATATATAATTGATAGATTGATATTTTTATATCAAGCCTATTTCGCATTATTAAGGAGGATTGTATTATGGCATTTGTAATTAACGATTCCTGTATCGCTTGTGGTGCTTGTGAAGCACAGTGCCCCGTAGGTGCTATTTCCATGGGTGATGGCAAGTTTGAAATCGATGCAGATAAGTGCATCAGCTGTGGCGCTTGCGCAGGTCAGTGCCCCGTAGGTGCTATTGAAGAATAATTCATAGCGTATTCAAGAGACGTTTCTGTTCATCTGAACAAGAAACGTCTTTTCTTTTTTTCTCTTTTTCTGCGAAGCAACTCATCTATCTGTTCATAATAGAGCTCGCTTCTCTCCAGATATGCTTTTTCCCTCTCCTCATCCCGTTCACTTTGCATACGGAATTGATAGTCCAGCTCCTTAACCACACTTTCCTTTATCTCAGAGCATAGCCCCTTATGATACTGCTCCATATTAGCAGAAAGCACCTGCTCCATAGCTTCCGGCAGGGTATCCTCCAAAGACTTCTTAACAAACTCCGTAAACAGCCACTGAATACGTTGCAGTTTGTCCTCATAATTACCCGTACTTACAGGCTCTTCCTTTTTCTGCAGACATTCCGCCTGCTGTTGCAATCCTGCCTGCTCCCGGTCCTTTGCATCACTTTTCAAATTACCACTTTTCATCAATACGTGAATTGCCTTTAACTGAAGTCCCTTCTCCTTCATATCCTTTATCTGTTTGAATCGCTCTATATCCTCCCGTGTATACATCCTGTGCCCGGACTCATTACGGTGTATAGGCAGTTTTAATTCCTCCTCCCAATACCTGAGTACGTGGTTTTCCACACATACCTCCTTTGCCGCATCCGAAATCATATAAAATTCTCCCATTCCCCTAAACCTTTCCTTTCTATAAAATGAATCTTATATCCGAACCACCCGGCAGCAGATCAAGTAATCCGACTTAATCCCGCCTTCTGCAATTGTTGTTCGCAAATCTTCCATTCGCTTCCACACAATACAAAAGGAGAACAGACCTGTCTGTTCTCCTAAGTAAATCAAAAAGTAACACTTCTTTATTCTCTTTAGTACTCTTCCTTACGCCTTTCCAAATTTGCAAACTTGGTATATTCAGGCAACCAGGCTAATTCTACGGTACCGATGGGACCGTTTCTCTGCTTGGCAATGATAATCTCGGAAATACCCTTTTTCTCCGAATCCTTATCATAATAATCATCACGGTATATAAACATAACTACGTCCGCATCCTGCTCAATCGCTCCTGATTCTCGCAGGTCGGACAGCATGGGTCTGTGGTCCGGTCTCTGTTCCACTGCACGGGACAACTGGGACAATGCCAGCACAGGAACCGAAAGTTCACGGGCAACTGCCTTTAAGGATCTGGAGATATCGGAAATCTCCTGCTGTCTGGAATCGCTTCTGCCACTACCTGTCATCAACTGTAAGTAGTCAATGATAATCATGGACAGGCCCTGCTCCAGCTTATATTTGCGGCACTTGCTGCGAAGCTCGGATATACTGATACCCGGTGTATCATCTATAATCAGCTTGGAACGTCCGATTACACCCGCACTCTCCAGCAGTCTTTCCCACTCCTGGTCATTCAAAGAACCGGTACGGAGCTTTTGTGCATCCACATTGGATTCCAGGGAAAACATACGGTTAATCAGCTGTTCCTTACTCATTTCCAATGAAAATATAGCCACGGGCAGATTCTGTTTAAACGCAACATGCTCCGCTATATTTAATACAAACGCCGTCTTTCCCATGGAAGGACGGGCTGCAATTAATACCAGGTCCGAAGGCTGCATACCTGCTGTACGGTAATCCAAATCCACAAAACCTGTGGGAATACCGGTCACGGCGCCCTTCATCTTAGCTGCCGCCTCGATTTTATTTAAGGCATTCATAACCACCGTTCTGATGGGGGTAAACTCTTCCGTGTTGCGCCTCTGGCAAAGCTGGAAGACTCTCTTTTCGGTATCCTCCAGTATGAATTCCAGATTCTCCTTACCTGTATAACAGGTATTGGCAATGTCCTCATTAAGACGAATCATCTTACGCAACGTGGACTTTTCGGCAACAATATTGGCATAGTACTTAATATTTGCAGAAGTAGGAACCGCACGTATCAAATCACCGATATATTCCAAACTACTGATTTCCGGAGGAACTGCCTTTTCCTTCAGACGATTCTGCAACGTAACCAGGTCCACCGGTTGCCCCTCATTATTCAATTCAACCATGGTATCAAACAAAACTGCATACTGCTTATTATAGAAATCCTCACCGGAAATCAGTTCGTATGCTGCAGTAATGGCATCCCTGTCCATAATCATAGAGCCGATTACAGACTGTTCAGCTTCGATACTATGGGGCAATACTCGTTTCAGTACATTCTCTTCCATTGGCTACTTGTCTTCCTCATCTTTTAAGCTTCTACAACCTTCACCATCAGCTTGCCCGTCACTTGGGGATGAAGCTTCACAGCAACCTCATAACCACCAAAGTTCTTAATGCTCTCGGGCAATACAATCTTCTTTTTATCCACTTCAATACCATGCTGCTCTTTGCAAGCTGCCGCTATTTCTTTGGTAGATACGCTACCGAAAGTCCTTCCGCCTTCGCCTGCTTTGATTTTAACCACAATCTGCTTGGTTTCAAGTAATGCTGCCAGTTCCTTGGCTGCATCCAACTGCTCCTGTGCCACCTTTTCATTGTTGGCCTTCTGCAGCTTCAGATCGTTCATATTCTTAGGTGTGGCTTCCACACCGATTTTCTTGGGCAAAATATAGTTACGTGCATAGCCTTCGCTTGCTTCAATAATATCGCCCTTCTTGCCTAATTTTTTCTCATCCTGTAATAAAATAATCTTCATCGCATTCTCCGTCTGTCCCATCCGGGACAATTTTATATTTCATTATTCTCCAGCATGGAGTCAATGGTTGTCTTTAATTCACCGATTGCTTCCACCAGTCCAATGCCTTCCATCTGACAAGCTGCCACATTCAGGTGACCGCCGCCACCCATACGCTCCATGATAATCTGCACATTCACTTCATCTATGGAACGGGCACTGACATAAATCTTACCCTGATAATCCGTAAGTACGAAGCTGGCTTTGATTCCCTTGATATTCAGAAGTTCGTTTGCCGCCTGTGCACCTACTATGGTAGGGCTGGGCAATTCTTCCGCCGTACATACGGAAATCGCAAAATACTGCTTATAAATCTCCGCCTGGCTCACAGCATCCGCTTTAGCCTTATATTCCATAGCATCTTCCCGGAACAGCTTACGCACTCTGGTAACATCCGCTCCACTTCTGCGCAGGAATGCCGCCGCTTCAAAAGTTCTCACACCTGTTTTGGTCATAAAATTGTTGGTATCAATCATAATACCGGAATACATACAGTCAGCCTCTTCCGGTCTCACTTTAATATTGTCATATGTATATTGTAAAATCTCAGAAACCATTTCACAGGAAGAGGATGCATAAGGCTCCACATAGGAAAGCGTAGCATTCTCAATGGTCTCCGTCCCCTGTCTGTGATGATCCAGCACTACTACAGACTTACAATAACGGAGCAAATCGGGACATTCCGTAATGGAAGGTCTGTTTACATCCACCACCACCAGCACCACATTATTTCCTGCCAGTTCCATAGCCTGCTGGTTATTTACAATCATATCACTTTCATACTCAGGCTTATCCTTAAAAAGCTCCACAAGGGGCTGTACCGATGTAGTCACATCATTTAATACAATATGGGCCTTTCTGCCAAGGGCCTGTGCAATACGGTAAATACCCACCGAAGCGCCGAAACTGTCCACATCACCCATTCTGTGGCCCATAACCAGTACATGGTCCTTGGCCGTAATAATCTCCCTCAAAGCCTGTGCTTTCACACGTGCTTTAACACGGGTATTTTTCTCTACCTGCTGGCTCTTACCGCCGTAATATGTAACCGTTTCCGGCGTCTTGATAACTGCCTGGTCACCGCCGCGTCCCAAAGCAAGGTCAATGGCATTACGTGCAAACTCATAATTCTGGGCATAGGACAAACCATCCAATCCCACACCTATACTGATGGTAACAGCCATTTCATTACCGATATTAACGGTTTTAACCTCTTCCAGCAAGTCAAAACGGCTTTCCTGCAACTGTGCAATCGCCTTTTTACGCATGATAATCAGGTATTTATCCTTTTCCAGCTTCTTGGCAATTCCATCCAGCGCAGATATATATTTATTGATTTTACGGTCTATTAAGGCTGTCAAAAGGGAACGGCGCACCTCTTCTACAGTCTGCAGAGCTTCTTCGTAATTATCCAGATAAATCATACCTACGGCCAGACTCTGGTCATCAATTTCACGAAGGGCAATATGTAATGCAGTCTCATCATACATATACACTGCAATGAGATAGCCATCATAATCTTCATCATCTATCATATTGCTGTTTTGAGCCATTTCCTGCAGAGAAATCTTGCCGAATTTAATTACATAATCCGCATCCTCAAACTGCAACTCATATTGGGCTTCATCCAGACCGGAGTCATCCGGCAACCTGTCCCTGGTAATGGTGGGAAACAGGGCTGTAATAGACTTATTATAGCCTTTGGGCTGGTGTACTGCATTTTCAAACGCAGTATTGGTCCAGATAATCTTGCCGGTATCATCAAGCAATGCATACGGAATATCCAGTTCCCTCAAAAGCAGCTTCTGTATTTGACCGTATTCTGTAGCAAAGCTGATTAGCTCATTCATGATAATGGGTTTGTTTCTGTAATACAAAGTCAAAACCACACCAAAGTAAAACAGCGTAAAACATCCCAGTAATGCACCGGAATGTGAATCCACCATAAATATAGCCAGATTAACGGTTGCCAGTAAAACACCTAAATATATGGTATATAAAATATAGGTCTTTATTTTTCCCTTAAGCTTAATCCTTTTTTTCATACTCTACCCTCCGGAAAGCATTTCAGGTTCAAAGCCACATATACTGCTTACGGCCAGGTTCCTCTTTTGGGTTTGTTTACGGTAATTATCTTATTTGCCTCTAAATTCGATGTCAACATCAGCCTGCCCTCGCCTGCATGTTCAGGTTTCAACATATACATACAGTAGGTCTCAATAAGCAGGAATATATTAGCAGTTCTGCCCTCCAGCTTAAAATTCTCAAAGCCCATGGGCACATATTTCTCCCAAATAGCATCCGGCGAAACATAGGTAGGATATTCACGAATGGAATAAACGGAATTCATCATGCCGTATTCACAATGCCAGCCGGGCATGGGAATACGCTTATCAGGTGGCATCTTGCGGTTCTTTAACGCAATTCTTTCCTGCTTTCCGATCATCTGATAATGCTCTCCCCGTCGGGGACAATTAGGCACACAGCATGCATTTACCAGTATCTCACATCTTTCCTTGTGCTTAATCTGCTCAAGCAGTTCAAACTGATTATTCATATTGTAATCCAATACTACCAGATTATAATCTTTTTCCAATTCTTCGTTCAATCCGTCAATATCACGGATTTCCTTACAAGTGGAGCTGTTAATCTTAAAGCCCGGATAATTCTCTCTGATGTAGGCTTCCAACACGGGAGACACCACCAGCACCTCATTCATGCCGTTATCTGCCACCTTCATACAGAAGTTACAATAAGGGTCTTCCAAATCCGCCTCGCCGACACCGGGATTCGTATAGGTATATCTCACCGGAATCCCTCTGGCATTAATATTCTGCACCACACCCTGGACAAACTGTGCCGAACACTGGTCATCATTACAAAATCTTCCGCCATTCCACAGGGAAGTAGGAAACTCTCCAAAAAAGGAAGCGATTTCCACGCCCTCACGCACCCATTCAGGATACTTTCGAATCATATCTAAAAATAACATATTCAGGGGATAATTATATCTCAATCCCGGCAAATGAAACTTTACAGCCATCTCTGCACTCCTTTGTTATTATACAACAAATTTAGGCAGCCGCATGTCGAATTTTCGCATGCGTGAAAACTTTTGGACACACTGCCACTTATATAAATATAGCATGTAAAGGCACTTCATGTCAACGAAAGAGGGGGACTGCTGCAATGTCATTAAGTTAAGCTACCTCCTCCGCCAGTACCTTGTAGCCGGGTCTCAGGCCCCGGGAAAACGGGGTGGCAAATGTGCTGTTTCTGACAAAGGCATCCTAACTTATCTCTTATACTTTTCTGAATAAAAGAAAAACCTTTAAACACCAAAATCTCGGCGTTTAAAGGTTCTATCCACATACTTTAAATTAATCCTGTACGTAAGGCATAATAGCTACGTGACGAGCTCTCTTAATAGCTACAGTCAGTGCTCTCTGATGCTTTGCACAGTTGCCGGTAATTCTGCGGGGCAGAATCTTACCTCTTTCAGATACATATCTCTTTAACTTGTTTGTATCCTTGTAATCAATTACATTATCTTTACCACAGAATACGCAAACTTTCTTTCTTCTGCGCATTCCGCCTTTTTTTCTCATCGGAGAATCAGACTTCTCTGCTTTATTAAATGCCATGACATTGCCTCCTATCTTAATCAAAATTAGTTAAATGGTAATTCTTCATCAATTCCGTCAGGGATGTTCATGAAGCCGTCACCGGCACCTGAAGGAGCTGGTATATTGTTACCACCCATGTAACCACCGCCGAAACCGCCTTCATTTCCGGAAGACGCATTCTTGCTCTCGGCAAACTCAATTTCATCTACCATAACGCGGACACTGTAAACCATCTGACCGTCTTTGTTGGTGTAGTTATCATTCTGGATACGGCCTGCAGTCAGGATTTTGGTTCCTTTACGCAGATATCTCTCTACGAACTCAGCCTGCTTACCAAAGCATGTACAGTTAAAGAAATCTGCATCAGGCTCACCCTCACGCTTAAATCTTCTGTCCACTGCTATAGAAAAACGTGCAATCGCTGTCTGGCTAGCACCCTGTGAATATCTAACCTCAGGATCTCTGGTTAATCGTCCCATAAGAATTACTTTATTCATATTACACTTCTCGCTTTCTCTTATGCCTCGTCCTGTCTAACGCATAAAAATCTGATAACATTGTCCATAATGCGTACACGATTCTCGATCTCTGCGGGAGCAGTGCTATCAGCCTCAAATCTGATGAAATAGTAGAAAGCTTCTCTCATCTTCTGAACTTCGTAAGCAAGTCTCTTCTTGCCCCACTCTTCCACCTCAGTAATTGTGCCGCCGAATCTCTCAACATAAGCTTTGCACTTGTCAACAACTGCAGCTCTTTCATCATCTTCGATCTTCGCGCTAACAACAACGGCTAATTCATACTTGTTCATGCTTGTTACCTCCTTTTGGTCTCTGGCCCATTCTCGGGGAATGAGCAAGGAATATAATATATCACAATTTGATATGATAGCATAGAAATCCTTTATTTTCAAGCTTTTTCTTTAATTTCTTTGATGTTTTTTTCCAAAAGCTTGCGCGCTATCATAATCTGATGTCCGCATCCCAGGCACTTCAGTCTGAAGTCCGCTCCCACACGCAAAACCTCCCATTCATGGGAGCCACAGGGGTGTTGTTTTTTAAGTCGTAAAACTGCTCCTACTTCTATATCCATAATATACTTCTTCCCTTTCACAATCTATTAATTCAATTTGATATTTCCCGTCAATACTTCTTTCAGTAGGGCTGCACATTCCCGTAAAGTATTATGTGGCAGAAGCCATTTATTTGAAAGTGCTGCCAGTCCGGATACATCCTTATATCCCATTGTTTCTGCCAGCTTTACGGCACGATACACATGGAAATCATTTGTTATAATCAGAATCCGGTCTTCTGTAATATCACAAAACTCCTTACTGAACTCCAAATTCTCATACGTACTGGTTGAATTATTTTCCAAAATGATACGCTCAGAGGCAATCCCCGCATCACAGAGATAACCTGCCATTCCTTCTGCCTCGGATATAGGTTCATTATCCCCCCGGCCACCTGAAACAATCACCTTCGTCTCCGGATTTTGCTCCAGGTAATCAATTGCAGCTTCCAAACGATACCTGAGCACTGCACTTGGTCCGCCATTCCGCCACTGTGCTCCCAGCACTATCAGATATTCTGCTCCGGGCTCAGCATGATAGGACACTGCATTACCTATCATCAAAAAGAGTCCGCCGACTATCAGAAAACCTGCCATCATTAAAGCAATAAAAGTCCGCTTTACCCACTTGGGAATGTTTTGTAACAAACGTGGTTTTAAAAAGATTACCGCTAATAAGGTACATATCAAAGCAGCAGCTCCCCACACCAAATAAAACCTGCTTCCGCTCTGTATGGCTGCGATGGAACCGCAATAAACAATACAACCAAAGGCTGCCACTGCCAGACAGCACCCAAGCACCATACAAAGTATACTGTTTATTGTTTTCCCGGGCAAAATTCTGATTGTCCTATTACTTTTTTCCGGAGAGAGTAAATCTTCCGTTCTTTGTCTTTTCACATCGTTCCTCTTTCTGAAAGCTGATTGCAGCCTCAACAGTTCCCATACCATATTTACAACGTTAATGTCCGGACAGATTCTGTATCTTTACCTGACAGATTCACTCCTTATATACTATACCACAGTATTTTCCGCAGGCTCAATAAAAACTGTTTACGCTTTTCTTAATATTTTATAAATGAACACATTTGCCCGGGTAGGAAAGATGTGTTAAACTAATATCAGTTCTTTTAGTTATGCCAAATTATAGGAGGTGCCCATGTCAGAGCTTTCAAAACATTCAAGAGAAATAATTGAATTGCAGGATATTATCAAAAGATACAACAATATCGTTTTCTTCGGCGGTGCCGGTGTTTCAACAGAAAGCGGCATCCCCGATTTCAGAAGTGTGGACGGTTTGTATCACCAGGAATACGATTATCCTCCGGAGACCATTCTCAGTCACACTTTCTATATACGTAACCGCAAGGAATTTTACCGTTTTTATAAAAAGAAAATGCTGTTTTTAGATGCCAAGCCCAACGCTGCCCATCTGAAGTTGGCCGAACTGGAAACAGCTGGCAAGGTACGTGCAGTCATAACACAAAATATCGACGGTCTGCATCAGGCTGCCGGAAGCCGTAATGTATACGAGCTACACGGTTCCGTACTAAGAAACTATTGCGAGAAATGCGGTGCTTTTCACGACATAAACCATATGTTAAGCAGTGATGAGATTCCCCTTTGTAAAGAGTGCGGCGGATTTGTAAAGCCGGATGTAGTACTGTACGAAGAAGGTCTGGACGATGGGACCATCCGCGGCGCAGTAACAGCCATCCAAAAAGCGGACGTCATGATTATAGGTGGGACCTCTCTGGCTGTGTACCCGGCCGCAGGATTAATTGACTACTTTAAGGGCGATAAACTGGTTGTAATCAATAAGGCTCCTACCCCCAGGGACCAATTTGCTGACTTAATCATACAGGCTCCCATCGGAGAAGTATTCGGGATGTTATAATATATAAAAGGATGCCGGATGTATACATCATCCGGCATCCTTTTATTTGGGGGCAACAAAAAAGAAGCTGACTGAATCAGCTTCTTAGAGGCGTGAGCCGGATTTGAACCGGCGATGACGGTGTTGCAGACCGGGGCCTTACCACTTGGCTATCACGCCATATTATAATGACTCCAACGGGAATCGAACCCGTGTTACCGCCGTGAAAGGGCGATGTCTTAACCGCTTGACCATGGAGCCGTTCCAGGTTGTTCTTCCCACCTGTGTTTCTTTCTCACGAAACTTTATGCTTCGCTTAGCTCCCCCTGTTGGACTTGAACCAACGACGCCCTGATTAACAGTCAGGTGCTCTACCGACTGAGCTAAGGAGGAAAATAT
>JAFXEW010000044.1 GCA_017513625.1 Lachnospiraceae bacterium | reverse complement strand
TTTTATGGTCTTGAACAAAAAAAGTGCCCTGTCCGCGGCCGGCGGAAGGTAGAGTTTACTCTACATTCCGTATGGTCCGCGAACAGGGCGCTTATTTTTGTCCCAGCTCATAAAAACAGGGACTAATCATAAATTCCAAAGGCGCACATTTAGTAATTCCGCATTTGCTTCCCACAATGGTTCGTGTACATCCCCTGCGGACAAAGCCGTGGCCGGTGTTCTTGCCGTGAAAAGACACAAAACCGATTGGAAAGGGTGCCTCTGAGAAACGCTCACATTTGTCTCAACGATTTTCCGGGGCCTATGACTGCGTTACAGGTACGGGATGGGACAGAGGCCTTTGCTTAATGACATGGAATAAATCAACCCGGTTCCGCGATACGGGTTACGGCCACGTAGATATCCGAAATTTCATACCAAGTGGCATAGTCTGTGATACCTGAGGCGGGCAGATTAAATATTTCCTGGAAGATGCGGACTGCGTCTTCGGTGCCGCTACCGTAAATACCGTCTACAGTAACAGTGGGGATGGCAGGATAGTTTCGGGCAATTCGGTTAAGCTGGGTCTGGATGCGGCGTACGTTTTCGCCGGAAGAACCTACACTCAGGTTAAAACCGGGCCAGGAAGAGGGCACACCGGAAATCATTTGCGCAGTATTGATAAAGATATCATTACCGTAGTAATAGCGCAGAATATTAATGGCAGAGTAGCCCTCGTTTCCTAACTGCTGGGAACCCCACTGGCTTAAGCCTCTGCAGGTGGTACGTTCACCGTCGCAGTAGGAGGTGAAAATAGGTTGGGTGACGCCGGGGCGGGACAGATAATTGGCAAAAACAGAATCTACCAGGACAGAGATATTTTCAAAAATGTTTCTGTCTTTTATCCATTTCTGGTCATAGGCAGTGGAAGAGGTAATGGTAAAGCGATACCCGCGGTTGTAATAAAATTCTGTAAATACCCTGTTTAGTGTAAAGGACATGATGGCCAGAATATTGGCGTAAATAGTACTTTCCGGCCAGGTGGGATAGATTTCGCTGCTGGCCACATTTTTTATATAATCCTTGTAACGGATATAATAGTCAGGTGCGCCGTTGTCATCGGGGACTCCGTCATGCACAATGATATATTCCGGAATTACTACACTGTTTAAGATGATTTCTCCGGATTCCGTAATTGGTTTGATTTCCGGCTCCGGGATTTTGGCGGGATAATTGCCAAAAAGAGTATGGTAAGGGATATTTATCAATTCTTCCTGATTGCCCGCCTGCGCAGAGGGGATTAAAGGAACCGCCTGAAGGGAAAGAATGCCGGAAAAGATCTCTACGCCCTGGATTTCTGCAGGTTCGAAGCCTTCTGCGGTAACGCGTACTGAATAAGTAGCATAGGGAATGTTTTGAGGATTATTGTCCACAGTGCCCGCTGTCTCCGGACTTAATGATGTGGCAAGGGGCGGTGTGGGCAGTGTAATAATGGTAGTCTGACCGGATTCGTTGGTAATAAGTGTTTCCAGGATGGTATCCGGTGCGTCTTCTGAGGTCACGGTAACAGTGGCACCGCTTACGGGTTGCTGCAGACCGGCCACTGTAACATTAACTTTAAGTCCGCCGGCAGAGTTTTCCTGAGCTGCGGATATGGAAGGATAATTCATAATTGACATAAAAACTCCGGTTTTTTATAATATATGCGTGTGAAAAACAAGGGCTACTGATAAATAATAAAAAAAATTAAAAAAGGGGTTGACCTTTCGTAAGGTTTATTGTATTATGTGGTTAGTACAACAATACACAAGCGAAAGGAGGATACAGATGGCTTGGGAATTAGATTCTGATCGCCCTATATACACTCAGTTGGTTGAGAGAATACAGGTGCAGATTATTTCGGGATACTATCCGCCCGGAGGCAAACTTCCCAGTGTACGTGATCTGGCTGCAGTAGCTGCAGTAAACCCCAATACTATGCAGAAGGCATTTGCGGAATTGGAGCGGGAAGGTCTGATTGTTACACAGCGTACGAATGGAAGAACTGTTACGGAAGATGAAACGTTATTAAAGGGTATCCGTATGCAGATGGCACGTGAAAAGGTGGATGTATTTGTGCAGACTTTAAAGGAACTTGGTTTTTCGCAGCAAGAGATTTTGTCGTTGATACAAGATGTGATTGAGGGAGAAGGAAAGAATGAGTGAACTGATAGAACTTATGAATCTGAGTAAAACTTATGATTCTAAATTTCTGGCTGTAAATAACGTTAATTTAAAATTGCCCAAGGGTAAAATCATCGGACTTCTGGGACCTAACGGTAGCGGAAAGACAACCATCATTAAGATGATTGCCGGTGTATTGCAACCTACTGAGGGTAGTATTCTGGTAAATGGAAATCCGGTAGGTGTGGAAAGTAAGGCTAAGGTTGCATATCTTCCTGACCGTACTTATCTTCTGGGTGGAGAAACTATAGATAAAGTGATAAAATTTTTTGCGGATTTTTATGAAGATTTTTCTGTGGAGAAGGCATATGAGATGTTAAAGACTCTTGATATTGATCCTTCCAGAAAGATTAAAACTCTTTCCAAGGGTACCAAGGAAAAGGTACAGCTGATTCTGGTAATGAGCAGACAGGCTGACCTGTACATACTGGATGAGCCCATTGCAGGTGTGGATCCTGCTGCTAGAGATTTTATCCTGCGTACTATTATTAATAATTATAATCCGGAGGCATCCGTGCTAATTTCCACCCATTTGATTACTGATGTGGAGCATGTCCTGGATGAAGTTATCTTTATGCGTTACGGACACCTGGTATTGTACACTGCCGTGGACAATATCCGTGAGAAATATGGCAAATCCGTAGATGCTTATTTCAGGGAGGTGTTCTCATGCTAAAGAAATTATTAAAGCACGATTTAAAAAGTATAAACGGTGTGGGGTGTATGATGCTTATTGTAATGGCTGTAACCACACTGTTTGCATTACTGTCTTTTAAATCACCTATGTGGGAGGCAATGTTTTCCGATTCGGCTTACGGGTTTAAATTCGGAATTGCCGATTTGATAGGAATTATCGGTATCATATTTTATTTTATAATTGTTTCGGTAATGAGCTTTGTCTTTCTGATTTTCCTGGGGTACAATTTCTATCGCAGCATGTATTCCGACAGAGGATATCTGACCCATACATTACCGGTGACACAGAGCAGGCTGTTTCTCAGCAAGGTGCTTTCAGGTGCTATTTGGACGTTCGTGATTAATCTGGCCATGATGTTCTCTTTTCTGGCTATTATCGTGGGAATTATCAATGTAATTTTATCCGGTGCCGGTATGGAATGGGGTGTGTTCTGGAAGGAATTCAGTATGGAATGGTCTGACTTTGTAGAGATATCCCGTACGGAAGGCGGAGTGAGCATTGGTTCATTTATGGTAGTGCTTGGTATATTCTTCCTGTTATCACCCGTGATATCTGTTGTGATTATGTTTGGGTCCCTGACTCTTGGACAGCTTGCTAAAAGTGCAAGAGCCGTACTTGGCGTGGTGTGGTATCTTTTGATACTGTTCTTACTGATGTTAATCAGCTATGTGATTTCCTTTATATCTACATTGAGTATGTTTACGTCGGGTGAATATTCCGATATGATGATGCTAAAGGATTATCAGTATACATACAGTATAACCTTGGTGGTACAGCTTATCATCGCAGTAGTATTGTGGATTGTATCCGTTAAGATATTGAAAAAGAAGATTAACCTGCACTAATATGGTTGGATATATTTGTTGCAGAAAAGGAGAGTAAATCTTGAGTTTGCTCTCCTTTTATATTTTACATTAGTCTGAAAATTTGGTATAATAATATATAATTTGTGTAAAAGTGGGTGAGAGAGATGCAGGAAGCGATTAATCGGATTTTAGGCGGGAGATTTGTGTCAGAAGAAGGCTCGCTGTCTTTTTCCTGCACAAAAGTAGAATGTGTGCTGACTCAGCCCGGCATATATGAAGGTGCTTTCCGTATTATGTCTTCAGAAGGGGAGCCCACTACCGGCAAGATTTATTCCTCAGATATCCGCATGGAATGTATGCAGGAAGATTTTGCAGGAAGCGATGAAGAGGTACATTTCTGTTTTCACGGAGAGAATCTGGCAGAAGGAGAGGTGGCCAGAGGCTCTTTTCAGATTATCAGCAACAAAGGGGAATACCTTCTTCCTTTTACGGTGGAAGTGCGCCCGCTTCTGCTGGAGTCTTCCATAGGAACAATTAAAAATATGTTTCATTTTGCGGACTTGGCCAAGAGTCATTGGCAGGAAGCAGTGAAACTTTTTTACAGCCCGGGTTTTTCGCGGGCTGTTAATGGTGCTGACAGCAGACATAAGGCAGCGTATAGTCATTTGTCCTGTATGCCCGGTAATGAGCAGAATGTGGAAGAGTTCCTGATTCATATTAATAAAAAGCAAAAAATAGAATATGTCACCGAGGAAAGGGAGATTCAGCTGGAAGCAAAAGGAAATTTTCTGGAAGTGCTTGAAAAAGAACTTCACATTCTCCGCGGTGGTTGGGGCTATACCAGACTACAGATTGCTTCAGAAGGCGGTTTTGTATTTGCAGAAAAGGAAGTCCTCACAGATGATGATTTTTTGGGAAACAGATGCAGATTGCCTGTATATGTGGACTGCAGCCGGTGCAGACAGGGAAAGAACTTTGGCAAAATCATTTTATATAATGCTTTTGTGAAGCTGGAAGTGCCCGTAATTGTCAGTCTGGGAGACGGCGGTGAGAGAATACGCATTGTACGTTCCCGTAAACAGATGTTTATGCGTATGATGCAGTTGTACATATCATTCAGATTGAAAAAAATTAGTGTGGGGAACTGGATCAAAGAGACCGGAAAGCTTCTGGAGAGACTTTCTGCCATGGATGAATCGGACATTGCGGTTCAGCTTTTCAGAATGCACCTGCTGATTACTGACGAACGGTACAACGAAGCGGAGTGGCTGGTAAAGCATGTGGAAGAGATGCTGGAACAATATGAATGGGATGAAATGTATCATGCTTATTATTGGTATCTTACATCCCTGCTTCGCAAGGAAGACTCCTATGTCCAAATGGCCACTGAGCAGGTGGAAGGTTTATATAAACGTAAAAAGTGCTGGCAGATAGCATGGCTTTTGTTATACATGAGCAGAGAATATAACCGCTCGGCCGTAATACGTCTGGAATTTATTGAAGAGCAGTTTGAAAGAGGCTGCCGAAGCCCGCTTATGTATCTGGAGGCAATGCAGCTGATAAATAATAATCCGGGGCTTTTGCGTAAGCTGGAACGGTTTGAACTGCAGGTTTTGTATTTTGCGGCCCGTTATCAGAATATCAATGCGGATGTGATTGAGCAGCTCTTATATCTTTCCGGCAGGAAGCGGGAGTATGACCCTGTACTTTTACGGATATTGATGAGGCTGTGTAAAAAGAAAAATGATGCCGGCCTGATACAGGAGATTTGTGCCCTGCTTATCCGGGGAGGGTTAAGAGGACACCGCTATCAGGAGTGGTACAGAAAGGGCGTGGACCAGCAGCTGCGCATTGTGAATTTATATGAATATTTCATGATGTCCTTAGATCTTTCCAAGGAAAATGTTATCCCTAAAACGGCGCTTATTTATTTTAATTATCAGAATAATATGCCATATGAATATACGGCATATTTATACGATTATATTCTGCAGCACAGGGAACGAATGCAGGATATGGCAGAAAATTACAGGGTAAAGATGGAGCAGTTTGCCCTGCAACAGATTTATAAGGACCACATTAATGTACATCTTGCTAATATATATAAGCATGTATTGACACCGACGCTTATTGATGCGCGTAGCGCAGTGCCTTTATCCACCATGGTTTTTGCCTGTGAGATTAAGGTTAACCATCCGGACATACGTAAGGTAATGGTATATGAAAACGGTAGGGAGTATCCGTTGGAAGCACCCCTTGTAAACGGAAAAGCATGGCTTCCTATATATGGTGATGAGTATACCATCGGTTTTACGGATGCCAAAGGAAATTGTTATACGGCCAGTGTGGAATACAGCGTAAACCGTCTGATGCAGCCCAGACTTTATCTGGACATGATCCGCAGATATGACACGGATAATAGGGAACTGGAATTGTACCTGTGTAACATAGAAGGTGTGGAGATAACACCGGTCAGAATCACACGATATATGCAACTCTTGGATAATAAAGCGGTGGATGCCCAGATACGGAAGGATATCCGCACCGGTCTTTGGGAGTATTATTTTGACAAGGATGAGCATGAGAGTCTGCTTGAGAGTATTCTGGCTACCGATATGACTGAAGTCAGTAAAAGAGAGCGGACCCAGGCTGTACGCTATCTGGTATTGATGGGACAATATGAGCATGCATATGATATGGTATGCCGTTTCGGTCCCGATTTTGTGGATGTGAAAATGCTGGTACGCATGGTCAGTGCACTGATGGAGCAGGGCAGGACTGAGGGCAGTCTGCCTATGTTGTATGCCTGCAGCTGTGCTTTCAGTAAGAGTAAATATGATGCCAATGTATTGCAGTACCTGGTGTCCTATTACAGGGGCCCTGTGCGTGTGCTCAGGGATATCTGGATAGCTGCGCTTTCCTATGACATTGACTGCAGATATCTGGCCCGGGATATGATGAAACAGATGCTTTACAGTGGAGTGTACGTAGGGGAAGAAATGGATATCTTCCGTTATTATCTGGCTCATGAGGGCGACAGGGATACTTTGGAAGCCTTTATGATCAAGTCCTGTTTTGACTATTTTGTTTCGGACAAGCTGGTGGAGGAATGCATTTTCAGGGAAGTGGCCCGCATGCATGTTGCAGGTAAGGAATTACCGATGGTATGCAGATATGCCTATGCCAAGTATTATGCGGAGCACCGTCAGCAATTGACCCCGGAAATCCTGGAAACAGCGGAGCTTTTCTTAAGAGAGATGCTGGATGACAACATTCTGATGAATTTCATGAGAGCATATAAAGAATTTGAAGATGTACAGCGGATGCTGGAGGATAGGGTAATCATTGAGTACCAGGGAAGTATGCAGAATCCGGTACGTATATCCTATCGTGTGATTCATGAAAACAGTGAATACGAGGAAGAAAGTACGGAGTATATGCGGGACATTTGCGGAGGATTGTATGTAAAGGAATTCCTTCTTTTCTTTGGGGAGAGTCTCCAGTATTATATGACGGAAATACGGGACGGAGAAGAAGAGGTAACTGAAAGTGCTACCATCCAGAGAGGAGAAACCACTGTGGGTAGTGAAAGCAGTAAATACCAACTGATTAATGATATTATTATCAGCAGGAACATGGGGGATTACACCACTATGGATCATTTGTTGGATGAATATTTTTACAAAGAATTTCTACACGGTAAATTATTCCGGGTTTATTAACGCAAAGACCGGTTAAGAATTCACGGGGAAGGAGGACACGGAAGTGAAACTGGGCGGTACGAAATACATAATTGGATACGACATAAGTGATGATTATTCACAAATCAGTTATGCTCCGGTGGGAAGTGATTCGGTAGATACACTTTCTTCTGTGAGTGGAGGCGAGATTTTCCGCATTCCCACCGTTTTATGCAAGAAATCGGGGGAGAACCGCTGGTTTTACGGTAATGAAGCTCTGCGTATGGAAAAGGAAGACGGGATTCTCATTAGGAACCTGCTTACCCTGGCCGTGGATGGGGAGATGCGTCTGATAGACGGAGAAGAATACGACCCGGTGGCACTTTTAACCCTTTTTGTAAAAAGAAGTATGGGACTGTTGGCCCAGTTGGGAGATGTGAAAATAGATTCCCTTGTTTTTACAGGCAGAAATATGCAGCCGGAGATGCTGGAAGTACTGGGTAAGGTGGTGGCTGCAGTAAAGCCCGGAACGGATAAGGTGTATTTCCTGAGTCATGGAGAGAGCTACTACTACTACATGCTTTATCAGCAGGAGGAATTGTGGCAATTTAAGTCTCTTTTGGCAGATTATCATCTGGGAGACCGGAAGCTGACCGTTTATGAACTGGAAGTAAACCGTAAAACCATGCCCATGGCGGTGTTTGTGGACCGGGGAGAGTATCCTGTGAGATACGGAGTACAGCAGGTGCCTTCCGGAGAGCCGGGAGATGATCAGATTAGACAGCGCCTGGACGGCCAGTTCCTGGAAGTAATCAAAGAAATCTGCATGAACAAGATGATTTCTTCGGTATATCTGATCGGTGAGGGCTTTGACGGTGATTGGATGCAGGAGTCACTGCGCTATCTGTGTAAAGGCCGCAGGGTATTTCGCGGAAACAATTTGTTCAGTAAAGGAGCCTGCTACTACGGAATGGAGCGGTTAAGTCCCGGCAGAACAGGGGCGGAGACTGTACTTTTGGGACAGGATAATCTCCGTGTCAATGTAGGGATGAATGTGTACAGACAGGGACAGGAGTCTTATCTGGCTCTGTTGGATGCAGGTGTGAAATGGCATGAAGCGGAAGGTGTGGCGGAAGTGTATCTGCAGGAGGACAGTTATCTGGAACTGCTTATCACACCGCTTACGGAGCATCGTGCCCATAAGGTAAAGATTCACCTTACAGATTTGCCGGGGGATATTAGCCGTATCAGGATACATTTGTTCTTCAAGGAAGAAAATATATTGGTAGCGGAGCTGGAGGATTTGGGCTTTGGTGAAATCCGTCCGGCTACGGGGCAAATCTGGAGTGAAGAAATTAAGATATGTTAGAAGTAACGGGAGGCCGAAATGAGGGTAAGTACTTGTGTAGGTGAATATGCCAAAACTCCATATGTGATAGAGGAACTGGATATCTGTGTGTACTGCATGGAAGAGCTTTGCTTCTGTCTGCGTGAAAATGCGTTCCTGCTGGATATTTCCCTGATGAAGGATGCCCTTATAAGTTGGATAGGTAAGGAATGCGGTCTGCCGCAGCTGGCGCATCTGCTGCATCCCATGATACACAAGCAGGGCTCATTAAGTGATTTTGTGATGGCTATCATGGAGTATACCGGGCTGTATGACGGAAATGTACTGGGCCGTATGGCCGCCGTGTTAAAGCAGGGGGCGGGACTCAGTAATATCGAGAGACGTAAAAGCCAGGTGGACTATCTCATAGAGAAAAAGAAATTTGCCGCAGCGGTAAAGGGCTATGATAATTTGCTGGAAAGATGGCAGGAAGATGAGCAAAAAGGTCGGAGGGTCCCCGGCAGCAGGACTTACGGCGATATCGTGCACAATAAGGGTGTGGCACTTTGCGGCATGATGCGTTATGAAGAAGCAATTAACTGTTTTAGCCAGGCCTATGAGGTGTGCAGGGAACCGGCCTATCTGCGGGCGATGCTGCTGGCTAAGAGGATGCAGGTAAGCGAAGGGGAGTATGTGGAGTTTACCCAGCGGTACCCGGAAGCATACGAGCTGAGTCTGGAACTGGAAAAGGAATTGGAAGCATGTCGTGAATTATGGCAGCAGCAGCCGGAATATGCCAGACTGCAGCAGCGTATGGAATACAGGAGAAGTCATGAAAGTCAGAAGTATTATGAAGAAAACGAAAAAATAATACAGATGATTAAGAACAGGTATCGTTTTACCATAAGTGAATAGCAGGTGTGATAGTATGAGTTTATGGAGCAGATTATTTAAAAAGAAAAAACAGGTGCCTGAAGAACAGCAGGAATGGGATAGTGTGGTTTATATCCGGGATGACGTGGATTTCAAAGACGAGGCCCAGAGAAGCAGATATATTATCAGTTGTCTGGAGCAAATTGCAGAGGCATCCAGAGAAGTCAGGTTACTGACCGGTGAGTACAATCAGGTGACTTCCAGTCTGATGGATTTGGATGAGGTGGAGCAGCTCCCTGCCGGAGAACGGGAAGAACTGGATAAAACGGCCCAGCGTCTGGTGACTCTGGAAAAGGAGAGGACAGCTTTCAGGGAAAGAAAAAATCACATGCCCGACGGTGAGTATCAGGAGATGAAAAGCCGGGAAGATACGGTGGAAGAGGGCATTACAAAGATAAAAGAGGCAGAAGAATACGCGGCGCTGATTAAGCAGGATTTACAAAAACTCAATGCAGAACGGCACGCATATGCATACAGAAGGGAAGAGCTCTACGGTATGCTGGCGAATCTGAAGAACCTGGCTGTGGTATTTCTCACGGCCCTGGCTGTGTGTATTGTGATGCTATTAATCTTACAGTTCGGCTTTGAAATGGATACATATCTGGGGTATTTTCTTACGGTTGCCGCAGCAGCCATTGCACTTACCACGGTATGTATCAAATACCTGGATGCAGACAAAGAGCGTAAGCGGGTGGAAAACAGTATTAATCGGCTGATTCAGTTGCAGAACAAGGTCAAGATACGTTATGTAAACAATACTAACCTGCTGGATTTTTTGTGTGCCAAATATCATACCACCGGTGCGGACCAGCTGGAAAAGACCTGGAACCGTTATCAGAAGGAAAAAGAAGAGAGGAAGCAGTATGCGGAGGCAGAAGCCAAGATAGAATTTTATCAGCACCGGATGATACAGCAGCTGACCAATTTCCATATTTCGGATCCTTACCGTTTTGTAAGCAGACCGGAGAGTATACTGGATAAAAAGGAAATGGTGGAAAACAGGCATGACCTGATAGAAAAGCGCCAGGCACTGCGTAAACAGCTGGAATACAATAACAATGTGGCGGATACTGCCCGGAAGGAAGTACTTGCCATTGTGGATGCTTATCCTGCTTACGCACCTGAAATCATGGATATGGTGGATGTTTATGATAAATCTGAGGGCTAGTCGTTGACTTTTTTTGACAGGGATGGTACTATTTCCATGTTCTTTACTATGATAAATAATAAAAGTGCTTCGGCACAGAAAGAGGTTAATATGAAGAAAATATTGGCAGTTGCATTAACACTTGTTATGGCACTGGGTGTGCTTACAGGTTGTGGAGCTAAAAAAGAAAATACTTTTACCGTAGGATTCGATGCAGAGTTCCCTCCTTACGGTTATCGTGATGAAGCAACCGGAGAATATGTAGGTTTCGACCTGGATCTGGCGCAGGAAGTATGTGACAGAAATGACTGGGAGCTTGTAAAGCAGCCCATCGACTGGAATTCCAAGGATATGGAGCTTTCTTCCAATTCCATCGACTGTATCTGGAACGGATTTACCATTAATGGACGTGAGGATCTGTATACATGGTCCCAGCCTTATGTAGATAACAGTCAGGTATTTGTAGTAGCAGGTGATTCCGGCATTAAGTCCAAGGCAGACCTTGCAGGCAAGGTTGTTGCGGTTCAGAAGGCTTCTGCAGCACTTACTGCATTAAATGATGAGGAAGTGGCAGCAAATATTGCATTAAGAGATTCTTTTGAGGATTTAATTGAGTATGCTGATTATAATACTGCATTTATGGATTTGGAGCAGGGTGCAGTGGACGCGGTGGCAATCGATATCGGTGTGGCTATGTTCCAGATCGAAAAGCGTGAAGCAGGTGCATATGTGATGTTGGAAGGTGAAGAGAATCTTCTGGCAGTGGAGCAGTATGGTGTAGGTTTCCTTTTGGGCAACACCGAGCTTCGTGACCAGGTACAGAAGACCATTGATGAGATGGCTGCTGACGGTACCTTTATGAAGATTGCAGAAAAATGGGGTCTTACTGACAGCGTTTGTATCGGCAAATAAGTTGAAAGGTATCCTTTTATGAATATTTTATCTTTGATTACCCAATTGGCAGAAGGCTTTGTTCTTACGGTGGAGATATTTGCCCTGACCCTTCTGTTTTCATTACCGCTGGGACTGATTGTTGCCTTTGGCAGAATGTCCCGGAATAAAATACTGCGGACAATAGCCAAGACATACATATCCATTATGAGAGGCACACCTCTTATGTTGCAGATCATTATCGTGTATTTTGCACCTTATTATGTATTTGAACTGCAGCTTGGCAGGGGCTATCGTTTTCCGGCGGTTATACTGGCATTTGTGATTAACTATGCTGCATATTTTGCGGAAATATACCGTTCCGGTATTGAGTCCATGCCGGTAGGACAGTATGAGGCGGCGGAGATATTGGGTTATAGCAAGGCGCAGACCTTCTTTAAAATCATACTGCCTCAGGTAATCAAAAGGGTCCTTCCTTCCATTACCAATGAAACCATTACCCTGGTTAAGGATACATCTATGGCATTTACCATTTCTGTGGCAGAGATGTTTACCATTGCTCAGGAAATCAGTGCAGGTTCCACCAGTGTAATGCCACTTATGGTAGCAGGTGTATTCTACTATATTTTCAATCTGGTTGTAGCTGCCGTAATGGAATATTTGGAGAAGAAATGTTCCTATTACCGCTAAGTACAGCCTATGAATTCGGAGAGTTGGTTTATGGATAGACAGGATATTTTATTGGAAATGAATCATGTGAAAAAGTCCTTTGACGGCACTGATGTATTGGAAGATATTTCCTTACAGGTGCGTGAAGGTGAAGTGGTTGCCATTATCGGACCCTCCGGTTCCGGTAAGTCCACTTTGCTCAGATGTGCTACCCTGCTTGAAACCATGGATGGCGGGGAACTGAAATATCTGGGACGTACCGCATGCAGTGAGCAGCAGGATAAGACGGGTAAATCAGTCTGTGTTTATGCACCTAAAAAGGAACTAAAAGAGATTCGCAAGAGCTTCGGTCTGGTGTTCCAGAATTTTAATCTGTTTCCTCATTACAGTGTAATGAAGAATATAACCGATGCACCTGTGACCGTGGATAAAATTAGCCGTGAGGAGGCAACGGAGCGTGCGCAGAAGCTTTTAAAGCAGCTGGGACTGGAGGATAAGGCGGATAATTACCCTTATCAGTTGTCCGGAGGTCAGCAGCAGAGAGTATCCATTGCAAGAGCTCTTGCACTGCAGCCGGCCATATTGTTTTTTGACGAGCCTACCAGTGCACTGGATCCCGAATTAACGGCAGAAGTGCTGAAGGTTATCAGAGAGCTGGCCAGCCAGCACATGACTATGATTATCGTGACCCATGAGATGCAGTTTGCCCGTGAAGTGGCAGACCGTATTATATTTATGGAGCAGGGAGTCATCGTACAGGAGGGTACTCCTGACGAAATCTTTGCAACCGAGAATGCCCGCGTTAGGGAATTTATCGGAAAAATGAACGCATAAACGAAATCTTTTTGGCACAATGTATAAAAATGCATTGTGCCCTTTCTGTGCGGTTGATTTCTGATAATCCGTGGATTATAATTACAAAGTGTGATGCTTGGACACATGCGGACAGGCATCGGATTAGGGATTTGTTTATTTGAATAGGAGAATATAAAATGGGTGGTTTTTTTGGCGTAGCATCAAAAGATGATTGTATGTTTGATTTGTATTTCGGAACGGACTATCATTCCCATCTGGGAACCAGACGTGCCGGATTGGCAGTATACAGTCAGGATAAGGGATTTACCAAGGCGATTCACAGTATTGAAAACTCCCCCTTCCGTACTAAGTTTGATAAGGATTTCGGTCAGATGAAGGGGCAACTGGGTATCGGTTGTATTTCCGATTATGAGCCACAGCCCATTGTTGTACGTTCCCACCACGGCACCTTTGCCATTACCACAGTGGGTAAAATAACCAATATTGATAATATTTTAAAGGAATTGACAGGAAAGAAAAATCTGCAGTTCTATGAAATGAGTAACGGAGACATTAATCCTACGGAACTGGTGGCTGCAATCATCAACCAAAAGGATAATCTCATTGAGGGAATACAGTATGCCCAGGAAATCATAGAGGGTTCCATGACCATGCTGGTAATGACCCAGGCAGGTATTTATGCCGCAAGAGACAGAATGGGCAGGACCCCGGTTGCTATCGGTAAGAAGGAAGGTGCCCATTGCGTATCCTTTGAAAGTTTTGCATATTTGAATCTGGGTTATGGGGCTGAGCGTGAGCTGGGTCCCGGTGAAATCGTAGTGGTAACACCGGATGCGGTGCATACTTTGGTAAAGCCCGGCAGTGACATGAAGATTTGTACCTTTTTATGGGTTTATTACGGTTATCCCACATCTTCCTACGAGGGCGTCAGTGTAGAAAAAATGCGCTGTGACTGCGGTGCACGCCTGGCACAGAGAGATGAGGAGAAGCCGGATATTGTAGCAGGTGTTCCGGATTCCGGATTGGCACATGCCATCGGATATGCCAACCATTCAGGTATTCCCTTCGGCAGACCTTTTATTAAGTATACACCTACCTGGCCCAGATCCTTTACACCTACCGTTCAGTCCCAGAGAAATCTGATTGCAAAGATGAAACTGATTCCTGTGCATGAGCTGATTCATGACAAGAGTCTGCTGTTAATAGATGATTCCATCGTACGGGGAACCCAGTTGGGAGAGACCACGGAGTTCTTGTATCAGAGCGGAGCAAAAGAGGTCCATATCAGACCGGCCTGTCCGCCCATTATGTTTGGTTGTAAATACTTGAACTTCTCACGTTCTTCCTCTGAGATGGAGCTGATTACCAGAAGAGTACTGAAAGAGATAGAAGATGAGGGTAAACAGATTAATCTGGCGGATTATGTAGATCCCGATACTCCGGAATATGCGGATATGGTAGAAAGAATCCGTAAGAAACTGAATTTCACTTCACTGAAGTTCCAGAGACTGGATGATATGATTGAATCGGTGGGAATCGATAAGTGTAAGCTTTGTACCTACTGCTGGAACGGAGAAGAATAGGTCGGATGATTAAGAATATTATTTTTGACATTGGAAATGTGCTGGTGGACTGGCGCTGGAGAGAATGTCTTTTAGAGCGGGGCTATAGTGAAGAGATGGCTGACCGCTTGGGAGATGCCACGGTAAATACGCCTGTCTGGGGAGAATTGGACAGGGGAGTGTGGACGGAGCAGGAGCTAATGGAAGCTTTTGTGGCCAACGACCCTGAGATAGAACCCATAATCCGGGAAGCTTTTGCTACCAGGGCAGGCATGGTTACCATCAGGGATTATGCCTGTGAATGGATAGAAGAATTAAAAGCTAAGGGCTACGGCGTATATTATTTGTCCAATTTTTCATCCTTAACACGAAATGACTGTCCGGATTCACTGGCATTTCTGCCCTTGATGGATGGCGGTATTTTGTCCTATGAAGAACAGATGATTAAGCCGGAGCCGGCCATATATACCTTGCTGTTGGAGCGTTACGGATTAAATGCCGGGGAATGCATCTTTTTGGATGATACGCCTGTGAATGTGGAGGCGGCCTGCCGGCAGGGGATCCACGGTATTGTTTTTGTTTCAAAAGAACAAGCGGTGGCAGATATGGAGCAAATTATTAGTGGAAATATGAAATAAAGATAAGGTACAATGTTTCTGTGGCGGGAAACCATGGGGACAGGGTGCCTTGTTTTTTTGCCGGATAGAAAAAATATATTTATATTAATAAAGAGAGGTATTCATAATGGATAATTTTCAGTTTTACAGTCCTACAGAGTTTATTTTCGGTAAGGACACAGAGAGTCAGTGTGGTGCATATGTAAAAAAATACGGTGGCACCAAGGTGCTGGTACACTACGGTTCCCAGTCTGCGGTTAAGTCCGGATTATTGGGACGGGTGACTGCATCTTTGGAAAAAGAAGGAATTGAGTATGTAATGCTGGGCGGTGTACAGCCTAATCCCAGAGATGTACTGGTATACGAGGGTATTGAACTGGTACGTAGGGAAAAGGTAGATTTTATCGTGGCAGTAGGTGGCGGTTCCGTAATTGACTCTGCAAAGGGTATTGCGGTAGGTGTGCCTTATGCAGGTGATTTTTGGGATATGTACGAAGGGAAGATTCCCGTGCAGGCCGCGTTGCCGGTGGCAACCGTTCTGACCATTGCCGCAGCAGGCAGTGAAGGCTCACCCTCCTCCGTAGTAACTAAGGAAGATGGCATGTTTAAGAGAGGTATCGGCTCAGATTTGATCCGTCCCAGATTCTCTATTTTAAACCCCATGCTTACATGTACCCTGCCTGCATACCAGACGGCATGCGGAGCAACCGATATTATGGCACATGTATTTGAGAGATACTTTACCAATACCAAGGAAGTGGAGATTACAGACCGTTTGTGTGAAGCAGTACTTCAGACCATGGTAAAGGAAACACCCCGCGTTATTGCTGATCCGAACAATTATGATGCCAGAGCCAATATTATGTGGGCCGGCATGGTTGCACACAATAATATCGTAGGTGTGGGCAGAAGTCAGGACTGGAACAGTCACGGACTGGAGCATGAGTTGTCCGGTCTGTATGATGTAGCACATGGTGCAGGACTGGCGGTTATGATGCCTGCCTGGATGGAATATGTATATCATCACGATGTAATGCGTTTTGCACAGATGGCAGTGAGAGTATTCGGTCTGCCCATGAACTTTGCAAACCCTGAGGATACGGCAGTACAGGGTATCCGTGCATTCAGGGAATTCCTGGTTAAAATCGGTATGCCCATCAATTTTGAGCAGTTGGGCGCTAAAGCAGAGGATATTCCGGTGCTGGTAGAAAAGCTGGGTATCGGCGATGGTGTGAGAGAGGGCTTTGTGAATCTGGACAAAGCTGCAGTAACACGTATTTACGAGCTGGCAGTGGAAGCATCATTATAATAGTTGTAAGTAGAAATGCAAGAGGGTGTCCCGGTGCGATACTTCCCAAAGTGAGACTTTGAGGAAAGCACTCGGGAGCGCCCTTTTTTGTTTAGAGTTGTTTTCGGATACAGAAAAGGTATAATGGGAATTATTTTGTGAAACGGGAGCATTTGAGGAAAGGGGCATATACGGAGATGTTAAGCTATTGTGCCCTTTTTCAGGTGTTTTACACTAGAAAACACCTAGTTTTTGTAAAGTGTACCCCATGTCAAGGACACTTTTTATAAAATTTTATACCCACTCTATTCGTTTGTTGATAATGGATTTATTCCTGTTGTAGTATAACGGTAAAACTCGTTTGGGGTCAGCTTTTCCAGATTCCACTGGCCTCTG
>JAFXEW010000043.1 GCA_017513625.1 Lachnospiraceae bacterium | reverse complement strand
ATAGTTAATAACAGACTGGCACAGAAGGTTTTCTTTGCATGCCTAAAAATATGAATTTTTAATCAAAACATTAAACTACCCCTAAACGTAGTAATGGGGCGGTATCCGCAAGGATAACACCCCAACTATTGACATAGAACCCATTTTGATATCTATTCTCCTTACCGGACAATTCGGTAAGGAGGGTATATCAATTTCAGGGACACTCCTATATTTGTACTTCTTATTTTGCTGCTTCTTTAAATGCAGCTCCGATACTAGCAATACCCTGTAACTCAGCGGGTAACAGGATGGTAGTTGCCTGACCGTCAGCCACCTTTGCAAATGCTTCCAGACTCTTAATCTTCAGTACTGCCTCATCAGCACCTGCATCTTTCAGCATTCTGATACCGTCTGCATTAGCCTGCTGCACCTTCAGGATTGCTTCTGCCTCACCTTCTGCCTCACGGATCATCTTTTCTCTCTCAGCTTCTGCGCGGAGAATTGCGGACTGCTTATCAGCCTCTGCACGTAAGATTGCGGATTCTTTTGCACCTTCTGCTTCCAGGATCTTAGCCTTCTTTTCACCTTCTGCACGAGTTACGGCTTCACGTCTTTCACGCTCTGCCTTCATCTGTCTCTCCATTGCATTCTGGATTTCTGCAGGAGGAATGATGTTCTTTAATTCTACACGGTTAACCTTGATACCCCAAGGGTCGGTTGCTCTGTCAAGCTCTGCACGCATCTTGGTATTGATGGTTTCACGGCTGGTAAGAGTCTGGTCCAACTCCAGATCACCGATGATATTACGCAGAGTGGTTGCCGTCAGATTCTCAATAGCCATCATGGGATTTTCCACACCGTATGCAAACAGCTTAGGGTCAGTAATCTGATAAAAGATAACGGTGTCGATTCTCATGGTAACGTTGTCCTTGGTGATTACGGGCTGGGGAGGGAAATCTGCCACCTGCTCCTTTAAGTTAACCTGTCTGGCAACGCGATCAATAATGGGCAACTTAAAATGCAGACCCACACCCCAGGTGTCCTGATAAGCACCCAGACGCTCCACGATGTAAGCCTTTGCCTGAGGAACGATTTTGATACATGATACTAAAATAAAAAATAAAACAATAATTAAACCAGTAATTGCAAACGGCATATTACCACCTTTCCGTGCTTTTGCACTATAAATTTCTCGTTGTTATTTAATGCTTAATGCATACCGGGCTTTACAATCAGCTTTACGCCATTGACAGCCACTACTTCCACCACTTCGCCTACGGCGAACTGCTTTTTGTCATCAAAACTTCTGGCACTCCATTCCTGACCTCCTACGGTAACCTGACCGATGCCCTGGAGATTATCAATCTCACTGATAACAATGGCCTGCTTACCGATAAGTGTCTCCACATTGGTCTTAAGCCGGTCCTTGTTAAAGTACCGCACCGCAATGGGTCTGGTGAAAATCAACAGTGCCAAAGACACTACTATGAATACAATCACCTGGAACACCACCGGCAGCTTAAACATACTCAATATCAGTGCAATCAGTGCACCACCGGCAAACCAAATGGATGTAAGTCCCAGCGTCATTACTTCGACCGCAATCGCTATAATGAAAAACACCAGCCAAAAGATAACCATATTGTCCACACTCTCGCCTCCTTATAGATTTAATATCTCAATTCCTAAAAACAGTTTACTATACTTTATGTTTCCTTGCAATTCAATTTATCGCACGTTACAACATATTAACGTGCAAATCCCCGCATATTGTCGAAAGTCTGTACGCTCCCGACTCATAACAAAAGAGGTTTCCGCTATGATACGGTGCAGACGGTATCACAGCGGAAGTCCCTTTCCCACTAATCCGGTGAAGAAAAAAAGAGGAAACACAGCCGGCGTGTTTCCTCTTTGGTCACTATTAAATTTATTTAAAAGAATATATGATTTCCTATCACAAGTCCTTTTCTGGTTCCGTTATTTCTACGGAACTGGGTCAAGTCTCCTACGGGAGAAACACCTGACAGAGCTTCTTCCGCTGCCCGGATACAACTCTCATTAATCTTACCGGATTCCAATACTCTGTTTACTGCACCGCTCATAGCCGGTGTAAACTGTCCGGATGAATAGATAACACCGTGAATGGTGTTGGGGTACGCTTTACTGCGTACGCGGTTCATAACCACCGCACCTACTGCTACCTGTCCTTCAAAGCTCTCGCCCCGTGCTTCGCAATGAATCAACGCTGCCAATAACAATGTAGTGTCTGCATCAGTAGTATACTGACCGTAATTTACATGGCGCTTGGCCTCCTGTTCAGCCTTCTCACGGGCTTCAATCTCCTGGGTAGTCTCCCCTGAGTCAATCAGGAAATCCAATTCCACATAATCAGCAGATACATAGCCGTTTTTGCCTTCATAATCAATGCAAACCCAACCGTCTGCTTCCTCAATCACTTCTGCGATTTCTCCTTTGGGTAACAACCCGTATACCGCTGCATCCGTACCGGGCGCCTGCCGTACACGGACGGTAGTTCCGCTGATGGTAGCCACGGTCTTGCCCACCTCATCAGCCAGAGCTTCTGCCTCTTCTCCGAAGAACAGATACTTGTCCTTTGCCCAACCGATTGCATTTCCGGTCTGAAGCTTGGTCCATCCGTCTCTCCGTTCCAGAATCACTCCGCCGCAATCCTTGTAAAGTTTTCCGATCTTCTTTGCATCATCGCGGGGATCCTGTCGTAAATTTAACGCATTCTTTACATTTGCCATTACCAGGTCGGTGGTCTCATCTTCAACGTTTACCACCACATCCTTAATCTTCAGCTCCTGCTTGGTTGCCTGTAAAATCTCTGCCGTATTGGTAGCACTGGGATTTAAGATAGATGCAACACCTGCGTTAAGCTCATTAAATAAATAGTTACTATTGCTGCCGGCTTCTACTGTGATTCCTGTGGTTACAAACATTATCAAAGCTGTAAATAAGCTTGTCAATGTCACAAGAACCCTTCTGCTTCCTGCCATAAAACTAAGCCTCCATAATCTCTTTTCCTAAAAAGCAATCATATCCTCCTCTAATATGATTGGTCATTTCAGGCCAAAATATTACTTTGTGTTACAGTTAAAAAAGTTACGGTGGTTATCATAACAGAAGCAAAATGTTTTGTCAAGCTTTTAACATTTTGACGAAATTTCGTAATTCCTGCAAATGGCGGAATCAGCGGACTTTAAGACTACCGTCAAAATGCTCCACAATAGGTGCCAGGAAAAAGTCTATAATCCTCCGTTCTCCTATCTTTACCTCTGCCGTACACTGCATGCCAACACCAATTTCCGCATCAGGATTTTTCTCCTGAAATACGTCCTTATTTATTGCAATTTTCGCCTTATATATCCATCCATAATTATCAACCCATACTGCATCCGGGCTGATATATGCCACATTTCCCTTTACTTTTCCGTATTCTTGGAAGTCAAAGGTATCCAGCTTGATTACCACCTCCTGACCGTTCTGAATATATCCGATATCTTGATTTTTTATATCCACTTCAACAATCATTTGGGAATCATCCGGCACAATGGTTGCCACTGTTTGCGCCGTAGCAACCACGCCCCCTACAGTATTTATTTCAAGAGTGCGCACCGTACCGCTTACCGGTGCAACTAATGTCTGGTCTTCCACATTTATGGTCTGAATCTCTTTGTTGGACTTCTGTATGTTAATATTTTCCGTATTCTGCACTATCAGGCTGGCGATACCGGCCCTGAATTCTTTATCCAGCGCATTCAGGCTCTCCTTCGCCTGTTCATACTGCGTCTTCGCAATGGACACTGCGCTCTCCTGATTCAGATAATCCTTCTGTGCTGTCAGAATTTGATTTTCCAGCTCATATATACTTTCATTATTCTCAAAATTCTCATAAACCACCTGGCTGTTTTGAGCCTCATAATCCTTTTGCAATGCAGCGATCTCCGTCTCCAGGCTCTCTACTTCCGCCTTTGCTACGGCACCGGCTTCATATAACTTTTTATAATCTGCCAGAACTCCCTGCTTATATGCTATTTCAATTGCAATCTTCTGCTTTGCCTGTTCCTGTGCGTTTGCATACTGCAAAACAGCCTGGAGCGATGCTTTCTGTCCTTCCAGATATTCCTTGTTCTGGGCCATTTTGTCCAATATATCTTTTTCAATCTTCACCCGCTCCTCCGCCTGCTTGATATTACTCTCAGCCTCCGCTTTTCGGGCCAGGAAACTGTCTTCCATGGTTTTTACATAATTATACACCGTGTCTGCTTCATCGCCCATATTTGCTGCTTCTATACAGGAAATATCATTTCCTGCTGCAAGCTCGTTTAACAGTGTATTCTGATATTCCAACAGTTGCAGACTTTCGGTTGTGTTGGATAAGGTAATGCGGTTTATGGAAGAATCAATTTTAACAATTGCATCCCCTGCTTTTACCGTACTGCCTTCCTGAACACATATCTCTTCTACGATGCCTCCTGTGGCCGTCTGAACCTCCTGTATACCGCTTACGGTGAGTACCATGCCCCTGGCAGTTACTACCTCGTCCATTTTACCGAATATGGACCAAAACACTACAAATACCACTATGGAAGCCAATATAATCACCAGCAGATGTCCTGTGGGCGATATGGGCTTTTCAACGATTTCCAGAGCTTCAGGCAAAAATTCCTGTCTGATACGGGCTTGTTTTTTAGCCTGCCGCTTTCTCATGGAAAGGAGTATTTTATTTTTCAGTTCTGACATTGTTTACTCCTTTCTAAATCTCACTTTGCTGCTTTAGCAAGTGCCAGAACAGCCCCTGTGCACGCAGCAGTTCTTCCTTTGGTCCGTATTCGGCGATACGCCCCTTTTCCACCACCATAATCGCATCCGCGTCCTTCAATGTAGACAGACGGTGTGCAATAATCAATACTGTACGTCCTGCGCAGATGGCTTTCAAATTCTTCTGAATAATGCTTTCCGACTCGTAATCCAAGGCGGATGTAGCCTCATCAAAAATCAAAATTCTGGGATTGCATAACAATGCCCTGGCAATGGCAACTCTTTGCTTTTGCCCGCCGGACAATCCCACGCCCTTTTCACCAACCATAGTATCATAGCCCTCTGACAATTCTGTAATAAATTCATGGGCTCCCGCAATCTTAGCCACCTTGATAATATCATCCATACCGGCTGTCGGATTATGTAATGCTATATTTTCGCGAATAGTCGCATTAAACAGGAAATTTTCCTGTAATACCACGCCTATCTGGCGGCGTAGCCATACAGTATCCGCAGTGGCAATATCGATTCCGTCTACCATAATCTTACCTTCTTCGGGGAGATAAAGCCTTTGGACAAGCTTGGATATGGTACTCTTTCCCGAACCGCTTCGTCCTACGATACCCACTACAGTGCCGGGTGTAATTTCAAAACTCATGTCTTTGATAACCAACGGTCCGTCCACCGTGTACCTGAAATTCACCTTGTCAAATGCGATATGTCCCTGCACAGCAGGCAAACGTGTCTGGGCGCTTTCCGGATTCTGCTCCACTTTACTGTTAAAAATATCCCCCAAACGTTGCACGGAAATGGAAGTCTGCTGAAACTCCTGCCACGTCTGTACCAAACGCATAATGGGCTCACTGACTCTTCCTGCCAGCATACGGAATGCCACTAACTGTCCGATAGTTAAATCACCGGCCATAGCTAACTGTGCTCCGTACCACAGTACTGCAATGTCAAATATTCTCTGCACAAATTTAGCCAATGCCCCCGCCGTACCGGACAAGATGGAAGTACTGAATCCTGCAGTGGTATAGTCCGCTAACAGCCCTTCCCATTTCTTCTGAACCGTGGGTTCTATGGCAAAGGACTTTATAGTCTGTACACCGCCCACAGCTTCTACCAAATAAGATTGGGATTCCGCGCCACAATTAAACTTGTGATTCAATCTCTCTCTCAGGGCCGGCGTTACAAGCAGGGAAATCAATGCTAAAATAGGAATTGCAGCCAGTGTAATCCATGTCAGAGTAGTGCTGTAGGTAAATAAAATAATGACATACAAAATAAGAAATACACAATCCAATAATGTCATCATGGGCACACCGGTTAGAAAACGTCTGATGTTTTCAACCTCACGCACCCTCGCCACAGTATCCCCCATACGCCTACTTTCAAAATAACGCAGGGGCAGCTTCATCAGATGGTCAAAAAGCCTGCAGTTTAAAATTACATCAATTTTACTTGTTGTATGTACCAAAATATAATTACGTACAATAGAAAGTATTGACTCAAACACCAGCATTACCACCAGTGCAAGACACAATACGTCCAATGTGGAAAGGCTGTTGTGAACCAATACTTTATCAATTACGGATTGGGTTATCAGCGGAGAACAAATCGATAATACCTGCATGACAAAAGCCGCCAGTAATACTTCCAGTAACGGCTTCTTATACTTTAATATAGAGGGTATGAACCACTTAAACCCAAACTTAACATCTCTGTTTTGATATGAACGCGGAATCAGTAAAATCACATCACCGGACCAATACTTCTCCAATTCCTCGCAGGTAGACACATGTGGTGCCCTGTCAAAAGGATTTAGGAGCAACAGACGCTCTCCGTCCTTTTTGGCAAAGATAACAAACTCCCCGCTATTCATCACCAGAATAGCAGGGGCATTTATATCTGCCAGTGCATAAGCATTCATATGGGCCAGTTTACTCTTAATCTTTACTTTTTTGGATGCCAGCAGGATGTCCTGTGGGGTCATCCTGCGATTTTCCAAATTAAGTGAATGGCGGATAACCGCTGCGTCCACAACGATTCCGTAATATGCCGCCACGGTTATCAGACATTGTAAACCGTCATCTCTTAAATGATTTACTGTTTCCATTCCACGTTCCACTTTTTACTCCTTTGCAAGTATAACTTGCCTTAAATATCCCTGTTCAACCACATCTGGCCAACAAGGGCATTTGCCTCACTGTTATTGGCTGATATTGCCTCATTCCAGGATACACCTACAGTGCTCTCAAATGATGCCATAGACTGTATCAACAGATCCACCTGTGCATGGGACAATGCCCATCCGTCTGCAGACTGGATATTTTCCACCTGATAAGCGCTGCTTGAGTACCACTTCTTAATCGTTACGGAATCTTCCGTACCCATGATGGAAATAAGCAGGTCACTGCCGGACTTTTCAAATACCAGCTGATCTGCAGCCACACCTATGGCCAAGGTGTCAATATTGCCCGCTGTGGTGTCATAATCATTGATGGTGTCCGCACCGTCTCCTACATTAAATACATAGATGTCACCACCTTTGCCACCGTCCAGTGTATCATTACCTGCGCCGCCTACTATCAAGTCGCTTCCGGCACCACCACTTAAACGGTCGTTGCCTTCTCCGCCATACAGTCTGTCATTACCGTCTCCTGCATTCACTACATCATCTCCTGCCCCTGCATGATAGATCTCATCCTGATGATAACCTGTAACAGTGCTATATCCGCTGAAACTGTCTGCTCCATCTGTTCCTCGACGTATTACAGCCTTCTCAGTTATGGTCTCCAAATCCCATACTGTACCGTCTGCAAACTCAATGTTCTCTATCAGTGCACGACCGTCTGTATAACTATAATAATATGCATCTTCAATGGTTATACTATCCTGTTCGCTGTAATGGATAATCAGATTACTTCCGCTTCTCTCGAAGTATACATCCTCTGCCTTAATACCCTCACCGAATATGATGCGGT
>JAFXEW010000042.1 GCA_017513625.1 Lachnospiraceae bacterium | reverse complement strand
TGTAACGGGAGATGCAGATAAGATTTTCATGAAACTGCTTTCCGAAGAACAGTATACGACAGATAAGTGGAATTCCCAGATAGCAGCAGTTTATGGCGCGACAGAGGTTGCAAGTGATGGAGTAACAGAACCCAAGTATCTGATGATTGGTTTGACTGATACAGCTACTGTTACGATAGGAAGTATTACTTTTGCTCTGGGTGAAACCTCCATCGATGATGGCGGCGAAGGTGAAGGCGGAGAAGCCAATGATTCCGAAGTTACAACCACTTTTGAAGGTTGGACTGAAGACAGTACATCCGGCGATATTACTGCAGATGTTGATTCCGCAAGCGGAGCAATTACTTTTGCAGGTACAGGAACATATAAGCAGATGTTCTATGCAATCCCTGAAGATGTAGATACAACAAGATTGGAAAAGGTTGTATTGAATGATGTAACGGGAGATGCAGATAAGATTTTCATGAAACTGCTTTCCGAAGAACAGTATACGACAGATAAGTGGAATTCCCAGATAGCAGCAGTTTATGGCGCAACAGAGGTTGCAAGTGATGGAGTAACAGAACCCAAGTATCTGATGATTGGTTTGACTGATACAGCTACTGTTACGATAGGAAGTATTACTTTTGTTTTGGGCGAAACCGCAATCGGTGGCGGTGGTTCCGGGGAAAGTACTACTGTAGAGCTTACCTTTAATGATATTCCTATTGTAGCTAACTGGGATAGTACATCTGAAGTAGATAATACTACCGGAAAGATTACCATTTCTAATGCTGTACAGTATGCCCAGACTTTCTTTGAAATCCCTGCGGATATTGACGTGACCAGGTTAGACTCTGTAATCGTAAACGGTATAACAGGAAGTTACGGTCTCAAGTTGATGACACAGGCAGAGTACGATGAAGGAAAAGGGAATGCTGCAATTGTAGCCTATGGAAATCCGACATTATCAACAGCAGGTGCTACCAATATTAAGTATGTTGTTGTGATGGGTATGGAACCAGGCACCGTTACTGCTGATAGTGTGACTTTTAAACTTAGAGCAGCTGGTGAAACTGCACCTACTACTTCCACAGTAGAGTATCATTTTGGTGATATTACCGTAGCCAGCGGTTACGGCCACAATAGAAACGTAGATGAATACAACAGATTAAATCTTACCTTTACTCAGCAGTACGGCGAAGTGAAGTTTGCAATTCCTGCTGAATTAAAGGACCAGATTATTACCGGTATCAAGGTAACACCCGTTTCCGGTAATACTTCCACTCTGGCTATTAAGGTATATGATACAGAAGCAGGCATGAATAGCGGTAATCAGATGCATGTATCCTGGGGGGGAATGAACTTTAGCATTAACCCCAGCAAGCTGGTTGGTGTAGGTTTCATGGCCACAGACAGCAATGATGCAGTAGCAAGTAATCCTCTGCTTATTAAGAAAATCACCTTTACCGTACAGGGTGACTTTGAAGGCGGCAGTGACTTCTTATCAGAAGTTTCCTACAACTTCAATGATTTAACTGCAGCAGGCGGTTGGAACCAGGTTTCTTCCGTAACTGCTAAGGATGGTAAGCTGACCATGAACTTTGCTGAAAAATATGGCGAAGTGCAGTTTGCAATTCCTGATGAAATGTTAGGCAAGAATATTACCAAGATGTCCTTCAGTACATCTGTAGGTAATGCAGCAGATCTGGCGGTTAAACTCTATGCCGGAGACACTGCAGTAGTGACAAAGTATGGCGAAACATCCTTTGATATTTCAACTGAAGAAGATATTACCAAGTTTGCATTTATGCTGAATTCCGACGATGTATCTCCTATCGTAATCGATAAGGTTACCTTCGTGGTAGAAGCAGACGTAGAAAACGGTAGTGAATTTATTACCGAAGCATATACGACCGTTCCCGCAGCAGCACTGGAGCCCGTTATTTCCGGTAACGCAGAAGTACTGGATGCAGAGGTTAACGGCGGTAAGCTGGGAATCAACTTTAATGAAGAAGGCGCAGCTGTATTCTTCAAGATTCCTTCTTATGTGGACATGAGCAAGGTGAAGTATGTTGATCTGGAAGATGTTGCTTCCGCACTGAGCCTGGTTGATACCACATACGGCACTGCATTAAACGGCGTGAAGTTAAATGCATATACTGCAGCAGACTTTGCAACCAAGACTCCTACTTTGACAAGTGATACTTCTGCAGTGGTTACAGACGGCAATGCAAATATTAAGTACATTGGTCTGGTAAGCACAGCAGCTACAGCAAGCGTAAGCATGACCCGTGTTGGTTTTGTAGAAAAGAATATTACCAAGAACGGTGACATGTTCAGCTGGACCGCAGACAACTTTGTCTTTGATGGAACTAATTCTACAGCAAGTGCAACTGCTGTTGATGATAATAAGTGGTTGTGTACTTTTGAAGAAGCAGACGATATCGCTATCTTTGAATTACCTGAAACATTTATTACCGGTAACGCAAAGGATTTTGCAATTGCGATTTCCAAGAGAGATGTACCCGTAGTTCTCAGCTTCCTGGATGCTGAAATGAATGAAGTTTGGTCTACCAAGAATCCTGAGAGAGTACAGAGCTATCACAATGTTGACACCGTTGCTTCCCGCGTGGATGTTAAGGCGAAATACCTTGCTATCAGCGTAAAAGAAGGCGGCGCAAAGATGTGTGTACTGGATGGTATCAGCGCGAACAAGCGTGTATTCAGCAATGAACCTTACGTAGTTCCTACCTACACCATTCTGACATATACAGCAGCAGATGTATTAAAGATGGAAAATGACGGATGGTCCGGCTCAACATTTGAGAAGCTCGGCGAAACTGTAAAGGTAAATCTGCCCGGTACCTACGGTGAAATCAGCTTTAAGTTACCTGTAAAGATTGATCTGGCACAGTGTGAATCCGTTAACATCAAGTTAAAGAATCAGAATCTTCCTATAGCTGTGAAGCTGATGAAGAATTATGATGCAGTAGTTGTTAACTACGACCGTGTATTGGGTGAGCGTAATTTTGCTCCTTTCTCCGATGCACAGATTAATAAGTTCTCCCTGATGAGTTTGGAAAGTGCTCCTCACTCCAGTGCAGAATTCGAAAGCATTACATTTACCATAAAGGGTGATTATGTACCCGAAGCAATTTCCACCGGCGGCATCATCGTTAACGGTAACTTTGACGATCCTGATGTATCCGATTGGAAGGCTGCATTCTGGGATGATGTAACCATTACCACAGAAGTAAGTGCTAAGCCTATTTTCGGTAATGTAAATACATATGGTGTTTACTCCAAGAGAACCTCTCCTTACCAGTGCTTTGCACAGGATATCACCGGAAGAGTAGTTCAGGACGGTACTTATACCTTCTCCTTCTGGGCAAAACTTTCCGATGATTACAAGGGCGCTCCTGATAATCAGAGAGTAGTTCAGTTCTCACCTTATACCGTTGACGTGAACGGTGTACCCGATTACAATCCTAATCTCCAGGGTGTATATGCACAGAGTCTGAAGGTGGGTGAGTGGACCAAGTACGAAGGTATCTGGAAGATTACCAATGCTAATAAGATTGAATCCGTATTCGTACGTATTCTGGAGCAGGGTACTAACTACGGACAGGGTGATTGTGTACTCGGTAGTTACGCAATTACCGGTGTTGAGATTAAGGAATACATCCCTGATCCTCCTTCCATCGATGAAGATGTGCCTGATTTGAAGGCAGCATTAACCCAGGAATTCGGCGACGGATTTATCGTTGGTACATGTATTTCCGGTAATGAGTTTGATGATATCGGTGTTGAAATGCTTGCAAACAAGCACTTTAATGCAATTACCTTAGGTAATGAATTAAAGCCCGATGCTATGATGGGATACTCTGAGAAGCATACTGCTTTACAGACCATAACCTTCAATGGCCAGAAACTGGTGGTTCCTACACTTACATTTGCAAGTGCAGATACAAAGTTGAACCAGATTATTAAATGGAACAAGAAACATCCCGAAAGTCCTATTAAGGTAAGAGGTCATGTTCTCGTATGGCATTCACAGACTATGGAATGGTTCTTCCGTGAGAACTATGAAATCGGTCAGAATGCAGATGGTTCCGAAAACTATGTAACTCCCGAAGAGATGAACCTTCGTCTGGAATGGTACATCAAGAGTGTATTAGAGCACTATACCGGTGAAGACAGTCCTTACAAGGATCTGTTCTATGGCTGGGATGTTGTAAACGAGGCAGTAAGTGACGGTACCGGAACTTACAGAACCGATACTGTAACCAAGTCCGAAAAGCCCAGCGATACCAGACATGGTTCCAACTCCAGCTGGTGGGCAGTATACAAGAGCAACGAGTTTGTCATCAAGGCATTCCAGTTTGCTAACAAGTATGCTCCTGCAGAGTTAGAGCTTTACTACAATGATTACAATGAAACCGATACCAGAAAGGTTAAGGGTATTGTTCAGTTGTTGAAGGATGTACTTGCAGCAGAAGGCACCAGAATCGATGCTATGGGTATGCAGGCACATTACAACCTGTATAATCCCGGTATGGGTAGCTTGGAGCAGGCGATTCGTCAGTACTGTGCAGTAGTTGGCAAGGTACAGCTTACCGAGTTAGACTTAAAGGCAACCGATTATATCGGTTCCGATACTGCACTGGCAAGAGAATATGCTTCCCAGGCTCTGCATTACAAGAAGATCCATGACCTGTTACTGAGACTGGATGCACAGGACGGTATTGATATTGCCGGTGTAACTTTCTGGGGTACCATTGATACTTACTCCTGGTTGCAGGAAGGCTCCAATGTAGGTGGTGGTAGTGACGGCACTGCACAGCATTGTCCTCTGTTATTTGACGGCAACTACAAAGTAAAACCTGCTTACTGGGCATGGGTTGACTACTCTATGGTTGATCCTGACTATGTAGCAGATAATACATCCGGTGGCTCAAGTACCGAAAAGCCTGAAAAGGATACTGACGATAAGGATGAAACTGAAAGCACCGAAAGTGTAGAACAGACAGAATCCTTAACAGTTCCCGTTATCAAGGATGAAGAAGAAAAATCCTCTGTTGCAGGACCTATCGCAGCCGTAGCAGGCGTGGTAGTAGTAGGCGCAGGTTTGGGTGCATTCTTCTGGAACAAGAAGAGAAAATCTATCGGAGAATAATTTAATTTAAAATCCTACTTGAAAAAGTTTGGAGAATTATGTAATATGTACTCAGTACTACACGACTGGCGGAAGCAGGTAACTGCGGTGGGATGACCCACAGGGAGTGTAGATGAGACGAATAGCCGACCGCCTGGGCACCACTTATTGTGATGCTCAGGTGGTCTTTTTTACTTCATGGAATTACTTGAAAATGAGCAAATAAACATTATTCAGGAGGAAAAGCAATGTTAGAACTTGCAAAGGAATTATCAGGTAACGAGTATCCCGGCAGAGGCATCGTAATCGGCCGCTCTGCAAACGGTAAGTATGCGGTAACAGCATATTTTATTATGGGACGCAGTTCCAACAGCAGAAACCGCGTATTTGTAACAGAAGGAGAAGGTATCCGTACCCAGGCATTTGATCCTTCCAAGCTTGAGGACCCCAGTCTGATTATCTACGCTCCCGTAAGAGTATTGGGTAACGATACTATCGTAACCAACGGAGACCAGACAGACACTATTTATGACGGAATGAAGGCAGGACAGACCTTTGAACAGTCCTTAAGATGCCGCGAATTCGAGCCCGACGGCCCTAACTTTACACCTCGTATCTCCGGTATTATGCACGTAGAGAATGGTGAGTATGATTATGCTATGTCTATTTTAAAGAGCAATGACGGTGATCCTTCCTGCTGTAACCGTTACACCTTTACTTATGATAAGCCTATTGCAGGTCAGGGCCATTTTATCCATACTTATATGCATGACGGCAATCCCCTGCCCAGCTTCTACGGTGAGCCTAAAAAGGTGGCTATTCCCGACGATATGGATGCATTTGCAGATATGGTTTGGGAAAACTTAAATGCAGACAATAAGGTTTCCCTGTTTGTACGTTTTATCGATATAGCAACAGGTGAGTACCGCACTAAGATTTTCAACAAGAATGTGTAATGATTCAGAAAATCTCCATTTGCATAAGGGTAAGTCTCAGGGAGGCGGTTTTGTGAATGTGGGTGCTGAACAGTTAGAAAAGTAAATTTACATGCTTTATGGCAGAAAGGTAATTAAAATGAACGAAATCGAATTAAAATATGGTTGTAACCCTAATCAGAAGCCTTCCAGAATTTTCATGGAAGACGGCAGTGCTCTGCCTGTTACCGTATTAAACGGTAAACCCGGATATATTAACTTTTTGGATGCTTTTAACGGATGGCAGCTTGTAAAAGAGTTAAAGGAAGCGACCGGTCTTCCTGCAGCAACCTCCTTTAAGCATGTATCTCCTGCAGGAGCAGCAGTAGGTCTGCCTCTGGATGAGACCTTGGCTAAGATTTACTGGGTGGATGATTTAGGAGAACTTTCTCCTCTGGCAAGTGCTTATGCAAGAGCAAGGGGTGCTGACAGAATGTCTTCTTTCGGTGATTTCATCGCTTTATCCGATGTATGTGACGTTGATACCGCACGTCTGATTAAGAGAGAAGTATCCGATGGTGTAATTGCACCCGGTTATGAGCCTGAAGCACTTGAACTGTTAAAGGAAAAGAAAAAGGGCGCTTACGCTATCATCCAGATTGATGAAAACTATGTACCCAATCCTTTGGAGCGTAAGCAGGTATATGGTATTACCTTTGAACAGGGCAGAAATGAACTGGATATTAATGGTGAACTATTATCTAATTTTGTAACTGAGAACAAAGAGGTAACCGAAGCTGCTTTAATCGATATGAAGATTGCCCTGATTACTTTAAAGTATACCCAGTCCAACTCCGTATGCTATGTAAAGAACGGACAGGCAATCGGTATCGGTGCAGGACAGCAGTCCCGTATCCACTGCACCAGACTGGCCGGCCAGAAGGCTGATAACTGGTTTCTTCGTCAGTCTCCCCAGGTAATGGGACTGGAGTTTGTAGACGGCCTGAGCAGAGCCAACAGAGACAATGCAATTGACTTATATATCGGTGATGAATACATGGATGTACTGGCAGACGGTGCATGGGAGAATGTTTTCAAAACTAAGCCCGCAGTATTTACCGCAGCTGAGAAGAGAGCATGGCTGGATCAGAATCAGAATGTAACCTTAGGTTCCGATGCATTCTCCCCCTTCTCCGATAATGTGGAGCGTGCATTCAAGAGCGGTGTTAAGTATATTGCACAGCCCGGCGGTTCTGTAAGAGATGCAGAAGTAATCGAGTGCTGCAACAAGCATGACATGGTTATGGCATTTACCGGTATCAGACTGTTCCATCACTAATATTTGAATATGTGAAGTTATTTGAAGCAGCATTTCTGTAGGGGAATGCTGCTTTGTTATTGTCAGGGACAGATGAACTTCTACAAATCAAAGGGAAGGAAAAGGGTATTTTCTTATTAAATTAGCAATAATTGAGATGTAAATCACAAGGAAAAAAGAGAAATTACTTTTATATACCGATATAATAGTGGAGAAATATAGAAGGTGGAGGCTAATTATGGGTAAAAGAATTAGAAAATGTATGGCAGGCATACTTGCCCTGCTGATGATGCTGGGAAGTCTGAACACGACCTCCATGGAAGCAAAGGCCGCAAATATAGAGACTGTGACCTATTCCATGGCAGATATCGTGCAGACCGACAGTTGGGAAACTACTGCAGAGGATATTTCCGGTGGCGGTAAGGTGCTGACATTTGGCGGCAACTGGAAATCCATTTTCTTTGCAGTACCTGAGGATGTTGAGTTCGGTAAGGTAGAGAGAGTTACCTTCCATGTAACATCCGACAATGCACATCAGTTTGCGTATAAGTTTTTTACGGAAACTGATTATGCCAACAAAGGGAGTGGTGAAACGCAGGTACAGTACGGTAATCCCGTAGTGATACCCAGAGAGAATGTAAGAGCCGGAATTAAGTATATGGCAATTACCTCGAACTTTACCAATGGGCAGGATGCGACTCCCATTGAGATGGAAATATCCGGTATCTCTTTTGAGATAAATCACGATGCACAGGTGATAGTTCCTGAGGGTATCCAGACGGATATTCCTGATTGGAAGGATGCCATTACCAGAGACCTGGGAGCAGATGCTATCGCAGGTGCCTGTGTGGCATATCACGGACTGTCAGATGCACTGCTGATGGAACTGACTACCAAGCATTTTAATGCAATTTCTTTTGAAAATGAAATGAAGCCGGATGCTTTCCTGGGCTCAGGAACTACTCAGACCGTTACTTTCAACGGGGAGAGTATGGTTGTTCCCGTACTGAATTTCTCCCGTGCAGACAGTATGCTTGATTATATCAAGGAGTGGAATGATGCAAACCCCGATGATTTTATCAAGGTAAGGGGCCATGTACTTGTATGGCATTCACAGACTCCGGAGTGGTTTTTCCGTGAAGATTATGATGCTTCTGCAGATTATGTAAGCACTTCCGTGATGAATAAACGTCTGGAGTGGTACATTAAGACAGTTTTGGAGCACTTTGTAGGCGAAGACAGTGAGTACAAGGATATGTTCTACGGATGGGATGTGGTAAATGAAGCAATCAGTGATTCCACAGCAAAGCCCCGTATGGCATCTGAGAACTCCTCATGGGCTGCGGTATACGGCGACCAGAGCAACGAATACATTATCAATGCATTTAAGTATGCACATAAATATGCGCCTGCAAGTCTGGAGCTTTATTACAATGATTATAATGATTCAGACCCTAACAAGAGTGTGGGCATTGCAAATCTGTTAAGGGATGTAAAGAATGCAGAGGGTACCCGAATCGATGGTATGGGTATGCAGGCTCATCACAATATGCAGAGCCCCAGCGTGGGACAGATTGAAGCTGCAGTGCGCAGATATGCAGCAATTGTGGACAAGATTCAGCTGACTGAGTTGGATATTAAGGCAAGTGGTGCCTATGACGGTACTTCAGCAACCAGAGAAGAAGAATTTAAGAACATGGGCCACCGTTATAAAGAGATTTATGATGTGTTAAAGGCACTGGATGCAGAGGACGGTATTGATATTACCGGTATCACCATGTGGGGTGTTGTGGATAAATACTCCTGGTTACAGAGCTCCAACAGTGTGGGAGGAGCAGCATCCGGCGGTGCACAGTGTCCGTTGTTATTTGATGATTATTATCAGGCAAAGCCTGCGTATTGGGCATTTGTAGATGCTACTAAGCTGCCTCCCGAAAGACGGGGCATTACTGTTATTAAGGCAGACGAATTGAATTTTGACATGGCGCCCGCTTACAGTGTTACGGCTGAAGATACCACTGTAAGTCTGCAGAGTGTTGTGGTAGGAAATGAGTTGTCCGTGCTTGTTACCGTAGAGGGGGCAAACACAAGCGACAGCGATACAGTAACTCTTTATGTGGATGGAGCTAATTCCGAAAGTGAAGACATCACACCTGTAAAGGTAAGCGCTACCAAGAAAAACGGAGTGACGCTGGCAAACGGTTACAGAGTTATTTTGGAGACCAATATTGCCAATGCGGATATTTTGGACAAGCTTGGTCTGGATATCGTGGTGACAAAGGGCGATAAGAAGATTGCATTTAATGATACAACCCTTTCCCAGGAGACCAGTAGCAAGTATTATGCAGAGGCAGTTATCAAGCCTTACGCAAATATCGGCTACGGAACTGCAAATGTTGATGGTATCAAGGAAGATGCCTGGGGCAATAACGGCACCTACATACCTTTGGACATCCATTTGAACTCCGGTGTAGTGGCGGATGCTACTGCAATGTGGGATGAGGAGTACCTTTACGTATTCATGGAAGTACAGGATGCTACCTTGAATAACAGCAGCAGCGACGCATGGCAGCAGGACTCCGTGGAAGTGTTTATTGACGAAAACAACCACAAGACAGAAAGCTACGAAGCTGATGATAAGCAGTACAGAATCAGCTATACCAATGAGCAGTCCTTTAACGGTACCAAATGTAATGCTGACAATGTAATCTCTGCAGCAAGAAGCTTTACAGGCGGTTACGAAGTAGAAGCTGCATTTAAATGGACCGATATCACCCCCGCAGTAGGCATGGAAATCGGTCTGGAATTCCAGATAAACGATGCGGGTGCAAACGCTACCCGTATCGGTACCGTAAGCTGGTTTGATGAAACCGGTTTGGGCTGGTCCTCTACGGCAGTGTATGGTACGGCGAAGCTGCTGGCAAAAGAAGAGGAAACAGTGATTACCCGGCAACCTGCGGACCAGAGTGTCGCAGTAGGTGAGGCAGCGGTGTTTGCAGTGGAAGCAGAAGGAAGTGATCTCAGCTATCAGTGGCAGTTCAGAACATCAGAAACTGCTAAATGGACCAATTCCGGTATGACCGGTTCTAAGACAAACAGTATCACTGTTCAGGGAACTAAGGCACGCAACGGCTATCAGTATCGCTGTGTGATAACCGACAGAAACGGCGAGCAGGTAATCAGTGAAGGTGCTACCTTGACCGTAAAGGACGTATTGGCTATTACAGCGCAGCCTGCAAGCAAGAGTGTAACCGAGGGTGACAGTGCTACATTCAAGGTAACAGCCACCGGCGAAGGCTTGAAATACCAGTGGCAGTTTAAGAAGGCAAATGAGACCCAATGGAAGGACTCCGGAATGGAAGGAGCTACGACCAATAGCATTACCGTGCAGGGAACTAAGGCCAGAAACGGCTATCAGTACCGATGCATAATAACAGATGGAAGCGGTAAGCAGGTGACCAGTGAAGGTGCTACCCTGACTGTAGAGGCTAAGTTGGCTATTACAATGCAACCTGCAAGCAAGAGCGTCACAGAAGGAGACAGTGTTGCCTTTACAGTGACAGCTATCGGAAATAATCTGAAATATCAGTGGCAGTTTAAGAAAGTAGGTGCAACTACCTGGACCGATTCCGGAATGGTTGGCTCCACGACAAACAGTATCACTGTACAGGGCACCAAAGCCCGTAACGGCTATCAGTATCGCTGTGTGATTACCGACGGAAGCGGCAACAAGGTAACCAGTAATGGCGCAACACTGGGCGTTCAGGCAGGTGTGACCATTACAGCGCAGCCTGCAAGCAAGGATGTGACAGAGGGAGACAAGGCTACCTTTATAGTGACTGCAATCGGAAACGACTTGAAATATCAGTGGCAGGTTAAGACGTCGGAAGCAGGTAAGTGGGCAAACTCCGGAATGACAGGAGCTACGACCAACAGCATTGCGGTACAGGGAACCAAAGCCCGTAACGGCTATCAGTATCGCTGCGTAGTAACTGACGGAAGCGGTAATAAAGTAACCAGTGATGCAGCTACCCTGACTGTTAGTGCAAAGTTTGCTATCACAAGTCAGCCCGAGAGTAAGACCGTAGCGGTGGGTGAGAATGCTGCCTTCAAGGTAGTTGCAACCGGAAGCGACCTGAAATACCAGTGGCAGGTTAAGACGTCGGAAGCAGGTAAGTGGGCAAACTCCGGTATGACCGGCGCTACTAC
>JAFXEW010000041.1 GCA_017513625.1 Lachnospiraceae bacterium | reverse complement strand
TGGCCTTTCACGCCAGCGACTCGGGTTCGAATCCCGATATCAGCACTCTTTTTCTGATTTCTTTAAACTAAAGCGAATGCGCTGTTCTTTTCTTCGATTTCTAAAAAAAAAATTATTCTTCCGGCAGTCCGGCAGGCAGTCGATAGCCTCCCGGAATCCGTTCTAAAACAATGCATTCACGAAATGCCTCGATTGGAATACTTGCCGCGGAGTCGAAGTATTCCAGAACCAGTTCCCACGGCATCAGGTATGCTTCATTTTTCTGTCCGCCCCGAAACTCTGCCGCCAGAAAGCCCCGGCGTCCTGTGTAGCTGATGAATCCGGAGATGTTGTCAATCTGGTGAACTCCGTCCTTATCCTTGTGGAAATTACTCGAAAAAGACAGCCGCTTTCCTTTCAGCGACTTGCATTCAATCGCCAGATAATATCCGGGTTCCTTTGAATCCACGATGATATCCACGTACTGCGTGTTAAACGTGGATTGCTTTAAGCGGTAGGCAAATCCGCGTTTCCGGTTCTCGGTAAAGAACCGGTTCATGCACTGCACCATCTCCCGCTCAAAGCTGTTATTCATTGAATATATATTGGGCGCGGTATGAGAAGAAGCAAACGGTTTTTGAAAGAACAGCAGGCCAACCTTCATAAATATCCTCAACTAATATCTAACATACGATAATGCCTGAATACACCAGTATCAAAGAGGACGTCCTCAAAAAACTCGACTCACATATCGCAGAGATTCGGGAGCGGTTTGGTATTGATACGCTTGCGGTATTCGGGTCTGTCTCGCGTGGAGAAGACACGGAAAACAGTGATATTGATATTCTGTACTCCTATCAGGAAGGGACAGAATATGGAATGTTTCATACCGTAAACCTCATCGACTATCTGGAAAACCTTTTTGGACGGAAGGTGGATTTGATGCCGATAAAATACCTGAAGCCGTCTATCAGACCGTATATTGAACAGGACATTATTTTCATCCGGAATGAGGTTTTGGCATGAGCAGAAAAGATCCGCTTGTCTTTGTTCGCGATATGATTTACCAGATTGAAATTATCCAGGAGGAACTTCCCGGGATTTCAAAGGATGAGTTTCTTTCCCGGCCGTTTTACCAGAATGCCTTAATCCGTTCTCTGGAAATTATCGGTGAAGCGGCAAAAGGGGTAAACGAAGAGTTTAGATTAGCGCACTCTGGAATTCCCTGGCGGCAGATTACCGGCATGCGGGATAAGCTGGCACATGGGTATGCTACAGTGGATTTAGAGGAGACATGGAATACCTTAATCCACGACATCCCTCCATTGTATGAGATGCTGATGCAGCTTATCAACTGACACTTTTTTGCGATTAACTTTTTTTATCTCTTTTCTCCACCTCCGCTACCATTAAGGTACTGTACAACCAATACATACCCTGCAAATATCAAAGGAACAAATCATGGAAGAATATACTATAATTCAGGCACAGGCTCTCTCTGACGCAGTCTTTGAGATGTGGATTCATGCACCGCAGGTTGCAAGAAACGCAAAAGCCGGACAGTTCTGTATTATTCACCCGGACGGGGCAGGAGAACGTGTT